>NZ_DATBQF010000031.1:0-7132 GCF_036560965.1 Methylosinus sp. | reverse complement strand
CTCGGCCAGCCATCTCTTCGCCGCCGCGCCCTGGCACTTCGGGCAGTGCCGATTGCGACAACTATTGTAGGCGATGACTTCGTGGGCGCAGTCCTCGCAGCGCGCGACATGCCCGCCGAGAGCCGCGGTGCGGCAGCTCTCGATCGCCGACATCACCTTCGATTGGCCGAGGCTCACATGGCCGGCGTTGGCTTTGCGCCACGCCGCGCCATGGTCACGGAAGATATCCGCGACCTCCAACCCAGATCGCCTCATGACCCTGGTCTATGCGGGCGGCTCGGTGTTTCTGGTCCTGCGCTGGGTCTCCGAGGCCATATGCCGGATGGCCATGTCTTCGATCATGCGCTGGCGAAGCGGGGTGATGCGCTCCTCTGTCATGCGCTGCTCCTGTCTGAAGCGAGGTTGCTAACCCCGCGATCTTCAGACAGTTCGCCGACCACCCGTTACCCGCAGCCCGCCCGAAACGCCGGCCCCAAACTACCGCGAGAGCGGTTTAGTTCTGTGACCCGAAGCGGACCTGTGGCTCCCAATCCCCGATGTCCGATCGCGCCGATAGCAGACTTTGTCGCCGCCGGGCGGGAGCGTGTAAGATCTCGTAATCTCTCCGCCATCAACGGTCGGGCATTTGAAGGCGTAGATGTCGATCGGCCGGCTCATCAATATCATCGCCCGGACCATTGATGCGGGCCTCTGCCTCGAACTCGATTTCCCCGTCTAAAGAGCTATGCACCCTCTGCGCCTATGGTTGCTGTGGCGGTTCGAGCAGCGCCACGTCCCAAGCATATGCTGTTCGGCATAGGACCCCGTCGCGACGGCGCGTTTCCTGCCCGTGCCGATGGCGCTCGCCGCGGATCATGGCGCTCCGCGATGTGGCAGCGCGAGGCCAAAGGTCGCGCCCCCACCCGGCGTCTCTGTGACGAAGACGCCGCCGCCTTGCTTTTCCGCGAGCTCCTTGACGATGGAGAGGCCGAGACCGGAGCCTCGCGTCGCCTCGGTCCTGCGCCAGAATGGCTCGAAGACGAACTCCCGCTCGCTCGCCGCGACCCCTTCGCCATGGTCGGCGACCTCCAGGCTGGCGCCGGCGCGCACGCGAAGCTCGATCGTCCCACCGACGGGTTCGGCGCGCAGGGCGTTATTGATGAGATTGGAAAGCATGCATTCGAGCGCTTGCCGATTGGCGCGGACAATCACCGGCGTCGCCGGGGGATTGAAGGCGATCGCCCGCCCATTGTCGACGAACAATGGCAGATAGTCGGCGATCATATGGCGGGCGAGCGCGCCGAGATCTATGTCCTCCGCGACGAGGTTTCCACGCTCCGCGCCGCGAGCGAGAACCAGCAATTGCTCGACGATGGACTGCATGCGCCGAATGTCGCGGGCGAGATCGCCGAGAAAGCCCGGCTCGTTGGGCGCATCGAGACGCGCGCGCAAAATCGCGATCGGCGTGAGCAGCTCATGCGCGGCATTGGCCGTGAAGCGCCGCTGCCTTTTGGCGCCGTCCTCGAGCCGCGCCAGCGTGGCGTTGATCGCCGCGAGCAAGGGCGCGATCTCCTTGGGCGCCTTCGAGACGTCGATGCGCTGGTCGATGGAGGAAAGATCGATCTTCGCGAGCCGCTCCTTCGCCGCATAGAGCGGCGCCAATCCGTAGCGCGTCGCTAGCCAGGAGCCGAGGATCGCAAATATGATGTAGGGCGAGAAGGAGAGGAGTTGCGCGATGTCCGTATGCACTCGCATCACAGCGACGAGATCTTCCGGGTGCAGCGTATAGCCGTGGATCACCAGCGAATAATAAGGCGTCGACATCAGCATGTAGACGCCGCGCGCATCGGGATCAGGATCGTTCGAGAGCCGGAAATAGGTCTTGATGGCGATGATCCCGCCGCCGCCCGGAAACACGCGCGCGAGTTCCTCCGACGAACCGGCGAGCGCGGCGCCGCTGCGGTTGTCGATGATCGCGAAACGAAAGTTCGGATTGCGGGCCTGATAAGTGCGCAGCTCGGGCGTCGCATCGATATGGCCGGACCCGTCCGGCTCTCTCCTCAGCGCGTTCTCGACCACTTCGATCGCATGGAACTCCGCCCAGACAGTGTTGGACTCGGTCGCCGCGAGGCCCAGATAGGTGACAAGAATCGTCACGCACGGCCAGACGAGAAACAAGACGATCAGCTCGGCCAGTGTGATGCTGAGCACGAAGCGCGCGAGCAGCGATGGGCTTCTCATCGCCCCTTCCGCTCCGTCAGCAGATAGCCCACGTCGCGCGCGGTGTGAATTTCGACGCCCGCGTCGAGATCGAGCAGCCGGCGTCGCAAACGCGACACCAGCATGCTGAGCGCCGTGGCTTGCACATCGTCGGCGAAGCCGTAAATTTCCGCGAGCAGACGGTCGCGCAGCACCGCGCGTCCGGCGTTGAGCAGAAGAATGTCCAGCAGAGCCCGCTCGCGCTTGTGGAACAGAACCATCGCGCCATTGACGCTGACATCGCGCGTATCCGGATGAAAGACGATTTTGCCGACCGCGATCGGCGTCGCCGCCTCGCCGCCCGGCCGCCGCAGGCAGGCCCGCACGCGCGCGATCAGCTCATTGGCGTCGAAGGGCTTGGTCACATAATCATCGGCGCCGGCGTCGAGCCCTTCGATCCGATCCTCGACGGCGTTGCGCGCGGTCAGCATCACGATGCGGATCGACGGCTGCGCGCGACGAATCTCGGGCAATATGGAGATCGCGTCGCCGTCCGGAAGACGACGGTCGAGCAGCACGAGCGAATATTTGTGCTGCCGCAGCGCCTCCATCGTCTCGTCCAGCGAGCCCACGCGATCGGCGACGAAGCCCGAACGCGCGAGCTTCCCCGCGACGAGCTTCGCCATCTCCGGCTCATCCTCCACCATCAGAACCCGCATCTTTCGGCGCCGCCTCGCGTCAATCGGGAGGGGGGATTATCGTGGCCAATTGTGGCGGTGGCAAGCGGACGCGAGCGTGACTGTTGCGTTGGCGCCACAGTCCACGAAAAGCCATGGAGGCGGCGCTCACGTTACATTCGGGTTAAGTGGCGCCTTTAGAGCGCTGCTCAGAGGGTTGGAGGCTGGCGGGCCTCGCTCCCCTGTCGAACGCTACGACATCCACGCCGTCGAGAGAACGGCGATCAAGGAGGCCACAAATGAATCGTCGTTTTTCCCTGCGATCGGTCAGCGCGCTCGCCCTCGCCGCGGCCGGCCTGCCCGGCGCCGCCGCGCAAGAGGCGCTGCCGCCCATCTCAATCGCTGCGGAAGAGCGACGCCCGGCCGCAGCAAAGACCGCAACGGATGTCGAGCAGACCGCCGCCGGGCCAGTGCGCGGCTATCAGGCGCTCACCGCGCGCATCGCGCGCATGGCCGCGCCGCTGAAGGAGCTGCCGCTTTCCGTCGTCGTCGTCCCGCGCAAGCTGATCGACGATCAAAACGCCGTCTCGCAGTCCGAGGTCTTCCAAAACATCTCCGGCCTCACGCCGCTCGATCCGCGCTTTCCCGGCGGGCTCGGCGTCAAGCTGCGCGGAATGGACGCGGAGCGCTACATCGACGGATTGCCGAATTACGGCTCGCTCGGCGAGCGTGATCTGCTCGTCAATGTCGAGCGGGTCGAGGTTTTGAAGGGTCCCGCCAATATTCTGTTCCAGGGCGGGGCGAGCCCGATCGGAGGCGTCGTCAACATCGTGTCGAAGCTCCCCACGCCGGATCGGTTCGCGGAAGCGGGCGTGCGCGCGGGCGGCTATCGCTTCGGCAGCCCTTATCTCGACATCAATCAGCCGCTCAATGAATCGAAGACGTTGCTGTTCCGCTTCGCCGGCCAATTCGAGACCTCGCAATCGATTGTCGACACGATCCGTCGCCAGAGCTACACGCTCGATCCGACGCTGACCATCACCAATAACGCGGGAACCTCGCTCACGCTGCAAGGCCATGTCGCGCGGCGCGAGCAGCAGGATTATCCGGGCCTGCCGGCCGTCGGCTCTGTCGATCGCTCATTTTATTCCATTCGCCGCTCGGCCTTCCTCGCCAACGCCGGCCTTCCCGTCACCTCCACGGAATCGCAGTCTGTGACGGCGCGCTTCGATCACGCCTTCGACGACACATTCTCCACTTTCACCACGGCGCGCTATTCCGTCACGAAAATCCACGAACCATCGCAGCTCCTCTTCGGCAATGAGCCGACCACCATCGACTTCGGTCCCTTCGGCGTCTATGGCGGCCCATCGCAATTCTATGTGGCGAACGACATTCTCGATCAGAAGCTTACCGAATTCTCGATCAGCTCCAATTTCGTCGCGAAATTCGACTATGGCCCGACCCGCAATCGTCTGCTTGTCGGCGGCGATTTCAATCGCGTCGTCGATCACGGAATCATGGCGGGCAATAATACGACAGACGCTGATTCCTTCTTCGGCTTCCCGCAGCTGATCGACTTTCGCGCGCCATATTTCCCGGTCTTTCGGCTGCCGGTCGAAGGCGCGGCGGACACGGTGGTGTTCACGAAGATCGCCAATAGCTATCAGAACGCCGGAGCGAGCGTCCAATTGCAGTCGACGATCTTCGATCGCTTGCATTTCCTCGGCGCTCTGCGCGTCGCCACGGTCGATATCCACTTCACCGAAAATGCGGTCACGCCGCCGACCCACTATGACGCGAGCGCGACGCGCGTGCTGCCGCGCGTCGGCGCGACCTATGATGTGACCGATTGGCTCTCCGTCTATGGGAGCTATTCTGAAGGCTTGCGCGGGGTCAGCTATTTCTCGGGCGCCAATAATGCGCCGCCCAAGCCGGAAGGGTCGCGACAGCTCGAAGGCGGCGTGAAGCTCGACGGTCCGTTAGGCCTTTCGGGAACGCTCGCTTATTTCGATCTCACTCGCACCAATGTGCCGACCGCCGTGTCCGGCTCCCTCACTCAGAGGCAGACCGGCGAGCAGAACTCGCATGGATTCGAGGCCGACCTCGTCTGGCAGCCGACGCCTAATCTCTCGTTCCTCGGCAGCTACGCCCATATCGACGCCAAGGTCACGAGCGATGAGAACACGCAATATATGAACGCGCGCCTCGTCGGGACGCCCAGCGACTCCGGCCGTTTCTGGGGCCATTACACCTTCGATGGCGAGCTGCAGGGCTGGTCCTTCGGCGCCGGCTTCTACGCCGCCTCATCCTCGCGCGTCGAGCTCGGTCGCACATGGACGACGCCGGGCTACATCACATTCGACGCCGATCTCGCTTACAAGTACGAGAATTTCACCTTGTCGATCGCCGCCAAAAACCTCGGCGATCGGCGCTACTACATCCAATATCCCTATCTTTCAGGGCGCGTCGCGCCGGGGGAGGGGCGCACATTCTTCGCCACCGTTTCCGTGAAAATGTAGGAGGAACCATTGGACACGTTCGATCGCCGCCGCTTCGGCGAAGCCTTGGCCGCATTCGCCGCGCTCGTCGCCGGCGGCGCGCTCGATGCGCGCGCGGCTCAGAAGGTCACGGCCGATCACGATATGTCGAACATGCCGGCCTCGTGGTCCGGCAATGAGAAGATCGGCTTTCTGATCTATCCGGAGTTCACTGCGCTCGACATGATCGGCCCGCATTACATGCTCACCGGGCTGATGGGCGCGACGGCTTTCGTGATCGCAAAGAGTAAGACGCCTGTCGTCAGCGATACGGGATTGACGATCACGCCGGATGCGAGCTTCGACGATGCGTCGGTCGATCTCGACATTCTCTGCGTGCCCGGCGGCGCCACCGGCACGCTTGCCGCCATGCAGGACGAGGCGACGTTGCGCTTCATCAAAAGCCGCGGCGCGCGCGCGAAATATGTCACATCGGTGTGCACGGGCTCGCTTCTGCTCGGCGCGGCGGGCCTGCTCGACGGCTATCGCGCGACGTCGCATTGGTCGACGAAGCCGCTGCTGCCGATCTTCGGCGCGACGCCGACGCCCGGCCGTTTCGTGCGCGATCGCAATCGCATCACCGCAGAGGGCGTGACGGCGGGCCTCGATTTCGCCCTGGCTCTGGTCGGCGAATTGCGCGACAGCACTTACGCCGAGGGCGTGCAGCTCATCGCGCAATATGCACCGGAGCCGCCTTTCGACGCGGGTCAGCCGGAACGAGCGCCTGCCGCAGTCAGAACGATGATGGAAGAGATGTTCGCTGGGTTCCGGGCCTCCGCCGATCGGCTCGGCCGTGAAGCGTTCGCGAAATCGAAGGCGTTCTGACGTGGCGAAGGAGAGGCGCGGAAAACAGATGCCGAATTACGAATGTGTTCGACGCCGGTGAGAAATTCTGGTCTCATCCGCCAAATGGAGATCGACGACAGCGGCGATCCGAAATTCCTGATGGCTCCGTTCAGGGAGCTCACCCTCAGTCGACGGCTCGTCGCCGATGGCGGGAGGCTCAGCGGGGCTCCGCGCGATTTGAACTCTATCTGCAGCCGCTTCGGCTCCGCGAAGTCCGTAAAAATCCGGGGAAAGCAGACCTGCGGTTCGTTCAGATCGAACGTCGGCTCATGTGAAGGTTTTTGAATGCCGGCCCTTTGCGAGCACTCGGCGTCGCGCTGCCTTAGGGCCTGCATTCGAAAACCTTCACACAGTTCCCCCTTCCCGGCGGGAACGGGGAGCGCGCGCCATAACCGGCCATTCGACATGGACCAGGCCAATGGCCTCTTTCCTTGGAATTTGCGGACGTTCGCCGAGCCGGAATTCCCTTGGCGCCGATGAAGGTCTCGTAACGCGGTCTCACATTCTGATTTATGAGGCCAGAGTGAACCGCGCCGGGATTGCCGGAGGCTCCAAGCCTTGAGAGGATGGAGCCATGGATACGAAGAAGAAGACATCGAACAGATTTTCACCTGAGGTTCGGGAACGGGCGGTTCGGATGGTGCTGGAGCACCGGGGCGATCATGCGTCGCAATGGGCGGCGATCGCCTCGATCGCGGCGAAGATCGGCTGCACGGGCGAGACATTGCGGAACTGGGTCCGCCAGGCGGAGCGCGACGACGGATGAGCGCGATCGGATCAAGGCGCTGGAGCGCGAGAACCGCGAGCTGCGGCAGGCCAATGAGATCCTGCGCAAGGCGTCGGCTTATTTTGCGGCGGCGGAGCTCGACCGCCGCTCGAAACAATGATCGC
>NZ_DATBQF010000030.1:0-8814 GCF_036560965.1 Methylosinus sp. | reverse complement strand
GCCTGCTTCACGGTCGCCGAATAGCCCTTGGCGTCGAGCCGCGAATAGATGAACGGCTTGAACAGCTCCAGCGCCATTTTCTTCGGCAGGCCGCATTGATGCAGCTTGAGTTCGGGACCGACGACGATGACCGAGCGGCCCGAATAATCCACGCGCTTGCCGAGCAGATTCTGACGGAAGCGGCCCTGCTTACCCTTCAGCATGTCGGCGAGCGACTTCAGCGGGCGCTTGTTGGCGCCGGTGATGACGCGGCCGCGGCGGCCATTGTCGAACAGAGCGTCGACAGCCTCCTGCAACATGCGCTTCTCGTTGCGGATGATGATGTCCGGCGCGCGCAGCTCGATCAGCCGCTTCAGGCGATTGTTGCGGTTGATGACGCGGCGATAGAGATCGTTCAGATCCGAGGTCGCGAAGCGGCCGCCGTCGAGCGGCACCAGCGGACGAAGGTCCGGCGGAATGACCGGAATCTCCTTGAGGATCATCCATTCCGGCTTATTGCCGGACTGAATGAAGGCCTCGATGATCTTCAACCGCTTGGCCAGCTTCTTGGGCTTGAGCTCGGTCGTCGCCTCGATGATCTCCTGCCGGAGGCGCACGGCGATGCCCTCGAGGTCCATCGACTCGAGGATTTTGCGGATCGCCTCGGCGCCGATCATGGCGGTGAAGTGATCCTGCCCATATTCGTCCTGGGCGCGCAGATATTCGTCCTCGGTCAGGAGCTGACGCTCCTTCAAGGGCGTCAGGCCCGCATCGATGACGATATAGCTCTCGAAGTAGAGGATGCGCTCCAGGTCCTTCAGCGTCATGTCCAGCAGAAGGCCGATGCGCGAGGGCAGCGACTTCAGGAACCAGATATGCGCGACGGGCGCGGCGAGCGAGATGTGGCCCATGCGGTCGCGCCGAACGCGCGCGAGCGTCACCTCGACGCCGCATTTCTCGCAGATGACGCCCTTGTATTTCATGCGCTTGTACTTGCCGCACAAGCACTCGTAATCCTTGATCGGCCCGAAGATGCGGGCGCAGAACAAGCCGTCGCGCTCCGGCTTGAAGGTGCGGTAGTTGATCGTCTCCGGCTTCTTGATCTCGCCGAACGACCAGGAGAGGATTTTCTCCGGGCTCGCGATCGAAATTTGAATCTGGTCGAACGCCTGCGGCTGGACGACCGGATTGAAGAGATTCATGACCTCTTGCTGATTCATGGTCTTCTCCTAGGGACGCCGAGCGGAACTCGCCTTTCCGTCACGTCCATGAACTTTTGTGCGCGTCCCTCTCCCGCTTGCGGGAGAGGGTGGCCCGACGTCAGTCGGGTCGGGTGAGGGCATTCCGCGCATGCGATCGGGGCCCTCATCCGACCCTCGCTTCGCGAGGGCTGCGTTCTCCCGCAAGCGGGAGAAGGGAGCGCGCCGATCTTAGGCTATCGCGCTATTCCGCCGCCTCGGCGGCTGTCTCGGCCGGTGGAGCCTCTTCGTCCTCCTCCGGCTCGGCGGAGGTGAGCTCGACATTGAGCGCCAGCGATCGCATTTCCTTGATGAGCACGTTGAAGCTCTCCGGAATGCCCGACTCGAAAGTGTCGTCGCCGCGCACGATCGACTCGTAGACCTTGGTGCGGCCGGCGACGTCGTCCGATTTCACGGTGAGCATCTCCTGCAGCGTGTAGGCCGCGCCATAGGCCTCGAGCGCCCACACCTCCATCTCGCCGAAGCGCTGTCCGCCGAACTGCGCCTTGCCGCCGAGCGGCTGCTGGGTGACGAGCGAATAGGGGCCGATCGAGCGGGCGTGGATCTTGTCGTCGACGAGATGATGCAGCTTCAGCATATAGATGTAGCCGACCGTCACCTTACGATCGAAGGTCTCGCCGCTGCGCCCGTCGAACAAGGTCACCTGCCCGGAGGAGGCGAGCCCCGCCCGCGACAGCATCTCGACGATGTCCTTCTCGCGCGCGCCATCGAAGACCGGCGTCGCGATCGGCACGCCACGGCGCAGATTCTTGCCGACCTCCACCACCGTCGCGTCGTCGAGTCCCTCGAGCGACTCGTTCGGCCCGTAGATGTCGGTGAGCTTCTCCCGCAGCGGCCTGGCGTCCTTGCTGCGCATATAGGCGTCGACGGCGGCGCCCACCTGCTTGCCGAGGCCGGCGCAGGCCCAGCCGAGATGCGTCTCGAGAATCTGGCCGACATTCATCCGGCTCGGCACGCCGAGCGGGTTCAGCACGATGTCGACGGGCTGGCCGTCCTCCAGGAAGGGCATGTCCTCCTGCGGCACGATGCGCGACACCACGCCCTTGTTGCCGTGGCGTCCGGCCATTTTGTCGCCGGGCTGGATCTTACGCTTCACCGCGACGAAGACCTTGACCATCTTCATCACGCCGGGCGGCAGCTCGTCGCCGCGCTGCAGCTTCTCGACCTTGTCGAGGAAGCGGTTCTCGAGACCCTTCTTCGACTCGTCGTATTGCTTGCGCACGGCTTCGATGCCGCTCATCAGCGTGTCGTCCTCGATGACGAAGGTCCACCACTGCGAGCGGGGATATTCGTCGAGGATCGCCTGGCTGAGCGGCTGGTCCTTCTTGAAGGTCTTCGGCCCGGCGACCGCCACCTTGCCGACCAGCATCTCGAAGAGACGGGCGTAGGTGTTGCGGTCGAGGATGGCGAGCTCGTCGTCGCGGTCCTTGGCGAGACGCTCGATCTCCTCGCGCTCGATCGCCTGGGCGCGCTCGTCCTTCTCGACGCCGTGGCGGTTGAACACGCGCACCTCGACGATCGTGCCCTGAACGCCCGGCGGCACGCGCAGCGAGGTGTCGCGCACGTCCGAGGCCTTCTCGCCGAAGATGGCGCGCAGGAGCTTTTCTTCCGGCGTCATCGGGCTCTCGCCCTTGGGCGTGATCTTGCCGACGAGAATATCGCCCGCCTGCACTTCCGCGCCGATATAGACGATGCCGGCCTCGTCGAGATTCTTCAGCGTCTCTTCCGAGACGTTGGGAATATCGCGGGTGATCTCCTCCGGGCCGAGCTTGGTGTCGCGCGCCATCACCTCGAATTCGTCGATATGGATCGAGGTGAAGACGTCGTCCTTGACGATGCGCTCGTTGAGAAGGATCGAATCCTCGAAGTTGTAGCCGTTCCAGGGCATGAAGGCGACGAGCACATTGCGGCCGAGGGCCAGATCGCCGAGATCGGTCGAGGGACCGTCGGCGATGATGTCGCCCTTCGTCACATGGTCGCCGACCTTCACCAGCGGCTTCTGGTTGATGCAGGTCGACTGGTTGGAGCGCTGGAACTTCATCAGACGGTAGATGTCGACGCCGGGCTTGGTCGGGTCCTGCTCCTCCGTCGCGCGGACGACGATACGCGTCGCGTCGATCTGATCGACGACGCCGGCGCGGCGCGCGGCGATGGCGGCGCCCGAGTCGGCGGCGACGATCGGCTCCATGCCGGTGCCGACGAGCGGCGCATCCGCCTTCACCAGCGGCACGGCCTGACGCTGCATGTTGGAGCCCATCAGCGCGCGGTTGGCGTCATCGTTCTCGAGGAACGGAATGAGCGCCGCGGCGACCGAGACCAGCTGCTTGGGCGACACGTCCATCGCATCGACGCGCTCGCGCGGGACCAGCACGACGTCGCCGGCGTGACGGCAGAGCACCAGATCCTCGAGCAGATTGCCCTCCGCGTCGATCGGCGCATTGGCCTGGGCGACGTGGTATTTCTGCTCTTCCATGGCGGAGAGATAGGCGACCTCGCTCGTCACCTTGCCGTCGCGCACGCGCCGATACGGCCCCTCGATGAAGCCGTATTTGTTCACGCGCGCGAAGGTGGCGAGCGAGTTGATGAGGCCGATGTTCGGACCTTCCGGCGTCTCGATCGGGCAGATGCGGCCGTAATGCGTCGGATGCACGTCGCGCACCTCGAAGCCGGCGCGCTCGCGCGTCAGACCGCCCGGGCCGAGCGCCGAGAGGCGGCGCTTATGGGTGATCTCCGACAGCGGATTGGTCTGGTCCATGAATTGCGAGAGCTGCGACGAGCCGAAGAACTCGCGCACCGCCGCCGCCGCCGGCTTGGCGTTGATGAGATCCTGCGGCATCACCGTGTCGATGTCGACCGACGACATGCGCTCCTTGATCGCGCGCTCCATGCGCAGGAGGCCGAGACGATACTGATTCTCCATCAGCTCGCCCACGCTGCGGACGCGGCGATTGCCGAGATGGTCGATATCGTCGATCTCGCCGCGGCCGTCGCGCAGATCGACGAGCGCGCGCACCACGGCGACGATGTCGGCCTTGCGCAGCACGCGCATCGTGTCGGGCGCGTCGAGGTCGAGGCGCATGTTCATCTTCACGCGGCCGACCGCCGAGAGATCATAGCGCTCGGGATCGAAGAACAGCGAAAAGAACATCGCCTCCGCCGTATCCATCGTCGGCGGCTCGCCGGGACGCATGACGCGGTAGATGTCGAACAGCGCTTCCTCGCGCGACGAGTTCTTGTCGACCGCCAGCGTGTTGCGAATGTAGGGGCCGATGTTGATATGGTCGATGTCGAGCACCGGCAGCTCGTCGAAGCCCTTCTCGACCAGCAGCGGCAAGCTCTTGAGCGTGATCTCGTCGCCGGCCTCGGCGAAAATCTCGCCCGTCGACGGATCATAGAGGTCCTGGGCGAGGAACTGGCCGTAGAGGTCCTCGGGCTGGATCTTGATCGCCTTGACGCCCTTCTCGGCGAGCTGGCGGGCGGCGCGCGCGGTCAGCTTCTTGCCGGCCTCGACGATCACCTCGCCGGTGTCGGCGTCGACGATGTCGTTGACCGCCTTCACGCCCTTCAGCCGCTCGGGATCGAAGGGCTGGCGCCAGCTGTCGCCCGAGGCCTTGAACAGGATGGTCTTGTAGAAGGTGGAGAGGATTTCCTCGCCGTCCATGCCGAGCGCGAACAGCAGCGACGACGCCGGAATTTTGCGGCGACGGTCGATACGCGCATAGACGATGTCCTTGGCGTCGAACTCTATGTCGAGCCAGGAGCCGCGATAGGGAATGATGCGGGCCGCGAACAGCAGCTTGCCGGAGGAGTGGCTCTTGCCCTTGTCATGGTCGAAGAACACGCCCGGCGAGCGATGCATCTGCGAGACGATGACGCGCTCTGTGCCATTGACGATGAAGGTGCCGTTCGCCGTCATGAAGGGCATGTCGCCCATATAGACGTCCTGCTCCTTGATGTCCTTGACGGACTTCGCCTGCGTGTCGGGATCGACATCGAACACGATGAGGCGCAGCGTCACCTTGAGCGGCGCGGCGAAGGTCATGCCGCGCTGGCGGCACTCGTCGACGTCGTATTTCGGCGGCTCGAACTCGTAGCGGACGAATTCGAGCAGAGCCACCTGGGCGAAATCGGAAATCGGGAAAACGGATTTGAAAACCGACTGCAGGCCCTCGTCGGGGCGCCCGCCGGCGGGCTCGTCGACGAGCAGGAACTGGTCGTAGGAGGCTTTCTGCACTTCGATCAGATTGGGCATTTCCGCGGCTTCGCGGATATGCCCGAAGAATTTGCGGACACGCTTGCGACCGGAGAAAGTCTGCGCCGAAGTCTGAGCCATGTCGCCTCTCGATCCTCTTCGTAATGAAAGCGAATAGCGAGTTGCGAATAGCGAATATCGTGGGGCCCTTTATTCGCTATTCGCTATTCGCCGTCCGCTCCTTGGGGTCAACTTAGGGTCAACGCGCCGAAAGCCCTCTCCCGCGCGAGGCGGGAGAGGGATGTTCGTTTGTCTTACTTGAGCTCGACCTTGGCGCCGACCTTCTCGAGGGCGGCCTTGATCTTCTCGGCCTCGTCCTTGGAAGCGCCTTCCTTGACCGGCTTGGGAGCGCCCTCGACCAGATCCTTGGCCTCTTTGAGGCCGAGGCCGGTGATCACGCGGACCTCCTTGATGACCTCGATCTTCTTGTCGCCGACGGCGGCCAGAATGACGCCGAACTCGGTCTGCTCCTCCACCGGAGCGGCGGCGGCGGCGCCCGGAGCGGCGGCGACAGCCACGGCGGCGGCAGCGGACACGCCCCACTTCTCCTCGAGAAGCTTGGCGAGCTCGGCGGCCTCGAGCACGGTCAGGCTGGACAGGTCTTCGACGATCTTCTCTAGATTGGCCATTGGTCTTCAGTCCTTCGAATTTGGTTGATTGCTTGTGCGAGCCGCCTGTTGTCAGGCCGCGTTCGCGTCTCTGTCGGCATAAGCCTGGACCACGCGCGCCAGCTTTCCGGCCGGAGCGGTCGTGAGCTGCGCGAGCTTTGTCGCGGGAGCCTGGATGAGGCCCACGAGCTTCGCGCGCAGCTCGTCGAGCGACGGGAGAGTCGCGAGCGACTTCACACCGTCCGGGTCGAGCGCGTGGGCGCCGAGCGCGCCGCCGAGGATGACGAATTTGTCGTGATCCTTGGCGAAGGCTGCAGCGACCTTCGGCGCCGCCACCGGATCGTCCGAATAGGCGATCAGGGTCGGCCCCCTCAGAAGGGGTCCGATAGAGGCGACGCTCGTGCCGTCGAGAGCGATTTTGGCGAGGCGGTTCTTGGCGACCTGAACGGACGCGCCAGATTCACGAGCATGCTTGCGCAGCTTCTGCATCTGGGCGACGGTCAGGCCGGAGTAATGCGCCACGACGACGACCGGGGCCTTCGCAAAGACCTCGTTCAGCGCCGCGACGGCTTGGGCTTTCTCCGCTCTGTCCACGGTTGCTCTCTCCTCGAGCGGGGCGAACCCCGCCGGTTGCGACCAGCCGTCGCATCGCCGCTGGGAGCGGCAAAACGACAGCTCCGTAGATCCTGTCCCCTCGGCTCGGGCCGAAACGGCCTCGCCTCGGATCAGAGGGGCGCCAACCAAATTCGAAAGACCGCGCGCCCGCTTTGAAAAGCGCCGCGTCGGCCCTACAATTCCGGTCTTCCCCGTCTATGCAGGCCGCTCGTCGGGGGCGGAGGGCTCCGCCGTCCAGCGAGCCGATTGAGCCGTCCTCGGTTTGACCCTCGGACAGGCGCCGGCAGTCTCGGACAGGACATGGCCGGACGGGACGCGAGGAATCTCCCCCGGGTCCGCCGGCCTATCCACCGCCTCGCCTTTTCCCATTTCGGGATCGGGTTCGGCGGAAGCTGTTATCTGAAAAGGGGGTCGCGAACGCTGGCCGACCCCGAGGGGCCTTATTTAACGAGCGCTAACGGCTTTGCCAAGCAGAATTTTCAGGCCGCCGGCGCGCGGGACGCCCGCGACGTTCGAGCTCGGGCTCCCCCGCGACCACGCCGAAGCGCCCTTTCGGCCTCGACATAGGCGAGCTTCACGAAGCCGCCCGCGATGACGAGGGCGATCAATGCATGGCCGAGAGCCCTGCAGATTCCTTCATAGACGAATTGGAAAGAGCCGTCTTCGCCCGAAGTCGCGCGACGATCGGCGCCGCGTCTCGCGCTTTGCTCACTGAACATTCACACGACTTTCCTAAAATCGACGATATACGAAAATTTCCACTGCTCGCCTGTCGGGCCGCCAGAGGCGCGAGGCGATGACGAAAGCTTCGCCGAGACTAGCACGAAATTCATGATGAACAATTCATTAAACGGATCGGCGAGCGACAGTCGTCGAAGCTCGCGCCGAATTTCGCGCCGAGAGGGTCCGGACGCCGAAGCGACGCGACCCTCTCCGCGGGAGCGACGGCGGCCGTCGGCCGCCGTCTCGAGTCAGCTCTGCGGCGCGCCGAGCGACGCCACATCCACCTTGACGCCGGGCCCCTGGGTGGAGCTCAGCGCCACGCGCTGAATGTAGGTGCCCTTGGAGCCGGCAGGCTTGGCCTTGGCCACCGCATCCACGAAAGCGCGGATGTTCTCGGCGAGCTTACCCTCCTCGAAGGAGGTCTTGCCCACCGTGCCCTGCACGATGCCGGCCTTCTCGACGCGGAACTCGACGGCGCCGCCCTTGGAGGCTTTCACCGCTCCGGCGACGTCCATCGTCACCGTGCCGACCTTGGGGTTCGGCATCATGCCGCGCGGGCCGAGCACCTTGCCGAGACGGCCGACGAGCGGCATCAGCTCGGGCGTGGCGATGCAGCGGTCGAACTCGATCGTGCCGCCCTGGACGATGGCGACGAGCTCCTCCGCGCCGACGATGTCGGCGCCGGCGGCCGTGGCCTCATCGGCCTTGGCGCCGCGGGCGAAGACAGCGACGCGCAGCGTGCGGCCGGTGCCGTTCGGCAGATTGACGACGCCGCGCACCATCTGGTCCGCGTGCTTGGGATCGACGCCGAGATTCATGGCGATCTCGATCGACTCGTCGAATTTGGCGGTGGCGCTGGCGCGCACTAGCTTGATCGCCTCGTCGACGGGATAGAGCTTGGTGCGCTCGACGCCCTCGCGGGCCTTGGCGATGCGTTTTCCGATATGAGCCATGGTCTCACCCCACCACTTCGAGGCCGATGGAACGGGCGGAACCCTCGATCATCGACGCGGCCGAGTCGATCGACGTCGTGTTGAGGTCCTGCAGCTTCTTCGCGGCGATCTCGCGGATCTGCGCCCGCGTGACCTGGCCGACGAAGCCGCGTCCGGTCGTCTTTGAGCCCGATTTGACGCCCGCCGCCTGCTTGAGGAAGAAGGACACCGGGGGCTGCTTCAGCTCGAAGGTGAAGGAGCGGTCCTGAAAGGCCGTGATGATGACGGGGATCGGCGTCCCCTTCTCGGTCTGCGCCGTCTTGGCGTTGAACGCCTTGCAGAACTCCATGATGTTCAAGCCGCGCTGACCGAGCGCGGGACCGATCGGCGGCGAGGGATTCGCCGAGCCGGCGGGCACCTGGAGCTTGATATAGCCCGTGATTTTC
>NZ_DATBQF010000029.1:0-76474 GCF_036560965.1 Methylosinus sp. | reverse complement strand
CCCGTTGATAAGTTCTGCCTTCATGCATGGCTTCAAGCATGGAATGATCCAACGCCCGACCCTCCTCTGGCCAAATCACTTGAAGAGGATCGCGCGTCACTCAAACTTTTTCGAGGTGGGACGCTCGCACCGCTTACGGTGAGCAGCGCCAAGCCGGTGGTCAGACCATCGAGTCCGAGCCCTGCCTGAAACCAGATCGGCAGATAGATCATGAAAGGCCAGAAGCTGAAATTCATGCCTATCGAGCCGAACAGCGCTCCGGAAAAGGGTCGGCTTCGGAACACCGAGAAATCGAACATCGGGTGCGGCGTGATCTGCTCGACAATGATGAAGGCGATGAGGCTGAGGGTGGCTGTGGCGACGATCGCCAGCGCCACCGGGCTGGTGAAACCGAGTTCGCTGCCCTGAGTGATGACGTAGGCGACACAAAAGACAGCCAGTGACAAGGTCGCGATGCCGGGAAGGTCCAGGCGCCGGGCCTCCGGATCTTTCGACTCCCGGACACCACGCAGAGCGAGAATCACCGTCAGCACGGCGATGAAACCGTGGATCAGAAACACCCAGGCCCAGCCCATCAGGGATGCGATTCCGCTGCCGATCACCGGACCGAAGCCGAGACCGAACCCGGTAACGATGCCCCACCAGCCGAAAGCCCGGGCTCGATCGGCCGCCGCGCTGAACTGATGCGAGAGCGCTGCGATCCCACAAATCAGCATGCCGCCGCCGCTCGCGCCTTGGAGCGCGCGCCCGGCGATGAGGATGGTCATGTTGGGGGCCAGGCCGCACAGGACGGACGTGCCGCCGAACGCAACGATGGCCACGACGAGCAGACGCTTGCGCCCGAAACGATCGGCCAGCGTGCCGGTCGCCATGAGGACTGTCGCCACGGCGATGGTGTAGGCGTTCATCGTCCACTGGAGCTCTCGAAAATCGGCGTAAAGGACGTTCTCCAGCGTCGGCAGGATCGCCGGCACGCTGGATATTTCGAAGCCGAACATCAAAGCCGACAAGCAGATGGCGGCCAAGGCAAGGTTGCCTTGCCGCGAGGAAGCAAAGGACATGATCAGGCCTTTCAGCGCCGAGATCACTCGGCGTCTCGCGCGCGGTCGTCGCCCCACGGCGGTAGAGGCCGGGGCGCCACGGCAGTCTTGCGAGCGACGGTTGTCGATGGACCTGATCGTAGGTGAAACTTGACGATATAAGAATGGTATGGCTGAGTATTTCAGAGACAACAAATCTGGATGGTCGATATGGCATCCCTCGATGTCGAGTCGGTGCAGGCTTTCGTGGCCATCGCCGACCTTCAGAGTTTCACGCGAGCAGCGGAAGCCCTCGGCGTCACGCAAGGCGCGATCAGCGTCAAGCTGCGTCGCCTGGAAGAGCGGATCGGCCAGCGGCTGATCGAACGCACGCCGCGCCACGTCCGGCTCTCCGCACATGGCGCTGTCTTCCTCGACCGGGCTCGCGACTTTCTTGCCGCGCACGAAGCCGCGCTGTCGGCGCTCGCTTCCGCGACCCCGCGCCGCTTCGGGCTCGGCATCGCCGCACATGTGGCCGGACCGGAGCTTCCGACCCTTCTGGCGCAACTCAACGCGCATGATCCGGGTCTGCGCATCGAGGTCCGCCTGGAGAATTCGCGCACGCTGCTCGACGCCTTCGATCGCGGAGAACTGGACGCCTGTATCATTCGTCGCGAAGACGACCGGCGTGATGGCGAGATCCTCGGCCCCGAACATTTCGGATGGTTCGCCGCGCCGAATTTCGAGCATCGGCAGGGCGAACCTCTGCGATTGGCGGCTCTGTCGCCTTCCTGTGGCGTGCGCGATATTGCGACCCGCACCCTCGACGAGGCTGGCATCGCCTGGACGGAAGTATTCCTGGGTGGCGGCTCGTCGGCAGTGGCGGCGGCCGTCTCCGCCGGATTAGCCATGGCCATCTTTTCCTGTCGCCTAGCTCCGCCCGGCGCCATCGAAATCGGCGAACGCCTCAGGCTGCCGCGCCTGCCGTCGTCGGAGATCGTGCTGCACTCGACGCTCACCGATCCCAAATCGCGTGCCGCGCTTCGGACATTGGCTGCAGCCTTTCGGGAGCACCGTGCGACGGCCGGATAGCGGGCGCGGGACAAACGCCCGCAGCAGCCGGCTACCTATGTCGGACGGTGTCGCCGGCTTCCTTTTGACGTTGCTGAGGCCTGTTCTGGCGCGAGCTTATCGATGACGATGAAGGTCGGACACGTCCAATACTCGCCCTACGTCGGCGATCGCGATGGATCAGAACCCAGCGCATGATGGTCGTATGGGCGAACGACACGCCGCGTTCCGCTATCATTTTCACGAGAGATCTCGGACGCTGAGCTTGTATCGCAGATTCCAGCGCACGCAGAGAACGATGATTTCGCGGTCGAAATGGCGTCCTTCGAAAAGAACGTCCACGCTCGGCATCGCCCAGAATCCCGGCGTCCGGTTCCGCCCTCCGAAGGATTATGTCCCGCTCACGCCGTCAGTCCAGAACCATCGAAACGCCCCACGTCTAACAAACCCCGCAGGAATCGAGCTTATTTTCACGTGGCGCGGTCCAGGCGAGGCCAGCTCTGACCGTCATCGCTTCGTCGCGGCGAAATAATCTCGAATGCGCGCGGCGAAGCGGATCGCGGCCGGCGTTGTCCTGTCCTCCGGCGCGCTCAGCAGGCAGATCGTGCGGCTGCCGGGGCCTGGTTCCAGCCGCGCGAAATGCAGCGCCGCGACGCCCGAGACGAGTCCTGACACATGGCGCACGTCGGCGGGCACGATCGAGACGTAATCGCCCGTGGCGACGACATTGAGAATGGCCGCGAAAGTATTGAAGGCGATCACGCGCAGCGGCGTCGTATCGGCCTCCGCGAGATAGTCGTCGACTGCCGCCCGCGTGCGAAAGCCATGGCCGAGCAAAGCTATGCTCTCCTCGGACAGGCGCGCCGCCGGGACGCTCTCGGCCTCAGCCAAGCTGTGCCCGCGAGCGCAGACGAACATCAGCGTGTCGGCGTAGAGCGGCTCGGCGCGGCTTTTGGTGTGTGCGCGGGGAAGGCCGACACCCAGATGCAACGTCCCGGCCTCGACTCCGGCGTCGATCTCGTCATTGGCCAATTCCAGAATCTCGAGGTCGATCGCCGGATAGTCGCGCGCGAAATCAGTGACGATCCGCGGGAGATAGAGCGCATTGAAAGTTTGCGTCACGCCGATGCGCAGCTGGCCGCGTTTCAGCCCGCGGTATTCCAGCACGGCCTCGCGCAGCCGCTCCGTCTCCGCCATCACCCGGAGCGCACAGTCGATGGTCAGCAGGCCGGCCTCGGTCGGCTCGACCTTATGCGCGGTTCGCGTGAACAGGGCGACGCCGAGTTCCGCCTCGAGATCCTGTATCTGCTGGGAGAGCGTCGGCTGCGAGACGTTAAGCGAGCGGGCGGCGCGGGTGAAGCTGCGCTCCTCGCCGACGCGGATCAGATAGCGGAGTCGTCGAAAATCCATCGGACTACTATATCATAGGAAAAACCTATTTTCGGTATCGAAAACAAGTCTTGGACCTATTCTCATATTCGAATGAAGAAAGGCTGTCGCAACCAAAAGGGGAGACGGGCCATGTCCGCCCAGCGGGTTTTCCATTCGGCCGATTTCGACAAGACGCCGCCGACATTCGAGGTGATTTTGCCGGAGCGGCTCGCGCATCGCGGCGTCGAGAAGGACGATACGCGCGCCGCCTATTCGGCCGAACGCAAGCATCCAGTGCATTTCATCGATCTACCGTCGCAGTCCATCAGCCTCACGGTCGGCGGGCTCACGCCGGGCGGCCGCTCCAACCGCCATCGCCACACTTATGAGACCATCCTCTATGTGCTCGAGGGGCGCGGCTATTCGATGATCGAGGACCGCCGCATCGAATGGGAGGCGGGAGACGCCGTCTATATTCCGGTGTGGGCCTGGCACCATCACGTCAACGCCGATCCCGACAGGCCTGCGCGCTATCTCGCCTGCGAGAACGCCCCCATGCTCCAGAACGCCGGTCGCCTCGCGATCCGCGAAGAAGCCGAGTGAGGATCGCCATGACCAATGCGACTCGGACCAATGTGATTCGCGGCGTCGTCGCTTATCCGGTCACGCCCTTTTCGACCGATAGCGGGATCGACGCCGCTGCCTTCCGCCGCGTGACGGAAAATCTGCTGCGCTCGCAGCCGGCGGCGATCGCCTTTCTCGGCAGCGCCGGCGAGAGCGCCTATCTGACGGATGAGGAGTGGCGCCATGGCGCCCGCCTCGGCGTCGAGACGGTGGCCGGCCGCGTTCCGGTGATCGTCGGAATCGCCGAGCTGACGACGCCCGCCGCCGTCGCCAAGGCGCGCTACGCCCGCGAGATCGGCGCCGATATGCTGATGGTCATTCCGGTGTCTTATTGGAAGCTGACCGAGGCCGAGATATTCGATCATTACGCAGCGATCGCGGCGGCGACCGATCTGCCGATCATGGCCTATAATAATCCGGGAACCAGCGGCGTGGACATGTCGCCCGAGTTTCTGGTGCGGCTCGTGCGTGAGCTCGATACGGTGCGCTTCATCAAGGAGAGCAGCGGCGATCTCAATCGCATGCACGCGATCCACAAGCTGTCGGACGGCGCGATCCCCTTCTACAACGGCGCCAACCATATGGCGTTGGAGGCGATCGCCGCCGGCGCCGCTGGCTGGTGCACCGCCGCGCCCAATCTGCTCGATGATCGGCCGTCGCGGCTGTTCGATCTGATGCAGGCGGGCGACATCGTGCGCGCGCGGGCGTTGTTCTACGACATTCTGCCGGTGCTGCGATTCATCGTGGCGGGCGGCCTGCCGACCACGGTGAAAGCCGGGCTCGCCCTGCGCGGATTGCCGGCCGGCGCGCCACGGCCGCCGCTGAAGCCCCTCGCCGAGGCCGATCGCCAGAAGCTCGCCGAATTCCTCGCCGCGCTGCGCGTCGAGCCGGCGGCGGTGTGACCTGAGGAGTTGGCCCGCGCCGCGCCCGCGCAGGCAAACGAGGAGGAGGCGGCGATTCTTCGCCGCCTCCGACTTGCGGCGAGCTCATGCGCGTCGCGCTCGGTCTTTCGCGCGAGGATTCAAGCGCGCCGCCTGACCAACCAACCTGCGAGGAAAATTCGCGACAAAGCCGTTTTGGCTCTCTACAGCAGTCGTCCGTCGCTCCGCCGCTCAGCGTGTTAGCAGTCCAGAGCGCGCGATGATCAAGGAAGGCCTAAGTCTTCGGCTCGCGCCCTGGAAGCCCGTCCTACGGCTCCTGCGCCTTCGCTGCGCCAGAGCGTAGCGATCCCGGCGCGCGCCCGATCACCCGCTTGAAGGCGCGGCTGAACGCCGACTGCGAGCCATAACCGAGGCGATGTGCGGCGTCGTCGATAGAGACCTGATCGCGGGCGATCCATTCCGCCGCGAGCCGCATGCGGAGCTCGGTCAGATACCGCAATGGCGTCATGCCGGTCACCGGTCTCTGTTTCATTCTCGGTGCAAAGCGACGGACGCAGCATGCTATAACTATTTGAGACTTAGCGAAAACGTGTCTGATGCGGTAGCGCGGCGTAGCGTCCGGACCTTCGCGACCGAGACTGTCTGAATAGCGAGCAATTGCAGGATGTTCTCGTCACCGTTGCCCATCTGCTGCACCGAGAGGGAAGCAGAACCCAAAAATCCGAGAGCCCCATGCGGCCCGGCGGATGCTCCTGGCGAAATATCGCCTCCTGCTCGGAACCATGGACGGCGCGCCAGTTGCGAATGCGCCGCTCCAGTGTGCGGCGCATTCTGGAGTAGAGCCCCGGATGCCGGCGGCGAAGCTCTTCGAACACGCCGATCGGCCGCAATCCGGGCGCCGCTTTCAGCATGGGGACGACTTCGCTGTCCCACACGTCTTCGAGCGGATCTGGCCGTCAGCGGTCGCGCGGCGCCTTCTTTTGGGAGGGAAGCCCGGGATCCATCTCCAGGCGATAGGCGATAGGCGGTCGTCGGGCTGAAGCCGGCTTTCGCCGCGGCGACGGCGGCGGGATCGGATTTTCTGAACTGCAAGAAGAGCCTCATCTGGCGGTCGTGACATGGCGGCCGGGCAACGAACGGTCCTCCCGAGCGAAAACCGACCCTTCAGCCGGCCCCGCGATTCTCATCCTGATTGACGCTGGACTCTCACCTTGCTTGCCGCGCGGCGCCGCGGAACGATTGGAGTCATATTGTCTCCGATACTCGCCGGATACGCCGCTGCAAGCGCGCTGGAACCAGGACGTCCGCAAATCGGATGGCGCACTGGATAAAGGAGTAATTAAGTATAAACGCCTATTTGGTTAGGACCGCCAGCTCGGAGATCCTACCGTGAAATCGAGTGCCTCTTCGACGAGAACGATGATCGGCTCTCGAAGCCGGCGATCCCGGCTCACGCTCCTCGACGGTCTGCAATTCGTAGCAATCGCATGGGCATTTTTCGTTCCACAGGCCGGGCGGGCTGAGGAAACGATCGATGACGCGATGGATTGGTCGCTGCGCGGCAGCTTTTCGATCAAAGCCGACATCGCCCGCCAGGAATCGTTGGACGCGCGCGTGCTCGGAGCCTACGAGGCGTTTCTGCCGACAGTCACCTGGACGCACAGCCGCAATTTGCACAGCCGCATAAGCTATTCGCCCGATTATACCTGGCTGACATCCAGCTACTACGGCGTCGACATTTCGACCCGTAACGAGCCGACGCTCTATGGTTTGCAGCTCTCTATGCCCTTGTTCGACGGGTTCAAACGATATAATGAATTGCTCGCCGCACAAGATGAGCGAGACGCTGGATTGCATCTGCAATCCGACAAAAAGCAGAGCGTCTCTCTCGAAGCGACCGACGCCTATCTGGCAACGATCCGAGATCGTGAAATCCTCTCGCTTCGCCGGCGCCTGATCAGCGACATTTCCGGAATTGCGGAGAGGGTCAAGGCGCAACTCTCAGTTCACGATACGACGCTCGCGGATTCTGCACTGGCGGACTCCCGCGTCAGCGTCGCCAAAGCATCGTATGAGCAGGCGCAGAGCGAGCTCGCCGCATCCGAAATCGAGCTCGCCCGGCTCACGCGATCGAAGGTCGAAGAATTGGCTCGTCCCGCTGCGCCGAAACACGACATTCCGGCCACGCTCGACGAGCTCGATCAGCTCGTCGCGAAAGACAATCCGAAATTACGCGCCGCTCGTCTCCACGCCTCGGCCGCGAAGCACGAGGCGGACTCGGCTTATTCTCAATTTCTTCCGACCGCCGATCTGCTGGTGTCACGAACCGACGAAACCAATTTGAACTCCGTGCAATCGCGCCTTCGTGACACTACGGTGAAGCTACTATTCAAAGTGCCATTATATCAGCCCGGCTCCTTTTCAACGGTGGGCCGGATGAATGCCACCGCGCGCCAGAAATATTACGAAAGCCTCGATCTCGAACGCTCGGCGATCGCCAGCGCTCGTACGCTTTTCGTCGCGCGTCTCTCGACGATCCGACAAATCGCGCAAATGGCTCGCCGCATCGCCGATCTCGAAAAAGCCGTGGCTGCGCAGAAAGTCGAGCTTTCAGCGGGGTTACGCACGATCGTCGACGTGCTCAATATTCGCTCGGAGTTGACCGAAGCGCGCGTGGCGAAGGCAGCGATGGAGTTTCAACGCGAAAGGCTCGCCTTCGCGCTCGCCGCGGCTGTCGGTCGCCTCGCTCCGCCGATGAGTGCGGCATCCGCCGATAGATGAGAAGAACACAAGCGGCGCGCGCGACAGCCAGATCTTTGGCTGAACGATCACGCGTCCGCGGTGGTCGGCGGTCTCTCCGCGGACTCGCTGAATTTTCTTTCGAGGAAGGCGCCGTCTCTTATCTCGAAGACGCGATCCATATGCGTCAGGACCCGCTCGCTATGGGTCGCGAAAATCTTTGCGCCGGGAAGGGCGCGCAATGATCTCATCATCCGATCCTCCATCGGCATATCGAGATTTGCGGTGACCTCGTCCAGCAAAAGCAGCCGCGGACGTCGACACAGCGCTCTGGCGAGGAGCAGCCGCCGCCTCTGGCCCGTCGACAACAGCGCGCCCTCCTGCGAAACGAGCGTCGCCATGCCTTGCGGAAGCCGATAGACGTCGTCGAGCAATCCGACCGTGTCGAGCGCTTCTTCTATACGTCGCATGGATATGTCCGGATCGAACAGCGCAAGATTTTCTGCGATCGTGCCGGAGAAAAGCACGTCATCGGCGAATACGGCGCCGATGTTGGAGCGGTATTCTTTCAGGCCAAAAACCTCCGTCGCCTGACCGTCGATCAGCAAATGGCCGCGTGACGGCTTGTCCAGCGCCCCGATCAATTTCAGGATAGAGGATTTTCCAGAGCCAGACGGACCGACGATCGCGATCGACTCTCCGGCGGCAACATCGATAGTGAGATCGATGTCCTCCACAAGCGGCTTGGCGCTGGCCGAGAAGCGAACGCATACATTCTCGAGCGCGACGGTTCGGCGCACGATGCGGTTGATCGCGCCCTTGCCGGCGCCGGGCTCCGGCTCGGCGTCCAATATGTCGTCTAGCCGCGCGAAATGCATCTTCATGATCGAAATCTGCAGCAGATTTAGAATGAGCGCGTTCATCGACTGGAAAAAGCTGCCGCGCAGCGAGAAAAACGCGTAGAGCACGCCAACCGAGGCGACGCTCTTCATGACGTCGGTGACGCCCATATAGAGCGTCGTGACAGTCCCCGTCATGAACACGATGTGTAGAATGAGATCCGTATCTATCGACAGCTTGCGGGTGCGGAAGCTCAGATTTGTGAAACGGCCGAAGGCGTCGAACCATCTCTGCGCGAAAAATTCGGTCGCGTTATGAGCTTTGAGCGCGGCCACTCCCTTCAATCCGTCCAGGAGCCGCCCCTGCTCCTCCGAGCGGGCGTCGAGACTCGCGGATGTATGCGCCGCTATCTGCGGATAGGCGACGAGGCGTAGCGCGATCGCCACTGCGAGCGTCAGCAGCGAGGCAATTGTCATTGGCGTCGAATAATAGAACATCAAGGCGACGAGCATGACGGACATCGCACCGTCCGCGATCGCCGTGACGAACCCACCGGCTACGAGACCTTTTATATGATCGATCGAGGTGAGGCGCGTGATGAAATCGCCGGGATGTCTCAGCTCGAAGAAGCTCAGTGGAAGCCGAAAGGCGTGACCGACGACATTGCGCGTGAAATAGGTCTCGAACATCGTCGCAGCGCGTAGTGTTATCGTGTCTCGAATCCATCTCGAAATGGCGTCGAAGCTCACGAAGAGAGCCATTCCGATCGCGACGATCGTCAAGAGGTCGAGATCGAACTGCGGTATGACGTCATCAATCGCCACCTCGAGAAGCACCGGCGTCGTAAGAGAGAAAAGATTGGCGCTGAAGCTCAAGAGCGTGATGAGCGCGATCGTTCCTTCCAGCCCGCGGCAAGATTTGAATACCTCCCAAATTCTGGACTTATTTTGTCGTTTGATCGCAACGAAGTCGATGCGCGGCTCGAACTCGAGAGCGACGCCGCTGAAGTGGCGCTCCATGTCCTCGAGATCATAGATGCGCAACCCGAAGGCGGGATCATGGACATGGAAGGCATTGCGCACGACCTTCTCGAGAACGACGAAATGATTGCCGTTCCAATGGAGAAGCGCCGGGCATTTCAGCTTTTCGAGATCGGAGGAACTCGTCAGCGCGAGGCCTTGCGCGTCGAGCGCGAGCTGTTCGGCGACGCCGACGATCTCGGCGAGGGTCATGCCGCGGCGCGAGGGCTGAAACAGGGAACGAAGATAGGGAAGACCGATGTCGTGATGATGATAATTGGCGATCATCGCAAGGCAGGCGAGGCCGCATTCCATCGCTTCGTTCTGAAGGATCGTATGGATGCTTTTGCTGCCGCCGAACGAAAGAAAGCTCATGTGCGTCCCTGCAAGGCGCGGATCGGATCGAGAACCCAATCGATGAGGCGGCGCTTCTCGACAACGATGTCGGCGGAGAGCGTCGTTCCAATCGTCAGCGGCTGGCGTTCGCCATAGGCGAAGATGGTCGTCTCGTCCGGCTTCACCTCGATGCGGTAATGCGACTGCCTCTCGATCGGGCGTATGTCACCGCCATTCTCCTTCGGAACGCCACGGACCGCCGCTGTGGATATGGAGGTCACGGTCCCCTGATGTATGCCGAACGTCTTGAAGGGGAAGGCGTCATATTTCAACACGACGCGCTGGCCGACCTTGGCGAGGCCGACGGCCTTCGCCGGCGCGTCGAGGACGATGACCGGTTGGGCGTCGGGATTTCCGATAGCGAGAATGAATTGCGCCGCCTCGACCGATTCTCCGCTGGTGACGCCAACGGCGAGAACGCGTCCCGATATGTCGGAGCGTATTACCATTTTCTTTTCGGTGCTCGCGGCCGACAAACGAATGTCGATGGAGGCGAGCGAATTCTGCGCTGCAGATTTCTGATCCGCTTTTTCCGTGATCAGCGCCTCGATCTCGCGGCGCTTCTCGAGCTCCTGCCGCTTGAGATCGATTCGCTTCACGCGCACCTCCGAGAGCTGGCGCTCATATTCGAACGCGGTCCGCTCATGCGCCTCTAGACTGTCGCGGGTGGCGTAGCCTTTGGATACGAGAGCTTGTAGTCGCGCGACGGAAGAACGCGCTTTTTCGAGCGCGCGTCGGACGGTCTCCTCCTGCGCCTCGAGCGCGCGGTAGAGCGATGCGCGTTCCTTGTCCATTTCCGACTGCTGGCTCTGCGCCCTCTTGATGAAGTCAGCGTTGCGATCGATCTGCGCCTGCGTGTTCTCGCGCGTCTGCGCCAGCCGTCGCAGCTCCGTCTCGATCGAGCTCTCGCCGCCGGACGTTGTTTCCGGCACCTTGAGGGCGTAAAGCTGCTGGCCTGCCGACAATGTATCGCCCTGCTTCACGAATAGTTCCGTGACAACGCCATTGCGCTGCGCGGCCAAGCGGGCAAAGCCGCCGGTGCTTTCTATGCTTCCTCGTACTGTCTCCGCTTTCGAAAATCGTCCGAAGAACAGCCCGAGGATGACCGTGCAGGCGATGGCGCCGAAGAGCGCGGCGACGAGAGTCGAGGTCCGATTTTGTCTGAGATCGATCGTCTGTCCGAGACGCGCCAACGATTTTCTCGACGGCTTGGCGTCATCGTCGGCGACAGCTCCTTCGAAGCAATTCGGCTGCTCGACCGAATCGCGTCTCGTACGCGGCGCGCGCGCGTCAATGTCGGTCACCGTCATTGCGCGGCCGCCGTGCTTTCGGAGGAGTGATCGAGATACTCTGCAAATCTCGACCAGAAATACCATTGCGCGGGCGCATCCAGCACGGACCGCTCGATGTGGCGCCGCACCATATCTGCGACGCGCGCTTTTTCCGCGGGCCCTGTCTCCGCGCATTCGAACGGAGCGCCGAGTCTCATCTCGTCGCCGTCGAGCGTCGAGCGAACGCGGGCAGGAACGACGATGCCCTCGGTGATGCGAGCGAAGGAATCGATTCCCATCGCCAGCTTCACCTGCTGGCCGAACAGGCTCGCATCGAAGGAGCCGCCGTAGCTGCCGGGAAGATCGACGAAATAGACGATGACCGCGCCATTGCGCGCGAAACGCGCAGCGTCGACGTAATTGGCTTTTTCCTTTACATTGAGCAGACGCATGTCAATTCCGATCTCGCCGATGCGCTGCATGACGGCGGTTTCCGTCTCGCGATCTTCCCTGGCGCGCAGGATCAGCATAGGCCGGTCGTGAAAGAAGCGTTGCATCATCTTGCCGAAGACGAGCGCGAAGCAGCCCATGTGTATGGGGGCGAGAATGATGGGCTTGCCTGTCGCTGCGACATGCGCCAGCGTATCTTCTCCGTCGATGTGTGCGAAGCGCGCATCCGATTCGAGCTGCCGCACCGTTCGTCGGAGCATCGCCAGCCATTCTAGGCTGACGAGCCGATCATGGAACACCGCCTCGCGATTGAGCCTCTCCGCCTCGATGCCGGAGAGGCGCAGGAATCGGCGAAAGCCGGAATCGATTTCGAAATCGGGGAGACGCTTCGCGGAAGCCGCCGCGCGCCAAGCCAATCTCAGCGCCCGCCGTCTCGCGCGCAGCGGAAGCCGCGCGATCGCTTCGGCGAATGCGAGATCGATCGTCATAGCTCGAACATGGCTATTTGCAGTTAGGAATGGGTTAACAAAGACCGAAAAGCCGCCCGGAGCATGGCTTCGGGCGGCCAGAACGCGAGCGCTATGCGCTCACCTCATTACGAGCAGTCGCTGCTGCTGCCGCAGGCCGGCTTCGGGGCGGGCGTAGGGCACGGGGCCGGAGCCGGAGCGCAGCCCTTGCTGCCGCCGCCGGAAACAACGGACAGTGCGGCCAAATCGATCTTCTTCATCGTTCAACTCCTCATTAGCGACGACTGATTTCTTAGTCGGAGGTCGGCAATGACCTCAGATTGAAATCAATCAACAATCAGCGCTGAAAACAACGTTAAAATTGTAAGCAACAATATTAACCTTAACCAGGCAGACAATTATGAACATTAATGCTTAAGAACACACGATTGATTATATTATTGCAACAGCTATATTTTGAGGAATAATTACATCAAATGGAATTGCCCGATGAGGTTCGACATGAGCACCACAGCGGTTGTAGCGACCCCGACACTGGATGAAATCGTGGTCGAGTTGATCAATATCATGAAGAAACATTCGCAGGCGACCGAGGCGAAACTCGAATGCCAGACGCCACTCGCGGACGCCGGCGTGGATTCCTTCGACGTCGTCGAGCTCATTTTCCAGGTCGAGGACAAGTATGGGATCGCGGTCGACTTCAACGCAAATACCAATCTGACGCCCTCGTCGACGATCGGCGACGTCGCGAGGATGATCATGACCTGCATCGAGAAGGATTGCGCCGCAAAATGAGCCGCATCGTCGTCACTGGGCTGGGCGTCGTCTCGTCGGTCGGCCAGAATAGCGAGGATTTTTGGGCGTCGATCGTTGGCGGCCGGCATAATTTCACCGAAGCGGTCGCCCATCCGGGCTATTCGTTCCGCGTCGGGGCCGTGCCTGGCGAATGGACTCCGGGAGAGTTGCCCCTGCGCTCACTCTCCTTTTGCGACCGCAGCGGTCTCTTCGCTCTATGCGCCGCGCGGGAGGCTCTTGCAAAGGCGGGATTTGGAGCCCGATCCTTCGCGACGCCCGAACGCGTCGCCGTGGTGCTCGGTAATGGTGGCGGCGGCTTGCAGAGCATTCAAGAGCAATACGAGCGGCTCTTCGTCGAGCATAATCCACGCGTGCACCCTTTTACCATCATTCGCGCGATGTGCAGTTCGTCCGCCTCATTGATCTCTCTGGCGTTCGGTACGAAGGGCCCATGCTTCGTGACATCGAGCGCATGCGCCTCGGCGACCCAGGCGATCGGCCTCGCGGCGCAGCTCATTCGCTCCGGCGTCGCCGACGTCGCGATAACCGGCGGCGCAGAAGCGCCGCTCGCGCGGGGCACGCTGCTCGCCTGGCACGCGATGAAAATCGTGAGCCACGACATTTGCCGCCCCTTCTCTCGTAATCGTGACGGGCTGACGATCTCGGAGGGCGCAGGCATTCTGGTGCTCGAATCCGAGGCGCATGCGCGCGCGCGCGGCGTCTCGCCGAAAATTGGCATCGCAGGCTTCGCCTCCAATTCGGATTCGGGAGACATTATCGCTCCTACCGAAGAAGGAATGGCGCGCGCGATGCGCGACGCTCTGCGGGACGCGGGTCTCGGTCCGCATGACATAGACTATATCAACGCCCATGGCACAGGCACCAGAGCGAATGACGCCACTGAGGCGAAGGCAGTGAAAACGGTGTTCGGCGCCGATGCGAAAATCGCCATGTCCTCGACCAAGGGAACGACCGGACATGCGCTGGGCGCGGCGGGCGCGCTCGAAGCCATCGCCACGATATTGGCGATGGAAAATGGAACAGCGCCGCCCACAGCTAATTTTCAGGAAAGCGATCCAGATTGCGATCTCGACGTCCTCCCCAATGAGGCTCGTCCGATGCAGATCGGTGCGGCTCTATCAAACAGTTTCGCTTTCGGAGGCTTGAACGCGACGCTCGTATTCGAGCAGTTATGAATCGCTTCGTTCAGACGGCGCTTCCGTAGGCGAGTGAATATTGGGGTCGCTGGCGTAACGAGTTCGAGCATCTCGTAAGCAAGATCGACGATCTCTTGCCAGAGGGTTGTGTCGCAAATTTTGTCTATGGATGCGACGAGCGTGTGAGAATGACACGGCTTACGCGGCGAGGGCATAGAACTGCTGCGCCGGACGCAATTTGCCACTAACCCGCGACTGTCCCTTTCGGATCATATGCATGAGTTCGATGCCAGAAAGTGTCGCGGACGCCGCTCGAAATGATTTGAAACCCAGCATCGGCCGCGTCACTCGCTTCACCGCTCGATGGTCCTGTTCGACAATATTGTTGAGATATTTGATGCGGCGGATTTCGATGTCCGCTTCATGCTCCGCATTGTAGCTTTCGATCGCTGCCGTGTTGGCGCCGCTCTTGGCGATCGTGATCTTCTCCGGCTTGCCATGCTGCCCGATCGCCTTAGGCAGGGAACGCAACGCGGCTTTGCGATCCCTCTTGGCGGTCAACAGAAAATCGACTGTCGCGCCTGCCTTGTCGACGGCCCGATAGAGATATTTCCAGCGCCCTTTGACCTTCACGTAGGTCTCATCGAGACGCCAGCTGGATCCGATCGCGCGCTTGCGAGCACGGAACTGTTTCTCCAGCAAAGGCGCATACTTGACGACCCTGCGGTTGAGCGTGGAGCGGTCGGCTTCGACGCCTCGCTCTTCCATCATTTCCTCGAGCTGACGATAGCTCATGGGATACGCCACATACCAGCGGACGCCCCACAGGATCACGTCGCGTTCAAAATGGCTGCCCTTGAAATCAATCATCGCGCTATTCCGCCTGCCCCACGCCCGGCGAACATAGCCCCAACCGACCCGCGATAAAAAATTCGCGACAGAACCCAAATGCCCCCCTTAGTTTATGCCCCGCCCGCTATCTGGCGCGCTCCGCATGAAGCGCGACTGCCAAGCAAGAGCGTGGTCGTATTGTTCATCCGCGACGGCTAGAGCCGGCCGAGGTCGTGATCGTCGCGGTGACGTTCGATCTCGTCGAGATGCTCCGATACCCAAGTCGCGAGGTGCATGACCGGGACCGAAAGGGATTGGCCGAGGGCGGTCAACCCATACTCCACCTGCGGCGGCACCGTCGGATAGACTTGCCGCGTCACCATGCCGTCGCGCTCCAGCGCCTTCAGCGTGCGCGTGAGCATCTGTTGTGACACGCCGCCGATCAGCCGTTTCAGCTCGTTAAAGCGGCGCGGCTTCTGTGCGAGGGAGGTGATCGCCAGCACCGTCCACTTGTCGCCCATCCTCGCCAGAACCTGGTTGACGCGACGACATGCGTCATTGGCGCCGGGCGTAGCCGGCGGGGCGGTCACATCCATAGGGCCTGGCCCCACATCTATGCGTTCTTGCGACATGCACTGGTCAATAGCACATTCCTGGTCATCGAAACATACTACCAGGAGCGCACGATGGCTGACAGGAAGACGATCGCAATTTTCGGCGCCGGCATCGGCCTTGGCGCGTCGCTCGCTCGCCATTACGGCAAGCAGGGCTATCAGGTCGCGCTTGTTGCGCGCCATGAAGGCGCGCTTCATGAGCTTACCAGCAAGCTCAAAGACGAAGGGCTTGAGGTGGCTGCCTTTCCGGCCGACCTGACCCATCTTGAAGGGCTCCCCGGCTTGGTCGACGCGATCGAAATGCAGCTCGGCGCCATCGATGTCGCCGTATACGCGCCTGTTCCGTCCGAAGGCGGATTCGTCCCCGCCACCCAACTCGACGCCGCAGCGGTGCAGGAACTCGTTCCCATCTACACGCTCGCGCCGATAGAGCTTGCGTATCGTCTGACCACGATCATGACGCAGCGCGGCGCAGGGGCGATCGTCGTCGTCGGCGGGCTTGCCGCGGTCAGACCCATGCCGGGCCTGAGCGGCGCTCCGGCGCTGATGGCCGCCACTCGCAACTACATCCATGCTCTGCACGGCGGGCTTGCGCCGAGCGGCGTCTTCGCCGGCGCCATCTACATCGGCGCGATGATCGAAGGCTCAACCGGCATGAAGGTCGCCACGTCGGGTGGCCGCACCATCGATCCGCGCCTGACGACCATCTCGCCCGACACGGTCGCGGAAGCGATCTGGAGGCTCACCACGGAGCGCACTCAAGTCGAGGCGATTCTTCCCGCCTTCCCGCAATCCTGAGGCCTCGACCATGCTGCGCATCGACCTCTTCACCGAGATCACCTGCCCTTGGTGCATCATCGGACATCACCGCTTGGACAAGGTCCTGGCTGAACGGTTCCCCGCGCTGGATGTCGATATCCGCCAGCACCCGGTGCTGCTGCTTCCCGACGCCCCGGCAGCGGGTCTCTACATTCCCGACCTTCTCCGCTCACGCTACGGCATCACCGACTCGAAGGCGTCGTTCGCACGACCTGAAGCTGAGGCGCGGGCGTCTGGCCTTCATCTCGACCTGAGCCGCCAGCTTTGGACCTACAGGACGCAGCCGGCGCACGGGCTGGTCCTGGCGGCGCGGGGCCGTGGCACGGAGCATCGCCTCGCGGTCGCGATCACCGACGCCCACTTTCTCGAAGCCAGGAACATCTCTGACGCCAATGTCCTCGCCGATATCGCTGTGGGCTACGGATTCGAGCGCGATGAGGCACGTGCGATCGCGTTGGACCCCGAACAGCACAGGCGTGTCGAGCAAGAGGCCGTCAAGTCCGCAGCGGCGGGCGTGCGGTCGGTCCCCCACTTCGTTTTCGGCGGGCGCATCGCCATAAACGGGGGACGCAGCGAAGATGAGATCGCATCCGCCATCCGTGATGCTGCAAGCGTTGCCGCATCCGCCTAACAGGGGACATCCGGTTCGTCGCCGTAAGGTCGAACTCTGCCGTTGGTATCTATGTGCACACATTCGGCTTAGGCGGCGATCTCGTCGATGATGGGGATTGTTTCCGTATCCCTACGCCGTGGGCCGCCTTTTCGGGGAATAGAGCGAGGCAAGCTGCACAGCATGGGTCGGATGACATTGATCACGGGCCGCGAGCGGCGGCGCCGATGGAGAGACGAGGACCGGACGCGGATATTGGCGGCGATCGCCGAGCCGGGCGCCGTGGTCGCCGATGTGGCGCGGCGCGAGGACGTTTGCACGAGCCTCGTCTACAAATGGCGGCGCGCGGCGCAGCGGGAGGCAAGGGCCGCTGTGTGCGGATTTTCGCCGGTGATCATCGAGCCCGCAGACTGCTGGAGCCGATCGGAAACATTCCGCCGGCCGAAGCCGAAGCGCGCTATTATGCGCAACTCGAGGAGCCCGCCATCCCCGCGTGACTCAGACCAAATGGCCTCCGGCGATCCCGGCGCGGTTCAAGAGGCAAGGCACCGAGCATGGCGGCGAAGGTCGTCATGAGAATCGGTCGCAGCCGCTCCTTCGCAGCGAGAGTGACGGCGTCTTCGGAGCTGAGCGTCTTCTCCCTCTCCGCCTGCAGCGCGAAATCGACGAGCATGATCCCGTTCTTCTCGACGACGTTGATCAGCAACAAGGCGCCGATGAAGGCGATGACCGAGAATTCGGTCCCGATCGCCTCCAGCGCCAACAGCGCTCCGAGATCGGCGGACGGCAATGTGGAAATGATCGTGAGCGGATGGATTAAGCAGAAAAATCGCGAGCTGGCGAGAGGATTATCTCGCCTCAACCTGTTGACCCGGATTCGGAGCCCTGGATCGAAAGCGGAGGCGGAATCGAACCACCCTTTTTGACCCGGAGGAGCCGCGTCCCGCCCGCGTGGCCGAAGGCCGGTTACGGCCGATCGGGCTTGCATATTTATATATTCATAGTAGGGTTATAGATATATCGTCGGATTCGGGCTCGCCGCCTTCCCGATACGACTTTTGGCAGAGGGATGACCGGATGAAAAAGCCTTTGAGGAAAGCATATTTCGCGCTTCTGCTCGGTAGTTCATGGGCGCCCCTAGCCCTTGCCGCGGACCAACCGCCGACGGAAACAGCGCCGCGGGCCGCCACAGGCCGCCCCCACTGGGCCTATCAGCCCGTGCGGCGTCCGGAAATCCCGGATGTCGCGAATACATCATGGACGCGATCGCCGATCGACTCCTTCATTCTGACGAAGATCGAAGCCGCCAAGCTCGCTCCTTCGCCGAGCGCCGAACGCGCCGCCTTCATCCGCCGCGCGACTTTGGACGTCTGGGGCCTCATCCCCGAGCCCGAGGACGTCGCCGCCTTCGTCAATGACTCCTCTCCGGACGCCTATGAGACGCTCGTCGACAGATTGCTCGCCTCGCCCCGTTATGGCGAGCGGCAGGCGCGCCGCTGGCTCGATCTCGCCCGCTATGCCGACAGCGCCGGCTTCCAGGGCGATGTGACGCGCCCCAATTTCTTCCGCTATCGCGACTATGTCGTCCAGTCCTTCAACGAGGACAAACCCTATTCGCGCTTCATCCAGGAGCAGATCGCGGCGGACGAGATCGCGCCCGGAGATCAAAAAGCGTTGGTCGCAACCGGCTTTCTCGCGAGCTACACGGATAATCCCAACGCCCGCGATCTGATCGGCAGAAAATATCAGATCACGACCGACATCACCGACACGATCGGCACGGCCATTCTCGGCGCCACGGTCGGCTGCGCGCGCTGCCACAATCACAAGTCGGACAAGATCACCCAGAAGGACTATTTCTCGCTCCAGGCCTTTTTCGCTAATACGGCCTTCGACGAGAAACTCCCCGCCGCCAAAGGCGAGCAGGAGATCGAATATCAAAAGGCGCTCGCAAAATACCAGACCGCGGCGAAGGATATTCTCGACACGCAGAAGGCGATCATCGAGCAGATTCGCGAGAAGGCCTCGGCCTTCTACAAGGAGCGCTACAATCCCGATGCGCGCGCGTCGATCTTCAAGCCGAAGAGCGAATGGAACGCCCTCGATCGCTGGGTGAATTATCGCGCCGACACGGTCACCGATCAGCCGGCGCTGGCGAATTATCTGCGCGACATCGCCAATGACGCGCAGAGCCCCGATCATACGCCGGAGGCGATCGCGAAATGGGCAGAGTATCAGAAGCTCACGGAAGAGCTGAAAAAGTTTGAGAAGCTGAAGCCGACGCGCGGCGCCGACACATTCACCGCGGCGACCGAGCTCGGACATTCCGACGCGCCGCCGACCCATATCTTCTTCGGCGGCAATCACGAGCGTCCGCTCGATGAGGTGCAGCCGGCCTTTCCGGAGGCTTTCGCCAATGGCGAGACCCCGGTCATCACGCCGACGGCGACCTCCTCCGGCCGCCGTACGGCGCTCGCCAATTGGCTCGTGAGCCCGAACAATCCGCTCACGGCGCGCGTCTTCGTGAACCGCGTATGGAATGAATATTTCGGCAGAGGAATCGTCGGCACGGTGAGCGATTTCGGCAAGGCCGGCGACAAGCCGACCAATCCGGAGCTGCTCGATTATCTCGCCGATGATTTCATCAGAGGCGGCTGGAGGATAAAGAAGCTGCATCGGCAGATTCTCCTGTCGAGCGTCTATCGGCAGTCCTCGGCGCATCGCGAGGATGTCGCGGCCGCCGATCCGGAGAACAAGCTGCTCGCCGTCTTCCCGCGCAAGCGCCTCGACGCCGAGCAGATCCGCGACTCCTTCCTGCTCGCCTCCGGGCGTCTCGAAAAAGGATTGGGCGGCCCCGCCGTCTTCCCGCCCCTGCCCGCCAATCTCAATGTCGGCCCGGCCTGGGAGGCCTCGAGCAATCCGCACGAGATCAATCGGCGCAGCCTCTACATCTTCGCGCGGCGCAGTGTTCCCTATCCGTTGCTCGAAACTTTCGACCTGAATAATCCTCAACAGGCGCACAGCAAGCGCGACGTCACCACGACGCCTCTCCAAGCGCTCACCCTCGTCAACAACGACTTGGTCTTCCAATGGTCACAGGCGCTCGCCGGCCGCGTGATCCATGAGGCGGGCGCGAGTGAGAGCGCGCGCGTCGAGCGGCTGTATCAAATCTTGTTCGCTCGAAATCCCGACGACTATGAGCGATCGGCGCTGAAAGACTTTCTCGACGAGCATGAGAAGCTGATCGCGAGCAAAGCGACCGAAGGCAAATTCTCGATCGCCGTTCCGACCGGCGAGGATGTGAAGACAAGCGATCCCATACGCGCCTCGGCCTTCGTCGATCTCGTGCATACGGTCGCCAATTCCAACGAGTTCATCTACCGCTTCTGACAAAATCGCATCTTTCGCAAGGAAAGGACTCTCATCATGAGCAAGACGCGTCGAGAATGGCTGTTCAACGCCGGATATGGCCTCGGCGGAGTGGCGCTGAACGGCTTCATGCCGAGCGGCGGCGTATTTTCGGTTCCGCTCGCGCAAGCGGCGGCGACCTTCGTCGATCCGCTCGCCAAGAGGGAGCCGCATTTCGCGCCCAAGGTGAAATCGGTCATCTGGCTGCATATGGACGGCGCGCCCAGCACGCTGGATCTCTATGATTACAAGCCCGAGCTCGTCCGCCTCGCCGGCCAGGAGGTCCCGGAGTCTTTTCTCAAAGGTCTCCAGGTCACGACCTCCGGCGGCGCCGGCAAGCTCTTCGCCTCCCAACGCACATGGAAGCAATATGGCCAGAGCGGCGCCTGGTTCTCCGACCTCCTGCCCAATCTCGCCGAGCACGCCGACAAGCTCACTTTCATCAAATCGAGCGTCACTGTCGGCGCGACGCATGACATCTCCATCCTCAAGCTCAACACCGGCGATGTGACGCCCGGCCGTCCGTCGCTCGGCGCCTGGGTCACTTACGCGCTGGGCTCCGCGAATCCGGACTTGCCGCCTTATGTGGTGCTTTATAGCGGCAAGCGCGAGCCGCGCGGCGGCTCGGTGAATTGGAACTCCGGCTTCCTGCCCGCGGTCTATCAGGGAACCGCCTTTCGTCCCGGCGCGTCGCCAATTCTCAATCTCGACAAGCCGGAGCTCATCGTCGCCGACCAGCAGCGCGATAATCTCGATCTCTTGCGCAAGCTCAACGAGCATAAGTCCGGCGAGCAGCCGTCCGACACGGAGCTGCAAGCGCGCACGCGCTCTTACGAGCTCGCCTATCGTATGGAATCTTCAGCTCCCGAAGCGGTCGATCTCGCCAAGGAAACGGCGGCCACCAAGGCGCTCTATGGTCTCGATAATGACGCGACCAAAGACTACGGCACCGTTCTGCTGCGCGCGCGACGTCTAGTGGAGCGCGGGGTGCGGTTCATCCAGGTCGTCTCCGGTCCCGTCGACGGCATCAATGACGATAATAAGAATTGGGACGCGCATCGCAAGCTCGAGGAGAATCACGGCGCCAATACGCGGGCGATCGACAAGCCGATCGCCGGTCTCCTCGCCGATCTCGCGGCGCGCGGACTGCTTGACGAGACGCTCGTCGTGTGGACGTCGGAGTTCGGCCGCACGTCATACGGCCAGAGCGGCGACGGCCGCGACCACAATCCGTGGGGCTATACGCAATGGCTCGCCGGCGGCGGCCTGAAGCACGGCCTCACTTATGGCGCGACCGACGAGATCGGCCTCAAGACGGTCGAGAATCCAGTCGACACCTACGATCTCCATGCGACTGTGCTTCAGCTGCTCGGCCTCGATCATCTGAAAACGGTCTATTTGCGCGCGGGCCGCGCCGAGCGTCCGACGGTCGTCTATGGAAAGGTCGTAGCGGATATTCTCGCCTGAGAGGGACAAATCGAGGCGCCTGCCCAAAGTCGAAGCGGCGCCTCGTAACTTTCCAGAGCGCCGGTGGGCGGCGAATGCGGCCGCCGACGTTTTTTTATTGTGCGATCATTCGGACCGTGTGTCGCGGATCGGCGACACGGCGCGTGAAAGATTTTGCTTCCAATGGATCGGAGGCTTCGACCCGACGGATGTGCATTATTACCGGCTCAGCGGGCCCACGGTGGGGATCGAATATTCGACCCGCTACCGAGCCAGCCATGCGCACCCCCGTGTGGCGCGATCCCGAGAACGACTTCGGCCGGAGGGATTTGCGACTGATGGGCTATGCGTCCCCGCCGCCGAACGAGGCCTGACGCGGCGCGCGCCGATCGCGGTCGGGCTGGTTTCCATCTTCGCTTCGCGCTCGCCGGACGACGCCGAGGCCCTACGGCGCGCGCGAGAGATCGATCGTCCAATCCGGGCCGGATCCGACGCCATAGCGCTCCGCGAAATTCGCCAGATCGAGCGCGACGGCCATGTCGAAGAGGCTGTCGACATAGACGAGCGGCGTCCCCGGCGGAACATCGCCGAAGGTGCGCCGATATCGAGGCCGACCGGCGCCTTTATGCGCGCCAGAGCGTCGCGCGCGACGCCTTTGGCGGTAAGGCGCTCGATGCGCCGCGCATGAGTGGCGCGCGAGCCGAGCGCGCCGATGTAGAAGCAATCGGAGGCGAGCGCCTGCATCAATGCGGGGTCGTCGATTTTCGGATCATGCGTGAGCGCGACGAGCGCGGTGGAGGCGTCCAGGCCGATCTCCGCCAGCGCGTCGTCCGGCCAGCGCAAATTGAGATGGACGCCCGGGAATCGCTCGCGCGTGGCGTAGGCTTCGCGCGGATCGACGATGATCGGCTCGAAGCCCGCGAGCCGCGCCATCGGGGCGAGCGATTGCGCCAGATGGACCGCGCCGATGATGACGAGCCGGGGAGCCGGTTCTCGCCATTCCACGAACCAGCGACGGCCCTCGTGGATCATGACGCCGCGCTCGGCCTCGCGCGGATCGCCGGCCTCGATCAGGCGCGGATCGCCGCCGTCGAGCGGGGTCGCGATCGCATGGGCGATTCGGGCGGCGATGCGCCGGTTCGAGATTTCGAGAACGGCGTCGCCGGCGGCGTTCAGCGTAGCGACCAGCACGCCGATGCGCCCGCCGCAAGAGAGGCCGACGCGCCAAGCGGTTTCATCGGCGACGCCGAACGTCAGCACGCGCGGCGCGCCGTCCGCGATGACATCGAGCGCGGCGGTGACAACCTCGGCTTCCACGCAGCCCGCGGACACGGAGCCTAAAAAGCGGCCGCTGTCGTCGACCACGAGATGCGATCCGACCGGCCGCGGGGCCGAGCCGAAGGTCTCGATCACCGTCGCAACGGCGACGCTGCGACCCGCGCGTCGCCAGCGTTCCGCCTCGAGCAATATTTCCGCGTCTTCGCAAGCCATTCACATGTCCGTCGAGCTCGACCGCCAGCAGCTCTATAGACCCGATTCGTCGCCGCCGCTCATTTTCCGGGCGTGTAGAGCGTGAAGCCGCCACGGTTCGGCATTTCGATCCGCGGCAGCGCCTGCGCGTTCACGACGGCGTCTTCGCCGATCAACCCGTTGATGTGCAGAAGATAGGCGGTCACCGCATAGACCTCGTCATCGGTCAGCGATTTGGGCGCGTCGAAGGGCATGGCCCTTCGCACATAGTCGAACACCGTCGTGGCGTAGGGCCAGTAGCTGCCGATGGTCTTCACCGCCGCCTGTCCGTCCTTCAGCGTGCCGAAGCCGCCCACGAGGCGGTCATTGGGCTTTCCTTCGCCCTTCTCGCCGTGGCAGCCGATGCAGCGGGCCTCGTAGACGAGCCTGCCCTGGCGCGCCGCGCCGGCGCCGGGCGGCAAGCCGGCGCCGTCCGGGCCGATGCTGATGTCGAAGAGCGCGATCTCGCTCGCGCTCGCCGCGCGGCCGAGGCCCGGGCCTTCGGCCTGCGCTTCCGCGCCCACGAGCGAGAGCAGCGCCGCAACTGCGAGCGCGTCACGCATAGACATGCGAGACCTCGCCGCCGGGCGCGACGCCCCAGCTCGTGATGGCGTTGAAATGATAGAGCGCGCGGGCGTCCCGCCGCACGAGCAGCGCATCGCGCGTCGGCTGGACATTGCCGCTCTCGTCGGTGGCCCTGCTCTGCAGCACGGCGGGGCCGCCGTCCCAGCGCCAGGCGATCCGGAACCGTGTCAGCGCCTTGGAGAGAGCCGGCGCCTGCAAATGCGCTTCCGCCCAGCTGCGCCCGCCGTCGGCGGAGACGTCGACCTTGGCGATGCGGCCCGCGCCCGACCAGGCGAGGCCGGATATTTCATAGAGCCCCGGCTCTCTCAGCATCGCGTCGGGAGAGGGAAGGGTGATGACCGATTTCGCCTCCATGGGGAAGACGAATTGCAGCGCCGTTCCATCCGGTTGCAGCAGCGTATATTTGGACGTCTCGTCCTTGGTCATGACCGGCGCGGCGACGAGCTTCAGCCGACGCAGCCATTTGACCTGCATATTGCCCTCGAAGCCCGGCAGCAGCAGGCGCATCGGATAGCCGTTGGACGGGCGAATGCGCTCGCCGTTCTGGTAGAGAGCGATCATCGCATCGTCCATCGCCTTGGCGATGGGGACGCTGCGGCTCATGCTCGCCGCGTCGCCCCCTTCGGCGAGCACGAAACGCGCGGCGGGATCGACGCCGGCCTCGTCGAGCAGCGTCGAGAGACGCACGCCGGTCCATTCGGCGCAGGAGACGAGGCCGTGCAGCGTCTGCGCATTCGCCTTGACCGGCTCTGGCTGATTGAGCGCCGCGCTATTGCCGCCGCATTCGATGAAAGCGATGCGCGATTCCATCGGATAGCGAGCGAGGCTCTCCAGCGAGAAGACCAGCGGACGCGCGACGAGACCGTGAATCAGCAGACGATGCTCGTCCGGATCGATGTCGGGAACGCCGCTGTGGCTGCGCTCGAAATGCAGGCCGTTCGGCGTGATCGCGCCATGCAGGCGATGCAGCGGCGTGCGCGCCGCGCCGGCGCCGGGCGCGTTTGGCGGATTGGCGTAGGCGCGCGCGACCGAGGCCTCGAAACGCGAGGGTTGGCCATAGGCGGTGAAGGGCGAGCCGGGCGCCGTCATCCAGGGCTCGACGGCCAGCGACTCGACGGCCAGCGACTCGGCGCTCGCCGATCCGCTCGCCGCCGCGCCGGCGAGCGCGCCGGTCGCGGCGAGGAACGCTCTTCTGTGGAGGAGGCCGGCGCCGGCGGCCTCCTCTTCCTCGGGCCGATCGGCCATATGTCGACGCTTCATATTTCTCTACCGTCAGCGCGCGGCGGTCTTGGTCTTGGCGGCCTTGACCTCCGCATAGAGCCATTTGACGAAGCGCTCGGAACTCTGCTCCGCATTCGGGACTTTGGCGTCGAATTCGGCGGTCGGCTTGGCGGCGATCGTCTCTTCCAGCGTCTTGCCCTGATCGACGAGAGCGGCCACCTTGTCGCGCACGGCGAGGATCAGGTCGCGCTGGGCGATGAGCGCGTTGCGGTCGACGATCGCGCCATGTCCGGGAACGACCTTGGTGTTGGGGCCCGCGCGTCCGATCGTCGCGCCGAGACCGTCGATGATGCCGGCGAGCGTGCCGCCATTGTTGAGATCGACGACCGGATAGCCGGTGCTGCGAAAATAATCGCCGATCGCGAGAATGTCGTGCTCGGGAAAATAGACGAGCGTGTCGCCATCGGTATGAGCACTGCGGATCGGGATCAAGCGCACATGCTCGCCGTCGAGATGAATGGTGACCTGATTGTCATAGGTCACGACCGGCAGAGCCTGGGCTGCGGCCGGCTTGCCCGGCGTTCCGTCAGCGGCCGGATTCGGATTCTGCAATCGCGCGCGCAGCTGGTCGCGCGCGAAGATCAGCGCGCCGAGCTTGGCGAGATTCTCATTGCCCCCGACATGATCGCCATGGACATGGGTATTGACGAGGAAGCGGATCGGCTTGTCGGTGATCTTCCTGATCGCCTCGACAATCTTGTCGGTCAGCGGCGCGAATTGGGAATCGACGAGCAGCACGCCCTCCGGACCGCTCAGCACGCTGATCGCGCCGCCCTGGCCTTCCAGCACATGGAAATTCTCGGCGAGCTGCGTCGTCTTGATCTCGACCTTGCTGAAATCGGGGCGCTGTTGCGCCATGGCCGCGAAAGCGATAACGCTCCCCGCGAAGGCGAGGGAGGTGCAGGCGACTTTACGCATCGAATCGGCTCCTATTGTGCATTAACCTACTCGTTAAGTAGATATATCGTGAAGCGCCGAGCGCAGACAAATGCTTTTTTCGCGCGGAGCGATCCATCTCGCCGAGGCGAATGGCGGAGAAATAAAGAGCGTCAATGCGGATCGCTCGGGTGAAATTCGTCTCCCGACGTCCAGCGCAAAACGGGTGGCCGCATCGCCGGGCTCGCCATGTCGGCGGCGAGCGCTTTCTCCAGTCGGCGGCGGACGAAGCGCGGGCGCGGGACGTAAGATACATCGTTTCGCGCTTGAAGCGCGTGCGCAACCCTGACGCGGTGGCGCTCGAAGTTCTCGATCATTTCCAGTCCGAGGCGCGGTCGGAGGAGGTCACGGTCCTGCTCGCGGGCGTGAGGTGCGATGTTCTCGCAGCGTTGGAGCGTATGCGAATCCCCGACCGCCATCCGCGCGATCTGATCTTTCCCGAAGAGAAGACCGATTTTTCGGAGACGCTCAATGCGGTGCGCGCGGCGCAGGCTCTCGCGTCCCCAACCAAGGGACGCGAGGCTCGGGTCGGCTATTATCTCGTTTGAGACGCATCGAACCTCGCCGTCCCGAGGCGTCCGATCAGAACTCGAGCGAAACCCTCGCATAATAATAGCCGCCATTGACGCCGAACGGCGAGAACACCGGGAAAATGGCGGCGCCTTGATTTCGCGAGAACGGCACAGTCTGGTCTGGCCGCACGCCGAAGAGATTATTGCCGCCGATGGCCGCGCGCAGGCCAGAGCCGAAGTCATAGGCGATCTCGCCATCCGTGATGAATTTCGGCGTGATGACATTGGTGAAGAAGGGCGCGCTGCCGGTGAAAGGCGACGCCACCGTCTGGCTGATGTTCCCATATTGGGTGAAATGCAGCGAAAAGGTCCATGAATCGTAGAGGTAGGCGCCTCCGAACACGACCTTGGTGCGCGGCGTCACATCGGTGATGTTTGAGCGCGCTGCGGCGTTGAGAAGAGGCGCGCCGTTGAACGCCGCAGGCGTCGGCGCGACAGAGAGGATGGTCGTCTCGATGAAGCTCGCCGCGGCGTCGAAGCGCAATTCGCCAAAAGAGCCGAGATTATAGGCGTAAACGGCCTTCACATCGACGCCGCGCGTTCGCGTGAAGGCGCCATTGACGAAAAAGCTGACGGTGCCGACGGTGCCCGCTTGCAGGGAATTGCCGCTCGCCGTTATCGCCGCGAGCGCGGTGGGACCCGTCAGCGAGCCTGTCGTCACGATGCGATCGCGCAGATCGATCTGATAGGCGTCGACCGACACATGCAAATTCTCGAAGGGCTGAGCGACGACGCCGAGGCTGATATTCGTCGACTTTTCCGGCTTCAACGGCTGTCCGCCGGCGACGCGCGCGGAGGAGGAGTTGGGGGGCAGAACCACCGTCGCCGTGGTGGGGGAGACAGCCGTCTGCGAGAAGAACTCCTCTGCGAGCGTCGGCGCCCGAAATCCGGTGCTCACCGTTCCGCGCAGCGCGATGGCGGGCGAAATGTCATAGCGCGTCGAGAGCTTGCCGTTGATCGTGTCGCCGAAATCGCTGAACGTCTCGTAGCGTCCCGCGACGTCCACCTTCCAGTCCGGCAGTGGCTTGCTGCTGAGATCGACATAGCCGGCGAAGGATTCGCGGCTGTGATCGCTCTCGTCCGTCGGCCGGATTCCGACCCAGGCCGCCGGGCCGGACGAATAATAGGAGAAAAAGTCGCCGCGCCGCACGCCGTAGGTCTCGTGGCGATTCTCGGCGCCGACGGAGATGTTGACAGGCGCCGGGAGGAAGCTCGGCGCAATCTCCTTGCCGAGATCGAAATTGATCGTGCGCAGCGTGCGTAGATATTGGCCGATGTAGAATTGGCGGGGCGTCCAACCGACGCCTAAGGCGGCTAGCGTGGCGTTGAACAGCGAGACGTTGGCGGATTGGTTCAAGCCGACATCGATCTTGTCGGAGCCATAGGTGAGGCTTAGATCCCACCGGATATCGTCGAAGACCTTGCCCTTCGCGCCGCCCGTCAGCGACCAGTCCTCCTCATGGATCGTCTCCGCCGGCACGAAGCCCGAGGGGGCGATAATCTTATTGGCGGCGGTTCCGTTGAGGTTGGGCGCACGGTAGTTCTGGAACGCCTCGCCACGGCGGCCGGCGCCCGTGCCGAAGAGATAGAGCTGGACGCCATTGTCGAATTCGTAGCCGGCGTTGAGCCCGGCGGAGCCGTTGATATAGGCGGCGTCGCCGATGATGGCGGCGACATTCGGATCGACCCACGGATAAGGCGTGCCCGGTCCGACGCGCAGTCCGGTCCCGTCCGATGTGCGATCGGGGCCCGTCTGATTGCTGTGCAGATGCGAGGTCAGATCGGCTCCGAGCGTCAGAAAGCCCCGATCGCCGATCGCGAAACTCTTGTCCGCCTGCAGATTGCGCGTCAGCCCGTCGCCATGCGTGTTCGGATTATAGCTTTGCCCATAGGAGCCGACGAGAGCAGAGACGCCGCCGCCGTCGGAATCGACTTTCAATATGATGTTGATGACGCCGGCGATGGCGTCCGAGCCATATTGGGCGGCGGCGCCGTCCTCGAGAATCTCGATATGGTCCACCAGCGCGACCGGAATGAGATCGAGATCGGCGCCTGCCGCGCCCTTTGTGAAGCCCGAAGAGGAGAGATTTGCGGTGCCGTGCCGGCGCTTGCCGTTGACGAGCACGAGCACATGGCTGGAGCTCAGTCCCCGCAGCCGCGGCGAACGCACGAGATTGTTGAGATCGCCGCCGACGCCATAGATCGAATAGGAGGGATCGAGGCGCTGGAGCGCATCGACGATATTGGTGCGGCCCGTCGCCTTCAGTCGCTCGCCGCTGATCACGGTGACGGGCGCCGTGCTCTCGCGCGCCTTGACGCCATAGTCGCGGGTGCCGGTGACGATGACATCCTCTATCGACGCTTCGCGCGGTTTCTGCTCGCTCGGCGTCTGGGCGCGCGTCTCCGACGCCATGATCGCGATAGCGAGCGCCGCTGCGCTGGCCGCGACGCGCTTCGCCTTTCGATGATGGCGAAGCAGGCTCTTGCATGGCGATCGATCGTCTATTTGAAATGTCATGACTGTCTCCATCAAAAAAAGTCGTTCTCATGACGTGGAGCGGTTCGCCGAATTCCGGTCGTGTGGAGTCTTCGGTCTAGACGCGGGTCACGAGTGTGCATGCGCGGGCGAACGAAGGCGCCGCGATTCCCGTCTAGCGACGGCGCGAGATCAAAGGCTTCGAATTGGTCGGACGAATGTGCCGGACGACGGCGGCGTTCCCTTGCGCGTCGCTCCCGGCGACTGGAATCGATTACGACCGAGAGAGACAGAACCTTCTGTCAATCGCGGTAGGCGCGGTCGAGACCGATGGAGTCTGCGTCGAAAACAAAGGCGTCTTTCTCGTCGAGCGCATGATCTCGGTCCCTCGATAAAATGCTTCGTCTCCGCGGGGGGGGGGGCGTTGTTTATGTCGTCGTCTAAATCATACTTAAATAGTATATAATGCATCGACTCTGTCAATCCCGCCAATGCGCCACCGACAGCGCGAGAATGTGGCCGACGTCACTGACGCTCGCGCGGATCGACGCGGCTCGATCCGATTGACACGCTATCGAAGCGCCGGCCCGGATCCATCTCTCGAGCTCGGCGGCAACGCCTTGACGCGATCCCCCCTGAACAACATTGGCTTTGGCCTGTTTGATGACGATGAGCAGTTCGCCGGCTCGCCGTTGAACCAGGCCGCGGCGCTCCGGCTTCTCGTGCCGCGCTCGACCGTCGCGACATCGCTCTTTCACGAATTTTTCTCGCGGGCGAGTTGGGGCTAGGATCGCCAGGCGTGGGGCAGGCGGAATAGTGCAAAGATCGATTTCAAAGGTAGCCATTTTGAACGCGACAGGATCCTGTGGAGCGTCCGCTGGCATGTGGCGTATCCGATGAGCTATCGTCGACTCGAGGAAATGATGGAAGAGCGAGGCGTCGAAGTTGTCGACCGCAAAGCGGGATTGCAAAGCCGCGCTGCGCTTTTTGCGCAAGGCGATCGGGCGGCACGGCGCGCCGGAGAAGATCACGATCGACAAGAGCGGCGCCGACACGGCGGCGATCGAAAGCTACAACGCTTATGATCGCCGCATGAAGGGAATTCGTCGTTTCGTGCTGGCCGCCGTCGCTGCGGGCTCGGCTGTCCTCCTGCTCGCATCATTGCGCGCGCAGCCGAATGTGGAGCCCGAATATGTCGGCGCGATCGTCTGCGCCGGCTGCCATGCGACGCAAGCCGTAGCCTGGAGCAGATCGCATCACGCGAAGAGCATGACGGCGCCGACGGCCGGAACGGTTCTCGGCGACTTCTCCCGCGCCGATCCGCGATTTTTTCAGCGTGGGAAAGATTATTTCATTCGCGCCGAAGGCCCGGACGGCGAGGAGCGAGAATTCGCCGTCGCCGCGACATTCGGCGTTGCGCCGCTGCAGCAATATCTCCTGAGCTTGCCCGGCGGGCGGCTGCAGGCTTTTTCGATCGCTTGGGATTCGCGGCCGCGGTCCGAGGGCGGGCAAAGATGGTTCGATCTCTATCCGGGCGAGCGCATCGCGCCCGGCGATCCGCTGCATTGGACCGCGCGGGCGCAGAATTGGAACTTCATGTGCGCGGATTGCCATTCGACCGGGGTCGTCAAGAACTACCGCTTCGAGACGGACAGCTACGAAACGCGCTGGCGGGAGCAGAATGTCGCCTGTGAGGCGTGCCATGGACCCGGCTCGCGCCATGTCGAGCGAGCCAAAGCCGGCGCTGGCGCGGGGCTGATCGTTTCCGGCGAGACGGCCGTGGGCTCGTGGGGCGATTTCGACGCGCGCGGGATTCGCCATTGGAAGGGCGAGGCGCGAAAAAATCCCTCGGAGGAGATTTGCGCACCCTGTCATTCGCGCCGGCGGCCGATCGCCCCAGCGCGCCCCGGCGCGGCCTTTCTCGACGCTTTCATGCCGGAGCTGCTGGAGCCGGGGCTCTATTTCGCTGATGGCCAGATCGAGGACGAGGTCTTCGAATGGGGCTCCTTCCAGCAGAGCCGCATGCATGGCGCGGGCGTGACCTGCGTCGATTGCCACGAGCCGCATGGCGCAGAGCTGCGCGCCGAGGGCAATGCTCTGTGCGCCCAATGTCATTCGCAAGCGATTTTCGATCAGCCGCGGCATCATCGTCACGCCGAGGGCTCGCCGGCCGCTCGATGCGTCGCCTGCCATATGCCGCAGCGGACCTATATGCAGATTCATATCCGGCGCGATCACTCCTTCCGCATCCCGCGTCCGGCGGCGAGCGCGCGGCTCGGCGCGCCCAACGCCTGCAACGCGTGCCATGCCGATAAGAGCGCCGATTGGGCTGCCGAAAGGCTGAAGGATTGGGGCGCGACGCGACAGGCGCCGGAGGAGGCGCTCTCCGAGATCGGCCGCGCGACGCGCCTCGCCGCTCTCGCCGGCGAGCCCGGCGTCTCCGCGCTGGAGGAACTGACGCCGGCGCTCCGCGCGCCGTCACCTCTGCTGCGCCTCGGCGCGCTGCGCGCGCTCGGCCCTTATGACGAGGCGATTCGGGAGAGGCTCGCCGGACCTTTGCGCGATGATCCCGTGCGGGCGGTGCGCATCGAGGCCGCGCGGCTGACGCCGCTCGTCGATCATCCGGCGCTGGAGGAATGGCGCGCGGCCGAGAGGCTCGCCGAGGATCGTTCGGAAAGCCATCTCAATCTCGGCGCCTTGGCCGCCGAGCGCGGCGAGATTGCAGAGGCGGAGAGAGAATTCCAGCGCGCGACCGGGATCGACTCGAGCTATGTCCCGGCTTGGCTGAATCTCGCCGATCTGCTGCGCGCCACAGGCCGCGACGCGGAGGCCGAGGCGCCGCTGCGCAAGGCGCTGGCTGTAGCGCCGGCCGACGTCGACGCCCATTACGCGCTGGCCTTATGGCTCGTGCGGCAAAAGCGCCTCGCGGAGGCGAGAGCGCAGGTCGAGACGGCGGCGGGGCTGTGGCCCATGGATGCGCGCTTCACAGAGCTGAGCCGCTTGCTGGCGCGCTGATCCAGAGCGGTTATTTCAGCTCCACGTGAACTGTGTCGATCTGTCCGTTGAAGGCGAAGGGCGCGGCGTAATCCGGGCTGACGGGCGCGCCGGAATCGAGGCCCACGTCGAGCGTCTCATTGTAAGAAAGCTGGAGATTTCCGATCCGCCCTTCTGCGACCTTCGCGCCATTGACGCTGAGGATGATCTTTCCGGCGAAGACCACGCGCGGCTCGAACGAGGTGCGCACCGGCGGCGGCTTGGCGGCGTCGGGGATGAATTCCACGCCGATCCGCGCCGCGCCCACCGGCAGCTTCCCGGTCGAGACGATTTTTCCCGCGACATTGCCCCAGGCCTTGGCGAGATAGACGAGCTTGCCGTCCTTCACATAGATCGAGAAGCCGCCGTAATCGCCGCCATCGGCGAAAATCACGCCTTCCGGCTCGGTGGGCAGGTTCACATCGGCGACGATCGAATGGGCGCGCCGGTTGAATTTCGGCCCGATACGTTGCGGAATATGGTCGGCGCCGGGGCGATAATCGAAGACGACGCGGCCATCGGCGGGCGAAGGCAGATTGCCGCGCGCCGGCAGCAAGGGGTAGATTTGCGTGCGCGCGGCCTCGCGGTCGAACAGCGCCGCCAGCTCCTTCACTTTCTCGGGCTTTTCCGCGGCGAGATCATGCGCCTGCGAGAAATCCGCGCGCAGATCGTAGAGTTCCCAAGGATGCTGGCCGATCGCGAGATCGGCGCCGCGCGTCGCCGACCAGGGCGCGACATGGCGCGCTCCGGCCCACCAGCCGTCCTGATAGATTGCGCGATTGCCGGAGGTCTCGAACACTTGCCGCCCATGGCTGCTCGGCGCCTTCGCGTCGTAGAAGCTCGCCGCGAAGCTCCTTCCCTCGAGCGGCGTTTGCGCCACGCCGTCCACTCTGTCGGGCGGCGTCACGCCCGCCAGCTCGTAAATGGTCGGCGCGATATCGGTGATGTGTTGGAACTGCGTGCGCAATTCGCCGCGCGCCTTGATCTTCGCCGGCCAGGAGACGATGAGCGGATCGCGCGTGCCGCCGAGATGCGAGGCGACCTGCTTCGTCCATTGGAAGGGAGTCGAACTCGCCCAGGCCCAGGCGGCGGCGTAATGATTGTCGAAAATCTCCTCGCCCAGCTCGTCGGCCCGCTTCAGCCGATCCGCGGGCGAAGGGGCCGTCCCGTCGACCGCTATGACGTCGCGGCCGTCGACGCCGCCTTCGCCCGAGCCGCCATTGTCGCCCGCGATGTAGAGCACCAGCGTGTTGTCGGCGATCCCGTCCTTCTCCAGGCTCTTCAGCAGACGGCCGATCTCGAAGTCGGTCTGCTCCATGAAGGCGGCGTAGACCTCCATCTGCCGGGCGAACAGCTTCTTTTGGTCTCCCGAGAGCGCATCCCAGGCCGGCAGCTCGGCGGGGCGCGGAGTGAGCTCCGCATTGGCGGGTATGACGCCGAGAGCCTTCTGCCGCGCGAAGGTCTCCTCGCGCAGTCTGTCCCATCCCTTGTCGAAGGCGCCGGCATATTTGGCGATCCATTCTTTGGGGACCTGATGCGGCCAATGGGTGGCGCCGGGCGCGAAATAGAGCAGGAAAGGCTTGGCGGGCGCCACCGCATCATGGGCATGTACCCATTTGACGGCGTCGTCGACGAGGTCGGTGGTGAGATGATAGCCCGGCTCGCCGGCGCGGGGCGGATCGGCCGGCGTCGTGTTGCGATAGAGCCGCGGCGCATATTGGCTGTCATAGCCGGCCAGAAACCCATAGAAATATTCGAAGCCCAAGCCCGTCGGCCATCGATCGAAGGGGCCGACAGGCGAGATTTCGTCATAGGGCGTGTTGTGCCATTTGCCGAAGGCCGCTGTGCTATAGCCATTGTCGCGCAGGACGCGGGCGAGGCTCGCGGCGCTCCGCGGCCAATGCGCATTGTAGCCGGGGTAGCCTGTCGCGCCATCGGCCACGGAGCCGAAGCCGATCTGATGATCGGTGCGGCCGGACAGAAGCGCGGCGCGCGTCGGCGAGCATAGAGCGCTCACATGGAAGGCGTTGTATTTGAGGCCGCGCGCCGCCAGCCGATCCAGCTCCGGCGTTTTCGCCGGTCCGCCGAAAGTGGATGTGGCGCCGAAGCCGGCGTCGTCCAGCAGCACCAGGACGACATTGGGCGCGCCGGCCTTGGCCACGACCGGCGGCAGCCAGGCGGGCGGCGCAGCGTCGCGCGACGGATCGACGATCACGGCGGGGGTCGGCTCGGGCCTGGGCAGGACTTCCTCGGCCCGGACGCCGAGCGACAGCGTGAGAGCTGCGCCAGTGGCGGCAAATGAAGCGATGCGCATTGGGACCCCGCCGATTCGACGAGCCTGACGAGCGTCCGAGCGCGATGCGTCTCGAACGGGCGGAAATAGGAAAATCGGCAGGAGGCCGACCGCGGCAAGCCCCCGGATCGCGCTCAACGGGCGCCTTTCCAGACGTCGTTGCCGCGCACGTCCAGCCTTCGAGGAAGAAGCTGCGCTTCGGTGAAAGCGTCCGAGATTTTCTGTTGCTCGGAGAGCGCGTCTTCATCCACCAGAGCGACCGCGTAGCTGCGCCGACTATTGGCGAGCTCCAATGTCGCCGCGTCCAGCCCGACCAGCGGGGCCAGTCGCTCGGCGGCTTCCTTCGGGCGAGCCTTGACCCACTCACCGGCCTTGCGGAGCTCATCGACGACGATCTTCAATACGTCGGGGCGATTCAGCGCATATTTCGTCGACGCCAGATAGAAGCGCCGATAGCTCACATCAGCGACGCCGCCGTCGGCGAGCACTTTCACGTCGACGCTTTTCTGCAGCGCCGCCAGAAAAGGATCCCAAATCGCCCATGCGTCTATCGCGCCTCTCTCGAACGCCACGCGTCCGTCCGCGGGCTGAAGATAGACGACCTCGGTCTCCTTCAGCTTCACTCCGGCCTTCTCCAAGGCCTGTAGAGTGAGATAGTGGACGCCGGCCGCTTTCGCGAAGCCGATTTTCTTGCCTTTGAGATCGGCGAGCGCCTTGATCGGGGAATCCCTGCGCACGACGATCGCCTGGCCCGTCGGCGAGGGCTTTTCCTGCGCGAGATAGGTCAATTTGGCGTTCGCCGCCTGGGCGAAGAGTGGGACGGGCTCGGCGACGTCCGCCGACAAATCTATGCTGCCGACATTGACCCCTTCCAGAAGCGGCAAGCCGGAGCTGAATTCATACCAAGCCACTTTCACGCCCAAGGGCGCCAAGGCTTTCTCGAGAGCGCCCTGCCCTTTGAGAAGGATGAGAAGCGAAGAGGATTTTTGGTAGCCGATACGCAGAACCTCTTCCGCCGCGAGGGCCTGACGCGCTCCGATGGACGCGAGAAGCACTGTCGCGATCATCGCGAACGCTACCGCCGCCGCAGAATTCCAAAATCCTCTCGCCATGAACGTCCGCTCCGATCGCCTCGGCAGGTAGCCGCCGCGCTTCGACCCTATCGCAATAAGCCTATTAGTTCTAGTGACAGAATAGGCTTCTGCAGGCCATCGTCTCGATCCTGTCGTCGATCAGTACAGCTTGACCAGCATGGTTCCGCCGAATGCGCGGGGATCATTGGGCCAGCCGATCGTCGCGGGCGTCGTCGCATTGCCCGGCGCCCAGGCGGTGAAGGGCCGATTGTCGAACAAATTCTTCACCCACACGGACAAAGCATAGCGTTCGTCGTCCGTTTTCAGGCCGAAGCCGAGATTCGTTCGCGTATAGGGCGAGGTCCAATATTGAAACACGGCGTGGGGGTCGGTCAGCTGGACTTTGTCCTGCCATGCGGCGTTTGCATAGAAGAAGCTTGTGACCGATCGATCCGCCCATTCGCCGAGACCGCGGAAGAGCGGTCCCAAGGGCCGTTCGTAATTCACGCCGACGTTGAAAGACCAGAGCGGGACGAGCTCCCATCGAGAATTGGACCGCGATAAGGTGAGCGGAGCGGAAAGAAAGCCCGCCGGCGGGTTGGCCGGCGTCGGCCACAGCCAATCCGCGGGCGTCGCCGCATTGGCGAAGTCGAGCCAGCGGGCGTCGGTGCGCGCGCCGGAATAGTTGAACGAGAGACCCTCGAGCGGCGTCGTCCAGCGGCCGTCGATCTCGACCCCTCGCAGTTGCACATGATTGGCAGTTCCGAGATAAGTGGTGCGGATCGGCTGACCGAGACTGTCCTTGTAGGAGGTGTCGGTCAGATTGGTCTGGAAATTATAGATGTCGTTCCAATAGAAATTGATATTGGCCACGAGCGCGCCGTCGAGCCAGGTCGTTTTCGCGCCGATCTCAAAGTCCCATGAGACCTCCGGCTTGGTGATCACCGGCTGCCAGCCTTTGAGATTGCTCTGGCCGTCGAGGATCGGCTGCGCGGCCGTATTGACGGCGCCCGCCTTCTCGCCACGCCCGATGAGGCCGAAGATCAAAATGTGTTCGTCTATCCTGTATTGGGGATTGAACACGCCGGTCAACGAATTGAGCGATTTGCTCACGCCGCCCGTGTCGAAAAATCCCTGGCCGCCGCCAGATCGGATAGCCGCCGTTTGCTGCGCGAGAGAAAATTGATTGGGATAGATCTGCTCCCAGCTGAAATTGGAGCCTTCCTTGATCTCATAGCTGTCGCGCAGACCAAAGGTCAGCGCCAATTGCTCGTCGACATGATAGGTCGCCTGACCATAGGCGGCGACATGGAAGGTCCGCGCCTTGCCGTCGCGATTGTTCTGGAGCCCGTTGAGCAGAGCCGGGGCGCCGAACCAGGCCGCGGCGTCGGAGCCGAATTCGGTCAGGTTATGGTTCCAGACATATTCATACATGGAATAGAGGCCCGTCGCCCATTCGAGCGTCTGCTCCTTTGGCGATGCGAGCCTGATCTCCTGCGAGAACTGATCGACATAGCTGTCGACGCGGCCGCCGCTGATGGAGAGCTCCTGATTGCCGAGCGGCACGCGCGGCTGCAAACGGAAATGGCCATAGGCGGAAATCAGGCTCAGCGTGTTCTCGCCGAGCTGAATATTCGCCTCGTTCGAGACATTGTGCTGCTGGGCGTAGAAAGTCGGCGTGCGCGTGAAATAGGGCTTGAACGGATCGAAGGTGAGAACCGGCCGCCCGAGTCTTTGCGCCAGAGTCTGCGAATAGGTGCGCGCGGGCAGCGTGCCATTGGCGAAAAGCTGGAACGAGTCGCCGAAGGCGCAAACCGTGCTGCTGCAGGCGCCGATATTGCTGTATTCGGCGGAGCGTCCGTAATTGAAGATCAAACGGTCGGTCACGCTGTCGCCGACATAATATAATTGCCCGCGCACGCCCCAGCGATTGTCGTTGCGATAGCCGGCGCCGGTGACTTGATCGCGAATCCAGCCGTCGCTCTTGTCGAGATAGAATGCGACGCGATAGGCCAGCGTGTCGTCGATGATCGGCCCGGTGACGTTCAGCTTCTCGATGATGCGATTGTAATTGGCGAAAGACGTCTCGAAGCTCGCCTTGCGCTCGAATGACGGCAATTGCGTGCGCAAAACGACGTTGCCGACCGTGGTGTTCTTGCCGAAGGCCGTCCCCTGCGGGCCGAGGCCGATTTCGAAGGATTCGAGATCGACGAAATCGCCCCATTGGAAACCGAAATTCTTCCAGAATACATTATCGACGACGAAGCCCGTGTCTGATTCCGCCCCGTCTCCCGTTCCGGCGCCGAGCCCGACGCCTCGGATCGTCGCCGGACGTCTCGGATGGCTGCCGTCCACTCTGTAATTCGGGACCTTTTGCGCGAGATCGGTCAGGCGATCGAGATGTTCCCGCTCGGCGGTCTTGGAGGTCACGACGACGATCGGCCGGGGCTGCTTCGTCGCCTGCTCCTGTCGTTGCGTTCCGTCTCGCGCGCCGCCGGTCACGCGCACATCGCCGACTTGCGCATCCTGCGCGAGGGCGACGTCGAGAGAAAGGCAAGCGATCCCGGTCAGCAGCGCGCCTCGTCGCGACCGAGCGCCCAAACGGCGCCGTTTGTCGAAGCTTTTCGGAGTGACGCGCATTCTAAGCCTCATATAACTATTAACTCGATGTGTTTTAAGTGAATATACCGACATAAGGACACGGTCAAGCTCGCGGGTCGCGCCTTGCGTGGGACACGGGAACGAAGATAGAAAGCAGGATGGGCGAGACGAAGCGCCGCCGTGCGTCTCGGCGCAGCAGCGGCGCATTTGCCTACTGAAGAGCTAGGGAGTTTAGACCCATGGTCGAGCAGATTTCCACGCGGGCGCTTCGCGCGCTATGGCGGGCGGGAGACGAGGTCGCGCTGTTCGACGCGCGCGAGGAAGGGCCGTTTTCCCGGGCGCATCCGTTCTTCGCCGTCTCGCTGCCCTTCCCCGAGATCGAGGCGAAAGCCTATGAGCTCGCTCCGCGCCTGTCGGCCAAGATCGTCGTCTATGACGACGGCGAGGGCGTCGCGCAGCGCGCTGCGCATCGTCTCATCGACGCCGGCTATCGCGATGTCGCCCTTCTCGAAGGAGGGCTCGCGGCCTATCGGCAGGTCGGCGAGCTGTTCCGCGACGTCAATGTGGTGTCGAAGGCTTTCGGCGAGCTGGTCGAATCCATTCGCCATACGCCGTCATTGTCGGCGCGCGAGATCGATCGCCTCATTCGCGACGGCGCCGACGCCGTGGTGCTCGACGCGCGCCGCTACGAAGAATATAGCACGATGAGCATTCCGACGGCGGTGAGCGTGCCGGGCGCCGAGCTCGCCTTGCGCGTCTTCGACATTGCGCCGTCGCCGGACACGCTGGTCATCGTCAATTGCGCTGGACGCACGCGCTCGATCATCGGGACGCAGAGCCTCATCGACGCCGCAATCCCCAATCGGGTCGCCGCGCTCCGCAACGGCACGATCGGCTGGACTCTCGACGGGCTGGCGCTCGACCGTGGACAGGAGCGGCGCTTCCCGTCGATCAGCCGAGAGGCCCATGCAAGGGCGCTCGCCGGAACGCGCGCCCGCGCAGCGCGCCTCGGCGTCGCCACGCTGGACGCCGCCGCCTTCCAGGCCGCGCTCGCCGAGCGCGACAGGCGCACGCTCTATCTGCTCGATGTACGCTCGCCGGAGGAATATGCGGCGAGCCATGCGTCCGGCTTTCGTTCGGCGCCCGGCGGTCAGCTCGTTCAGGCCACCGATGAATGGGTCGCCGTGCGCGGCGCGAAGATCATTCTCTATGACGATCTCGAAGCGCGCGCGCTGTCGACGGCTTCCTGGCTGACGCAGCTCGGCTGGGAGACAGCCGTGCTCGCGCCCAATGCGGTCGCAGCGACGGATGTCGGCCCCTCGCCACGGGCTCGTCCGCCGATCATCGTCGCGCCGGGCTCGACGATCTCGCCTGACGAGCTCGCGGCGCGCCGCGACCAATTCGTCATCGTCGATCTCTCGCGCAGCCCCGTCTATCGCGCAGGCCATATCCCCGGCGCCTTTTGGGCGGCAGCCGCGCATCTCGAGCGCGATCTATCGACGCTGCCGCGTGACGAGCAGATCGTGCTGGTCTCGCCCGATGGAGAGACCGCGCTGGACAATCTCGCGCGGGCGCAGAGCGTGGCGCGCGGCGCGGTCGCGCTGGCCGGCGGAACGCAGGCTTTCGGCGCGGTCACGGAAGAAAATCCGCAATGGCTCGGCGAGCCGGACGACAGCTACAAGCGCCCATATGAAGGCGTCGACAATTCACGCGATGCGATGCAGGCCTATATCGATTGGGAGCTGCAGCTCGTCGCGCAGCTCGCCAATGACGGCGTCGCCAATTTTCATGTCGTGCGATAGCTGCGCTCGTCACTCGGCGGCGCGCCCGGCCGCGTCTCCGAGCAGATGATCCAATATCTGCTCCTCGAGCTCCGCGACCTCGACCGCGCCACGCCGGCGAGGACGCGGCAGATCGACGGCGATGTCGCGCGAGATCGCGCCATTCTCGATGATCACGATGCGGTCGGCGAGCGTGACGGCCTCGGCGACGTCATGCGTCACCAAGAGAGCCGTGAATCCGTCGCGCAACCATGCGGACTCCAGCAGGCGCTGCATCTCGATGCGGGTGAGGGCGTCGAGCGCGCCGAGCGGCTCGTCGAAGGCCAGCAGACGCGGACGGCTGACGAGCGCGCGCGCAAAAGCGACGCGCTGCCGCTGGCCGCCGGAGAGCGTCGACGGCCAGTCCTTCGCACGATCCTCGAGCCCGACCGAGCGCAGCGCATCGAGCGCCTGCGCCCGGCCTTCCGCGCCGCCGCGGCGCTCGCCGAGACCGACGTCGACATTGGCGAGCACGCGCGCCCAAGGCAGCAGACGCGGCTCCTGAAACATCACGCGGACGGCCGCGGATGCGTGCTCGCCGAATGTGACCGCGCCGCCGCTCATCTCGTCGAGGCCGGCGATGAGGCGCAGCAGAGTGCTTTTGCCGCAGCCGCTGCGCCCGACGATCGCGAGGAATTGCCCGGCGGGAACGTCGAGATCGAGCCCGCGCAGCACGCGCTTCGCGCCGAAGGATTTGTCGAGATTGCGCGCTCTCACCGAAACTCCGCGCGGATGCGCCGCCGCCGAAGTCTCGACGATAATCATTGCGCCTCGCCCTTCTGGCTCTGAAAGGCGGGATGCCAGGAAAGGCAGATGCGCTCGAGGGCGCGCGCGACGGAATCGGCGAATTTGCCGAGCAAGGCGTAGATCAGGATCGAGAGCACGACCACATCGACCTGCATGAACTCGCGCGCCTGCATCGCCATATAGCCGAGCCCCGATTGCGCCGCGATCGTCTCCGCGACGATGAGTGTCAGCCACATCACCCCGAGCGCATAGCGCAGCCCGACGAAAATGGAGGGCAGAGCGCCGGGCAGCACGACCCGCCGGAACAGATCACGGCGCGGCATGCCATAGCTGCGCGCCATCTCGACGAGCTGCGGATCGACCGAGCGAACGCCATGCAGCGTGTTGACATAGATGGGAAAGAACACGCCGATCGAGACGAGGAAGAGCTTGGCCTCCTCATCTATGCCGAGCCAGAGGATGACGAGCGGAATCAACGCCAGATGCGGAATGTTGCGCGCCATTTGCAAGGTGGAGTCGGCGAGGATCTCGCTGATCTTGGACACGCCATTCGCCAGGCCGAAAAGGAAGCCGATCGTTCCGCCGATCGCGAGGCCGCCGATCGCGCGCAGAAAGCTCACACCGAGATTGCGCGGCAGTTCGCCGTTCAGCGTGAGACGCCGAGCGGCGTCGATGACCGCCGCAGGCGAAGGCAGCAACGTCGACGGCGTCAGCTCCATGACGCAGACAAGCTGCCAGCTCAAGACAATCGCCAAAGGAACGATCCAAGCCGCCGCCCGCGATTCGAGAATCGCTCGCCAGCGAATGCGCCGCGCGACATCGGCGGCGGGGCCGGCGGAAGCGATCAGCGCGCCCTGCGAATTGGTCATGGCGCGTCTCATTCCGCAGCGGCTCGCGGCGATGCGCCGGAGCCGACGCCATATTCTCCGACCGCGGTTCCATGCGACCATTTGCGGCCGCTTTCAATGCCGAGCGCAGGGAACAGCAGCTCGGCGACCTTATAGGCCTCCTCGAGATGCGGATAGCCGGAGGCGATCACCGTATCGATTCCGAGCGCCTGATATTCGCGCAGGCGCGCGGCGACCGTCTCGGGATCGCCGACCAGCGCGGTGCCGGCGCCGCGCCGCACGAGGCCTACGCCGGCCCAGAGATTGGGCGCGATCTCGAGTCGATCGCGGCGGCCGCCATGCAGAGCGCTCATCCGCTTTTGGCCGAAGGAGTCCGATTCGAGCGCGAATTTGCGCTGCGCAGCGGCGATCGCATCGTCCGAGAGATGCGCGATGAGGCGATCGGCGGCGTCCCACGCCTCGCGCTCCGTCTCACGCACGATGATATGAATGCGCAGGCCGAACTTCAGCGTGCGCCCACGCAGCGCAGCGCGCTTCCTCGCCGCCTCGATCTTTTCGGCGAGCTGGGCCGGCGGCTCGCCCCAGGTCAGATAGACGTCGGCATGCTCGCCGGCGACCTCGAGCCCGGCGTCCGACGAGCCGCCGAACCAGATCGGCAGCAGGCTCTGCACGGTGGGAAACAGCAGCCGCGCGCCCTCGACACGAATATGCTCGCCGACGAAATCAACCGTCTCGCCGGCGAGCAGCCTGCGAAAAACAGTGAGAAATTCGGCGGCATGGGCATAGCGCGCATCATGGGAGAGAAAAATCCCGTCGCCGGCGAGCTCCACCGGATCTCCGCCAGAGACGACATTCACGAGAAAGCGTCCCTCGCTGATGCGATCGAGCGCCGCCGTCTGGCGCGCCCAATGGGTGGGCGTCGCGAGCCCCGGACGCAACGCCGCGAGGAAGCGCAGCCGCTTGGTATGAGGCGCGAGCGCGGCGGCGGTGATCCACGGATCCTCGCAATGGCTACCGACAGGCAGGAGCGCGCCCGCGAATCCCAGGCGGTCGGCGGCTTGCGCAATCTCCTTCATATAGTCGAATTCGGCATAGCGAATGCCTTTGTCCGAGCCGAGATAGGAGCCGTCTCCGCTGACGGGAATGAACCAGAACATATCGAGCGGTCGGTCGGTCATGCTGCGCTTCTTTCAGCCGGCGGGCTTGTGCTTCCAGACGATATCGCGAATGTCGAGGCGCGTGGGGATCAGCCCGAGATGCAAGAAGCGATCGGCCACTCGCTGCTGCTCGGCGATGATGGCGTCGTCGAGCGAGACCAGCGCGAATTCGGCTCGATCGACCGATTTGCGTTGCGCGGCGAGCGGAACGCCGCTCGCCGCGGCGTAGAGCGCGGCGACCTCGGCGCGATGCGCGGCCGCCCAAGCGGCGGTTTTCGCGATCTCGTCGTTGATCTCGTCGATGAGGGCGGGATATCGCGTCGCGAAATCGGCGTTGGCGAGAAAGAAGCTGCTCTGAGCAGCCGCAGCGGCGTCGATCTCGAGCTGGCGCGCGCCGGCGTTCAACTCGGCGATGGCGAGATAGGGGTCCCAGATCGACCATGCGTCGATCGCGCCACGGGTGAAGGCCGCGGCGGCGTCGGCGGGCGCGAGATAGACGGGCGTGACGTCGTCAAAGGCCAGATTTACGCTCTCGAGCGTCGAGACCAGCAGATCATGCGCGCTCGAGCCTTTGGCGACGCCGATCCTTTTTCCTTTCAAATCGGCGACGCCTGCGATGGTCGAATGACGTGGCGTGACGACGCCCTGGCCATAGGCGTTCGCCGGAATAGCCGCCACATAGGTCAGCCGTGTGTGGGCCGCTTGCGCGAAAATGGGCGGCGCGTCGCCCGTGAAGCCATAATCGATGGCGCCGGCGCCGAGCGCCTCCAGCATCGGAGGGCCGAAGGGGAATTCGACCCATTTGATCGTCACGCCGTGCGGCTCGAAGCGCTTCTCCAACAGCCTCTGAGCTTTGGCGACCAGAAGCACGCCGAATTTCTGATAGCCGATCACCAGCTGCTTCGGCTTTTCGGCCGTCGCCGCGCTAAGAGAACTCGCCGAGACGGCGGTTGCCGCGAGCAGGAGAATGGTCCGGCGATGGACGGGTCGCTGTTTCACCACGACGACCGAAGACGTCCGACGACGAGACCGGCGCGAAGATCTGTTCCAGGAATGGGCGGCCGAAGCGGCTCGTCGCGGAAATCATGCGGCTGGAGCATGCCGTCCTCCTCAGTGGTCGCTTCGAGAGACCGCGATATGGCCAATAACGTATCGATTTTATCAACTATCAGCATCGAGCGCAACGCGTCGGCCCGAAGGCCGCGACGCGTCACCTTGCCGCTGTCGGCGGCGCCGAGAGTGAGCAGAGCCAGCCGAGACGCCCCCGACAGCTCGCCTCGCCGAAGGATCGGCAATTGGAATGGCAGACGGGTCTATTCGCTCTATGAAAAGCTCTGGGATCGGCGGAACGCTGAGGGTCACCCGCGATTGATCTCGATGTCGCATCGCCCTCGATGCGGCTCTGATTAACGGACGGTGGAGAGATTTCCGGCCGATGGGACGGCCCGAATCGAGGCGACGTGGTGAAATACGTGGTGGCGGTCCGTCAGAGACGGCGGCCCTGCCAACGAACTCGGTTCGATCCTTGCCAAGCCGCCTGACAGCGGATATGCATACCAGCCCGCTAGAGTTTAGCTTCGGCGTAGCGTCCGGTGGAGAAGCATGAGCGACGAAGCGCCATGCGGCTTCGCATTTCGCCGCCGCGTTTCCGTTTTCGACAATGGATTTTTTTCAAAAAGCGATTACCCGGCCCGTGGCGACGACGCTGCTGACCCTCGGCTGCATGCTTCTTGGTCTGAGCGCATTTTTCTATTTGTCGATCGCACCCTTCCCGCAGGTCGACTATCCGACGATCTATGTTTCCGCGACCATGCCGGGCGCAGGACCAGAAACGATGGCCTCCTCGGTGGCGACGCCGCTCGAGCGGCACTTGGGCCGGATCGCAGACGTTCGGGAAATTTCATCGTCCAGCATCTCCGGCATGTCGTCGGTCTTCCTCGAATTCGGGCTCGCCCGCAGCGTGGACGGCGCGGCGCGCGACGTTCAGGCCGCGATCAATTCGGCGCGGGTGGATTTGCCCGCGGCATTACGCTCCAATCCGACGTACACCAAGGCCAACCCTGGCGAGAATCCGATTTTCATTCTCGCCTTGACTTCGACCAAGTTGTCCCAAAGCGCGATCTACGACGCCGCGACTGTCGTTCTCCAGCAGAAGCTCGCGCAGGTGGAAGGCGTAGGGCGCGTTCTGATCGTCGGCGCCTCGCTTCCTGGCGTTCGTATCGAGCTCAACCCCAGCCTCGTCGCCAAATATGGAGTAGCGCTCGAAGACATTCGTGCGGCGATCGCCGCGGCGAATGTCAGTTATCCGAAAGGGGCGTTGGAGCACAATGAGAGCCGTCTGCAGATCTACGCGAATGATCAGATCTTCAAAGCCGGCGATTACCGAGACATCATCGTCGCGACCCGCGACGGCGGACCCGTTCGTCTCGCAGACATCGCCGATGTCGTCGACTCGGTCGAGGATCTGCGCACCATGGGCCTTTGCAACGGCGCGCCCGCGGTGCAGGTCATTCTCTACCGGCAGCCGGGCGCGAATATGGTCGAGACAGTCGATCGCGTGCGTTCGCTGCTGCCCGCACTCTCCCAGGCGCTGCCCGGCGATCTGCAGATCGACGTCGTTCAAGACAGGACGCTTACGATTCGCAATTCGCTGCATGAGCTCGAGCTCGCCCTGCTGATCGCCATCGTCCTCGTCATTGTGGTTGTCTTCATGTTTCTGCGCGACGTGAAGGTGACGTTGATCTCCACCATCACGATCCCGGCGACATTGTCGACGACTTTCGCGCTCATGTACGCTTTCGGCTATTCGATCAATAATTTGTCCTTGATGGCGCCGACCATCGCGACAGGAGTGATCGTCGATGACGCGATCGTCGTCGTCGAATGCGCGATGCGCCGCATCTACGCCGGAGAGCATCCACTCCGCGCTGCGACGGAGAGCGTGCGAGAAGCGGCCTTCACCATCGTCGCGATGAGCCTGTCGCTCGTCGCGGTCTTTCTGCCCGTGTCGTTTCTCGACGGCGTTATCGGACGCATGTTGCGTGAATTCGCAGTCGTTTTCACGGTGGCGATCGTCGTATCGATGGTCTTTTCCCTCACGACGACACCTATGCTATGCGCCCATCTTCTCCGCGGGCGCGCAGCCCGGCGTGGCGAGCGTGCGTGGGACTGGTTGACCAAGACTTATTCGCGCTCGCTTTCGGCGATGATCGAGCGGCCGGTCTCGACATTGGCGGCGTTGTGCGGCGTCGTCGCCCTCAACTTCTGCCTGTTTGCCGTGATCCCAAAGAGCCTGTTTCCATTCCAGGATACAGGACGCGTGCGCGGCACGATCATCGCCGATCAGGGCGCCTCCTACACGGTGATGACGCGCAAGCTCGAGCAGACGATCGGGATCCTTCAGAAAGACCCCGACGTCTTCGCTGCGACAGGGACGATCGGCGGAAATCTCAATGGGCCGACATCTAACAATCGCGCCGACCTTCTGGTCTGGCTGAAGCCGCGACCGATACGAAGCGCTTCAGCCGATGAGGTGATTGCGCGCTTGCGCGCTCCATTGCGGCAGATGAGCGGAGCGACCGTCGCGCTTCGATCCGTTCAGGATCTCGCTTTCACCGTCGCATCGGGAACTGCCAATTACACCTATATTTTGAAATCAGACGATCTCGACACGTTGCGACTTTGGGCGCCAAGGCTGACGGAGGCTCTTGCGGCCAGCGGTCGGCTGCTCGACGTCGTCTCCGATCAGCAAGACAAAAGTCCTCAGACGCGGCTCGAAATCGATCGCGCCGCCGCCGCGCGCCTCAATCTCACTGCAGCCGATATCGACGAGCAACTCTACGACGCCTTCGGCCAGCGTCATGCGTCGACGCTCTATGCGACGCGCAATCAATATCATGTGGTCATCGAGCTCGCACCTCGATTCGCCCTGGGGCAGCGATCGCTCGAGAACTTCTATTTCCTTCCTTCTGGCGCAGGGTCGGGCGCCTCGAGCCGAAGCACGCAGCCGATGGCCCGGGCGCCGGCGCGCGCGGTCCCGCTCGCGCAGCTCGGGCGCCTCACCCCGGTCGTCGCGCCGATCGCCGTCAATCACTGGGGAGGATCGGCTTCGGTGGGGATCTCATTCAGCCTTCCTCCAAACGAATCTGTCGCCAGCGCGGCGTCCTACATTCGGGAAACCTCGGCGCGCATCGGGGCTCCGCCATCGGTGCATGGCGAGCTGTTCACGCCGACCGGCCCATTCGAAGGGATATTTGGAAGCTATGGATTTCTGCTCTTCGGAGCGGCCGCGGCCGTATACATCATCCTCGGCGTTCTCTACGAAAGCTATTTCCATCCGATAACGATCCTGTCGACGCTTCCATCCGCAGGCGTCGGGGCGGCGCTCGCGCTCATGTCGACAAAGACCGACCTGTCGCTATTCGCCATGATCGGTCTTCTCATGCTGACCGGCGTGGCGATGAAAAACGCGATCATGATGATCGACGTCGCGCTGGCGGCGCAGCGGTCTACTGGGCTCGACGCCGCTCTGGCCATAGAGCGCGCCAGCGTCGAGCGGCTTCGGCCGATCATGATGACGACGGCGATCGCTTTTTTCAGCGCGTTGCCTCTGGCGCTCGGCAATGGGGAGGGCGCCGAAATTCGCCAGCCGCTCGGCATATCGATCGCCGGGGGCGTTCTTTCGAGCCTGCTGCTCACTTTATACATTACCCCCGTCGTCTATGTGCTCATCGACCGGCTGGCGCATTCCCGCACTGGCGGACCATGACGACGCGCTCGTTCAGCGTATTGCGTTCGAGGCGACGATGCCGGCTGCGCAGATAGCCTCCATCGAGTCCAATCACAACGGCAGGAGTCACCGCGTCACCGTCGGGATCTGCAGCTCCCTCTGGACGCAGCCGTGCGATTTGTTCGCCGACGCGACGGGTTCGATTGCGCACCGTGCCGGCGTTGATGGCGCCGCCCAGGGGCAGGAACTCTGCGAGCAGGTCGGCCACCTTCGCAAAAGGGGCGAGCGCGGCGAACTTGGCGGTGACATAGGCGAGCTCGGGGGACATGCCGCCGTCGAGCATCAGCGCCGATAGACTTCTCGGCTCGTCCGCTATCTCACGGCATTGGCAGCTCACAAACCGACGAACTTGGAGCGGCACGTCGCCGAAGAGGGATCGAAACGTGACGGGCCGGTATCCTTTGCTGGACAAGGTCGATCCGCAATGCGTGCAGCACCGGAAGCGCTCGCCCATCGTCGCCGCCTGTGCTCGGACCATTTCGAACTGGATCGCGGCCGTTAGGCGTTTCCCCTCGGCGAGCGACAGGCCAAGAGTCTCAGGAGCTGCGAAGTCGCCTCTTTCGATCCGGGCCACTTCGACTTCGGCCTCCGTCGCTCCGTCACCAAAGTCGGCGATAAGCTTCACCCGCCAAACCAGTTTTTGCATAGGCTCGCCCTCCTCAAAAAGGCGATCTTAATCCTCGAAAATCTAAATTCCCCCACGACATTGCATGCTCTCTCGCGCAATGAGACGCGACGCCTCTTTTGCTCACACTCGACACGGCTTCCGCGTCATCGCTTCGCATTCGGCAGGGCCGCCACCGAGAACGACAACAATGTCTCGCCTCGCTTCGACGAGCGTGCGAGACGGCCCTCCCCCGCTGCGCGTACGTGGAGGGGGAGGGGGAGGGGGAAGGCACGGAACCGATCAGCCGAAAATCGGCATCAGTTGGCGGCGGCCTTCTTCAGACCGATCGCCGCGCGCAACTCGTCGATGCCGGCGACGCGGCCATGCAGGCCGGCAATGCGCTCGACATCGAGACCGAGCTTCTGGATATTCTCGTAGAGATTGACCGAGAAGGGGTTGGGCGTGGCCGGAGGCGACGCGCCGAGCGCCGCCGGCGTGTAGGCGTCGGCCTCGATCACGAGCTTCTCCTTCGGTAGATAGACGAGCGCGAGATCGTCTGAATGGCCGCTGCCGGCGATATGGTGGACCTCGATCGCATGCGCGTCGCCGAGCGCGTGCTTATGCTCATAGGTCTCGAACTTTGCCGCCTTCTTCGAGGCCGCGAGACGATCCGGACGCAGCGTATGCGGTGCGGCCCAGGCCTTTTCATAATAGGCCTTGCTGATGTCCTGGGTCACGATCGTCGCGCCAGCGTCGACGAAGGTGCGCAGCCCGCCCGAGTGGTCGAAATGCACATGGCTGTTGATCACATATTTGATCGGCTTGCCCGGGATGATCTCGCCGACCTTCTGGATCAGAGCGATCGAGCGCTCCTCGTTCAACGGCGCCTCGATCAGGACGACATAGTCCTTCTCTTCGACGGCGACGCTGTGATGCGTGCCGCCGGTGAGATAATAGACGCCGTCGGCGAGCTTCTCCGACGCCACGGTGACGACCGGCGCCGGCGCGCCCGCGACATTGGCCGGAACTGCAATGTCGACCGCCCCATTGGCCTTGGCCGAGGCGACGGCGACATGCAGAATTTCATGGCCGCCTTCGCTGCGGTGAATTTCGGCCGGGAAGCTCAGTCCGCCGAAGTCTCTGAAGTCTGAGAAATGCGTCTCCAGCAGCGTGTCGCCCAGCACAGGTGTGTCGATCCAGGTCTTGATCGCCGAAACGTGATTGTCCGCGCCGATCGTTCCGGCGAAGCGACGATTGCCGATGACGAAGGACACTTCGACGCCCGAACCGATGGTTGCCGACTTGGCGTTATTGGCGAGCGCCGCCTTCAGGAAACCTTGCGGAGTCGACCAGATTTCGGCGACGCGCTCGTCGACGGCCGCCGGAACGGACGTCGCGACCGGGGCGGCGCCGGGAGCCGCGCCTTGCGGCGGCGCGACGTTCCAGGCCTTCTCGCCCAGAACAAACCATTCGAGCTTCTGCTCCGTAGGCGCGGGCCGCGGGCGGCCGTCCGGCGACTGCGAGCGGGTGATCAGCACGCGCTCGGCCGCCTTGTCGAAGTCGATCGCTGCGCTAAAGGCGGACACGTCGAACTTCGGCCAATCGCCGCCCGGAACGGGCGCCTGGCCGAACTGACGCCAGTGACCGGAACCCGTGAACTCCAGGGTCTTGACGCTGGAAGCGGAGGCGAGCGCCGCCGCCTCCTGCAGAGAGGCGGCATGCGCCGCTCCGGCGGAGACCGACGCCATCAGGCCGAGGCCGGCGATTGTTTTCAATTTTGATTTTATCACGAAAACCTCTCTCTTCGTTGGCGTGAGGCGATCACTTCAGGCGCGCCGACACACGCTCCAGTCCGACGGCGGCGTATCGCTCGTCCTTCTCCGAGCCGCGCGCGCCGCCGACGCCTATGGCTCCGATGATCTCCTCGCCGACCTCGATCAGAATGGCTCCTTGGTGGGCGGGATCTCCACTCGGCATGAACGCCTCCCAGACGATACGGCCACGCGGATCCCTTCACTTCGCGGTCACGCGAAGCGCCGCATTGTCGGGTGGCGCGACGACCGCCTCGGCATGAGGCGTCCCCTCGGGCGCCCAGTCGTAGGGAACCGGCTGGGCGCGATAGACGCTGTAGTTGAGCGTCGGCCGGCCGGTCTCCGCATCCTTGCCGCGGCGCGGATAAGGATTGAGATATTCCCAGACGATGTCGCCCTCGCGCGTCACCTGGAAGAAGCGGCCGATCTGGCCCTCGTCGATGAAAGTGTTGCCGTTGGGCAGGCGGCGGGCGTTGCTGATATGCGTGCTGCGGAACGTCCAGCCCGGATTGCCGGAGCTCGCTCCGGTATATTGCCAGACGATCTGCTTGGCGACGGGATCGATCTCGAGCACGCGCGAGCCGCCAGTGAAGGTGACCGAGGCGCGCGGATAGCCGGCTTCGCCCTGATTGTCGAAGACGAGCAGATTGCCGGCTCCTGGCAGGCCCTTGGGAATGATCTGCGCGTCGTGCTGGCCCGAGATCTGATCGACGGGCCGCGGAACCTTGCGCGAGGTCGTCGATCCGTCCTCCGACACGGGCGGAAAGTGCGGCCCGAGCGTCCAGACGATCTTGCGCGTCTTGCGGTCGACAATGGCGATGAAATTCGCATTGCGCGAATCGAAAATCAGATTGTCGGGGGCGAAGCGCGCGTCTCCCTCGTCGTACCAATGGTTGGGTCCGACGGGCTTGAGATCGTTGACATGGAGATAGTCCGGATTTTTCGACGCCTTGAGCAGCTTCGATTCGTCCGCGGTGAAGCCGATCTCGTCGAGATGATCCGAGGCGGCCCATGTCCAGACGATCGCGCCGTCGGGGTTCACTTCATAGGCGACGTCGTCCAGCACCTGCGGCGCAGCGAAGCCGGGCAGCGGATAGGAGATGTTCGCGAGAAGCAGCGTGTGGCCATTGGGCAGTCGCGCGATGTCGTGGTGCTGACGCGCGACGCCGCCGGGCGCCTCGGAGCCGAAGGACCACACGGGCTTGCCGTCCCAATCGACCTCGCCGACGGTCTTGCGGATGCGGGTCTGATTTCGGCCGGGAGTGAGATCGGTTCCCCTGCCCTCCGCGCTCTCCAGCGTGACGAAGATATGGCCTCGCGCGCCGCCGACGAGCGCCGGATCGATGAAGGCGACCGGCTGGCCCGCGTATTTCCACTCGCGAACGACCTCGCCGGTGAGATCGACCAGCCTCGAGACGTCGTCGCCGCCGGGAAACAGAACAAAGGAATTATAGGCGCGGGAAGGATCGTAGATCGTGGTTCCCGTCGGATAGACGCTTGGCTCGGCGGACGCGAAGGGCGTCGTCGCCGAGAGCAGCGCCACGACGGAAACGCCGCGCACGGACGACAGAAAAGCGCGGGAAAAGCGACAATGCGACACCGCCATCGGAGGCTCCCGTGTTGTCGAGACAGGGCGTTATATCCATATTTATTCCATCTAATAAATAGCATAATGATATTGAAAAACACACAGCGATTTATCGTTTTTTTCGGCCCAGAAAGAGATTTTATCCCTTGATCCGACGCGGTTATCGAGAAGCATTTTTCGCGCGAACGCAGCGCCTGGGCGGGCCAGACTTCGGCGTCTGCCGCCCCCTCACAGCCCGACGGATCGCTATCGAGCGTGACGTTTCGGCGAGGCGAGACGGGTTGGAAGCCGAAAAGCCGGCGCGCCGGCCGTTCGGACAGGAACTCTGCAATTTGCACTTGTTCGATAGGATCAATAAGCTATACGTCTATCATGTTTTCAGGAGAGACAGCTCCGTGACCGTTCCGTCTTTGTGGTCGGGTTTTGCGAGCGACGCCACGCAGGTCGACGTCGAGCGGGCGCTTGCCGAAATTCGCGCCGGAAGGCCGGTCCTGCTCCGCGACGAGGCGGAGCGCGTCGTCGCGCTCGCCGCCGAGGCCGTCGACGCGGCTCTCTGCGCCATTCTCGACCGGCTCCGGCCCGCGTCGACGCGGCTGGCGCTGACCGCGCCCCGGCTGCGGCGGCTCGGACTCGCGCGACGGGAGGCCGGCGCCATCGCTCTGCCGGTCCTCGACATGACGCGCCTGCATGCGCTCGTCGCCGATCCGGAGGCCCGCATCGACGCGCCGGCGGCCGCCGCGACGCCGCTCGAGGACGGCGCGCTGGAGTTGATGCGGCTCGCGCAGGTTCTTCCGGCGGCGATCGTCGCCGACGGCGCCGCAGAGACCGCCTTTCCCGGCCTGCTCGGCGTGGGCTTGCCGGATGTGCTGGCCTATCGCGCAGTTCGGGTCGCCGCCCTGCGCATCGTCTCGCGTGCGCAAGTGCCGCTGGAGGGTGCGCCCGATTCCGAATTCGTCGTCTTTCGCGGCGGCGAAGGGCTGCGCGATCAGGCGGCGATCATCGTCGGGCGGCCCGATTTTTTGCGCCCCGTCCTCGTGCGGCTGCATTCGGCCTGCCTCACCGGCGACTTATTCGGCAGCCTCAAATGCGATTGCGGCGATCAGCTGCGCTACGCGGCGCGCTTCATGGCCGAAAATGGCGGCGGCGTGCTGCTCTACCTCGATCAGGAAGGGCGCGGCAACGGGCTCGCGAGCAAGGTCCGCGCCTATGACCTCCAGGCGCGCGGCTTCGACACCTATGATGCGGATGCCGCGCTCGGCTTCGACAGCGATCGCCGCATCTTCGATTTCGCCGCCGAAATGCTGAAAAAGCTCGGCGCTCGCCGCGTCCGGGTCATGACCAATAATCCAGAGAAGATCGCCGCGCTCGCAGCGGCCGGGCTCGAAATCGCGGACGAGCAGCGTGTTCTGGGCCGGCTGACCGACCACAATGCGCGCTATCTCGAAGCCAAGCGCGACAAGGCGGGTCATTTCATCGATCTCGACAGTGTGGCCCGCCTGACGCTCCGCAAGATAGATTGATTAACTCTACATTCCTAGTAAGGTTTGTTCAGAGGCGAAGGACGACGTGGCCCGGCGAGCGCACGCGCCGACGCTCCAATCGCGCGAATGGCGCGTTGATTTCTGAAACAAATAGGCCCCGGAGAGTGGATCGAATGAGTTCCGATGTCACCGATGCCACGCGCCTCTCGCTCGTCGGGGACGGCGCGCGGCGCCTACTGGCGCGCGCGGGCGGGGCGCGCCGGCTCGCCGCGGCGCTGCTGGCGGCGGCCGTCGTTTTCGCCGCCTGGCTCTATCTCGCCAAAGCAGCTGCGCCGCCGGCCGCTCCCGGAGCGGCGCGCGGACCAACGACCACTGTGGCCGCAGAAGAGGTCGTTCGCGGCGATTTTCCGGTGGTCTTCACCGGCCTCGGAACCGTGATCCCACTCGCGACCTCGGTGGTGAAGGCGCAGGTCTCCGGTCCGCTGCAGCAGGTGACCTACGCGGAGGGACAGACGGTCAAGGCCGGCGATATTCTCGCGCAGATCGACCCGCGGCCCTTCGACCTCGCGGTCGCACAGGCGCAGGCGCAGCTCCGGAAGGACGAGGCGCTGCTCCAGAATGCAGAACGCGATCTCGCCCGCTACGAGACCCTGCGGATGAAGGTCAGGGACAGCGTCTCCGGACAGCAGCTCGACACGCAACGCTCGCTCATCGACCAGTCTCGCGCCGCCGTCGAGACGGACCACGCCCTGCTCGGCCAGGCCAAATTGAATTTGAGCTACACGCGCATCGCCGCGCCGATCGACGGCCGCATCGGCCTGCGCCTCGTCGATCCCGGCAATATCGTGCAAACCAATGACGCGAACGGCATAGCGGTGGTCACGCGGCTCTCGCCGATCACCGTGATCTTCACTCTGCCGGAGGTGAAGCTGCAGAGCGTGCTTCGCCGCTTCCGTTCGGGCGAGAAGCTCGCCGTCGTCGCCTTCGACCATGAGCATGCCGGCGAGCTCGCGCGCGGCGTCCTCTATGCGATCGACAATCAGATCGACGCGACCTCCGGCACGGTGAGGCTGCGCGCCGAATTCGCGAATGACGACGAGAGGCTCTATCCCAATCAATTCGTCAACGCCGAACTGACGGTGGAGACACTGAAACGCGTCGTGCTCGCGCCCGCCGTCGCGATCCAGCGCGGGGCCAAGGGGCCCTTCGTCTATGCGCTCGACGGCGAGGACAAGGTCGCCGTGCGGCCGGTGCGGCTCGGTCCGCGCGACGGCGAGCGCGCGGTGATCGAGGCCGGCGTCGAGCCCGGCCAGCGCGTGGTGGTGGAAGGCGTCGACAGATTGCGTGACGGAGCCAGAATCACGCTCGCGCGGGGCGCCGGCGCGGCGGCCCCGACCGACGGCCCCAAGGGACCGCCCGACGCAGCGCGACGCTCGCCCGACAAAGCCGGCGCGCCGTGAACGTGAAGCCATGAGCGCCCTCGACATTTCGCGACCTTTCATCGAGCGCCCGGTCGCCACCACTTTGCTGATGGCGGCAATCTTTCTCGCCGGCGCCATAAGTTTCCGCCTGCTGCCGGTGTCGGCGCTGCCGCAGATCGACTATCCGACGATAGAGGTGCGCACCTTCTATCCGGGCGCGAGCCCCGAAGTGATGGCGGCGACGGTCACCGCGCCGCTCGAGCGCCAGCTCGGCCAGATGCCGGGCCTGACCCAGATCGCCTCGACGAGTTCCGGCGGCGCTTCGATCATCACGCTGCAATTCAGCCTGAAGCTCTCGCTCGACTTCGCCGAGCAGCAGGTGCAGGCCGCGATCAACGCGGCGTCGAGCTTTCTGCCGACCGACCTTCCCGCGCCGCCGATCTACGCCAAGATCAATCCGGCCGACGCGCCGGTGCTCACGCTCGCGCTGCGCTCGAAGACGCTGCCGCTGACCCAGGTCCAGGATCTGGCCGACAGCCGCATCGCGCAGAAAATTTCGCAGCTCTCCGGCGTCGGGCTCGTCAGCGTCGCGGGGGGCAATCGGCCGGCCGTGGTGGTGCGCGCCAATCCGGCGAAGCTCGCCGCCCATGCGCTGTCGCTCGAGGATCTACGCGCCGTCATCTCCAACGCGAACGTCAATCTGCCAAAAGGCAATATCGACGGGCGCAGGCAGCAATTCGCCGTCGACGCCAACGACCAGCTACGCAGCGCCAAGGACTATGAAGGGCTCGTCGTCGCCTATCGCAACGGCGGCCCGGTGCGGCTCTTCGACGTCGCCGAGGTGACCGAGGGGTCGGAAAATCGCGAGCTCGGCGCCTGGACCGACCTCGAGCCCGCCATCATCGTCAATGTGCAGCGCCAGCCGGGCGCCAATGTCATCGCCGTCGTCGATCAGATCAAGGCGCTGCTGCCGGCGCTCGCCGCCTCCCTGCCCGCCGCTGTGGACGTCGCGATCCTCACCGACCGCACGACCGCGATCCGCGCCTCCATTCACGATGTGGAGGTGGAGCTCATGTTCTCCATCGGCCTCGTGGTCGCGGTGATCTTCTTCTTTTTGCGCAGCCCGCGCGCGACGATCATTCCGAGCGTCGCCGTGCCCCTGTCGCTCATCGGCGCGCTGGCGGCGATGTATCTCTTCGGCTACAGCCTCAACAATCTGACGCTCATGGCGCTCACCGTCGCGACCGGATTCGTCGTCGACGACGCCATAGTGATGATCGAGAACATCGCCCGCCATATCGAGCGCGGCGAGACGCCGCTCGCGGCCGCGCTCGTCGGCGCGCGCGAGATCGGCTTCACCATCGTATCGCTGACGATATCCCTGATTGCAGTTCTCATTCCGCTCCTGTTCATGAGCGACGTGGTCGGTCGTCTGTTCCGCGAATTCGCGGTGACGCTCGCCGTGACGATCGTGATCTCGGCCGTCGTGTCGCTGACGCTGGCGCCCATGCTCTGCGCCAAGCTCTTGCGCGCGCAGGACGCCCATACGCATGAGGCGAAGGGCCCGCACGACTGGTTCGGCCGCGTCATCGACGCCTATGGCGTCTCGCTGCGCTTCGTTCTCGCCCATTCGCGCGCGACGCTCGCGATCTTCGCAGCGACTTTGGCGCTGACCGGCGCTCTCTACGGCGGCATCGGCAAGGGCTTCTTCCCCGTGCAGGACACGGGACTCGTGCAGGGCTTCTTCGAGGGCGAGCAATCGTTGAATTATGAGGCGATGACGCGCAAGCAGCTCGATCTGGTCGCGATGCTGCTCGCCGATCCGGCGGTCGCGAGCGTCTCCTCCTATCTCGGCGTCGACGGCGTCAACCGCACGCTCAACAGCGGAAGGCTGCTCATCAAGCTGAAGCCGAAACCGGAGCGCGCCGGCGCCATCTCCGACATCACGCGGCGCTTGCAGGACGCGACGCGCGATCACGCGATCGGCTCGCTGTTCCTACAGCCGGCGCAGGACCTCTCCATCGACGCGGGAGTCGCGCGCGGCGAATATCATTTCGCCCTGCAGGACGCCAATCCGGTCCAGCTCTCCGACTATTCTCGCCGTCTCGTCGACAAATTGTCCGGCCTGCCGGGATTTCGCGACGTGTCGAGCAGCGCGCAGGACGGCGGACGGGCGCTCTATGTCACGATCGATCGCGACGCGGCCGCCCGCTACGGCATTTCCGTCGCGACGATCGACAATATTCTCTATGACGCCTTCGGTCAGCGGATCGTCTCGACGCTGTTCACGCAGACCAGTCAATATCGCGTCATTCTCGAGAGTGCGACCCGCGGCCAGTCCGGCCTCGAGACGCTCGCCGGCCTGCGCATCCCCGCCAATGGCGGGCGCGAGACGCCGCTCGCCTCCATCGTGAAGGTCGAGGAGATCGCCGCGCCGCTTTCCATCGAGCATCTCGCGCAATTTCCGGCGACGACGATCTCCTTCAATCTCGCGCCCGGCCATTCGCTCGGCCAGGCGATGGAGGCGCTCGCCGCCGCGCAGAGCGCGCTCGCGACGCCGGCGAGCGTCATCACCGTGCTGCAGGGCGCGACCGCGGCCTTCAACGCCTCCTCCGTCTCGACGCTGCTCTTGATCCTGGCGGCGATCGTCACCGTCTATATCGTGCTCGGCGTGCTCTACGAGAGCTATATTCATCCGCTGACGATCCTCTCGACGCTGCCCTCCGCCGGCATAGGCGCGCTGCTCGCCTTGATGCTCGCGGGCGACGATTTCGGCGTCATCGGCGTGATCGGCGTCATTCTCCTCATCGGCATCGTCAAAAAGAATGCGATCATGATGATCGACTTCGCTTTGCAGGCCGAGCGCGACGACGAGCTCTCCCCGCGCGAGGCGATCTTCGAGGCCTGCATATTGCGGTTCCGACCCATATTGATGACGACGCTCGCCGCGCTGCTCGGCGCGCTGCCGCTGATGCTCGGCTCGGGCGAAGGCGCGGAACTGCGCCAGCCGCTCGGCGTCGCGATCGTCGGCGGATTGATCTTCAGCCAGATTCTCACCCTCTATACGACGCCGGTGATCTATCTCGCCTTCGACGGCTGGGCCAAATCCTTGCGTCCTCGGACAACCGCCGCCAAAGAGCGCGAGGCCGTGAGGGCGCGCCAATGAGCGTGACGGCGAGGGCGATCGAACGGCCGGTGGCGACGAGCCTGCTGATGCTCGGCCTGGCGCTCGCCGGACTTTCGGCGCTGTTTCTGCTGCCCAAGGCGCCGGTTCCCAATATCGACTTTCCCGTCATTTCGGTTTCCGCCAGCATGCCGGGAGCGAGCCCCGAGACGATGGCTGCATCGGTGGCGACGCCGCTCGAGCGGCGGCTCGGACAGATCGCCGGCGTGACCGAGATGACCTCGTCGAGCTCTCTCGGCTCGACGCGCATATCGCTGCAATTCGATCTCGACCGCAATATAGATGGCGCGCAGCGCGACATTCAGGCGGCCATCGCCGCCGCGCGGGCGGACTTGCCGGCGTCCTTGCGCAACAATCCGACCTTCCGCACCTCCAATCCCGCCGAGGTTCCGGTCGTGATCATCGCGTTGTTCTCGCAACATCTCACGCCCGGACAGCTGTTCGAGATCGCCTCCAACATATTGCAACAGAAATTCTCGCAGCTCGAGGGGGTCGGACAGGTGACCGTCGGCGGCGGCTCGCTTCCCGCGGTGCGCGTCGAGCTCGATCCGCCTTCGCTATTCGCGCATGGCGTCGCCCTCGAGGACGTGCGCGCGGCGCTCGCAGCGGCTAATTTCACCGGCCCGAAAGGCGCGATCGAGGAGGGCGAGCGCCGGCTCGCGCTCTACGCCAACGACCAGTCGCGCCGGGCGGCCGACTATGCCGGGCTCATCGTCGCCTATCGCAACGGCGCGCCGGTGAGATTGCGCGACGTCGCCGAGATCGTCGATTCGGTCGAGGACACGCGAAATTACGGAATGAGCAACGGCCGCACTGCGGTGCAGGTGCAGATTTTCCGCCAGCCCGGCGCCAATTTCATCGAGGTCGTCGACCGCATCAAAGCGTTGATGACGCCGCTCGCCGCCGCCCTGCCGGGCGACGCGGAAATGCGAATCGTGCAGGATCGCACGCTGACGATCCGCTCTTCGCTCGCCGAGATCGAGACGACGCTTCTCGTTACCGTCCTCCTCGTCGTGTTCATCGTCTATCTGTCGCTGAAGGACGCGCGCGCGACGATTGCGCCGAGCCTCGCCGTGCCGGTGTCGCTGATCGGCGCCGTCGGCGCCATGTATCTGCTCGACTACAGTCTGAACAATCTCTCGCTCATGGCGCTCACCATAGCGACCGGCTTCATCGTGGACGACGCCATCGTCGTGGTGGAGAACATTGCGCGGCGCGTCGAGGCGGGAGAGCCGCCGCGCAGGGCCGCGCTCGAAGGGGCGCGCGAAGTCGTCCCGACCGTCGTCTCCATGAGCTTCTCGCTCGTCGCCGTATTTCTGCCCATATTATTCATGGGCGGCGTCATCGGGCGAATGTTGCGGGAATTCGCGATGGCGCTCTCGGTGGCGATCCTCGTGTCTCTCGTCCTGTCGATCACCGCGACGCCGATGCTGTGCTCCCGCTTTCTGCGCAGCCATTGCGGGCAGCCGCGCTTTTTCCTCTTGCGCTGGAGCGAGAAGTGCTTTTCCGCCTTGCACGTCTCCTATCTGCGCATGCTGGACGCCGCATTGCGCTGGCCGGGCGTGACGCTCGGCCTGCTGCTCGCGACGATCGCGCTCAATTTCTATCTGTTCGCGCTCGTGCCGAAGGGCTTTTTCCCGATCCAGGACTCCGGCCGCATGCGTGGCGCGATCGTCGCGGATCAGAGCGTCTCCTTCCCCGTGATGAAGGAGAAGCTCGAGCAATTCGTCGCTATATTGGAGGCCGACCCCGGCGTCGCCGCGGCCACGGGAACGATCGGCGGGAGCTTCGGGCCGGGCGGCGCGATCAATGTCGCCGATCTGCTCGTCACGCTGAAGCCGCTCGCCGAGCGTAAGGCTTCGGCGAATGAGATCATGGCGAGGCTGCGACCGAAATTCGCCCGCGTGAGCGGCGCGGCGCTGTTCCTGCAATCGGTGCAGGATATCCGCATGGGCGGACGCACGAGCAACGCCATGTTCCAATATACGCTGCTCTGCGACGATTTGGAGGCGCTGCGCACCTATGCGCCGCGTATCGTCGAGGCGTTGCGCCGCGGCGGCGCGCTTCTCGACGTCAGCTCGGACCAGCAGGACAAGGGATTGCGCGGCGACGTCGTGATCGACCGCGCCAAGGCTTCGCGCCTCGGCCTGACCGCGAGCGCCATAGACAACACGCTCTATGACGCTTTCGGACAACGGCAGGCGTCGACGATCTACGAACCGCTGAACCAGTACCATGTGGTGATGGAGGCGGCTCCGCGATTCCGGGAGACCCTCGGGGCGCTCGACAGTCTCTATATCGGCGGCGGCGCGAGCGGAGCGCCGCGGGTGTTTTCGCTGCGCGACGCGGCGAGCCCCGCGAGCGCGATAAGCGCCGCCGCGACGCCGATGGCGCCCTTCTCGTCATTTGCGCGTTTCGGCGACGGCGTCACGCCGCTGCAGGTCAATCATCATGGCCATTTCGCCGCGGTCACGCTCTCGTTCAATCTCGCCGAAGGCAAGTCGCTGCGCGACGCGGCGGACGCCATCAAGGATGCGATGGCGAAGACTGGCGCCCCATCGACACTGCAGGGCGTCTTCGCCGGCAATGCGGCCGGCTATCAGGACGCGCTCGCCAATCAGCCGCTGATGATCGCTGCGGCGCTCGCCGCCGTCTATATCGTGCTCGGAATGCTCTATGAGAGCTTCCTGCATCCCCTCACCATTCTCTCGACGCTGCCCTCGGCCGGAGTCGGAGCCTTCCTTGCGCTCATCGCCTGTGAAACGGAGCTCAGCATCATCGCCATGATCGGAGTGCTGCTGCTCATCGGCATCGTCAAGAAGAATGCGATCATCCTCATCGATTTCGCGCTCGACGCCGAGCGCCGGCGCGGCCTCGCGTCAAAGGAAGCGATCCGCGAGGCCTGCGTCGCGCGCTTTCGTCCCATTCTCATCACCACGCTCGCCGCACTGTTCGGCGCGCTGCCGCTCGCGCTCGGCGCCGGGGAAGGCGCCGAGATGCGCCGGCCGCTCGGCATCGCCATAGTGGGCGGCCTGCTGGTGAGCCAAATCCTGACGCTCTTCACGACTCCGGTCGTGTTTCTCTATGTCGATCGACTGAGAATGCGCATCGCTCGCTCCGGTCGCGCGGCTCGAGAACGAGCGCTCGATTGACGGACACCGTCGATGCCTTCGGCGCCGCCGATCGCGTCTTCGGAGCCTGCACACATGCCCATTCTCTTCGTCGGCCGAGCGCGAATCCGTCACGCTTGCGCGAAAGGTCGGGAGGGAGTCGCGGCGAACGCAAGCCCGTCCGCGCCTTCCTACGCGCCCCGAACCGGACGAGGGGCTTTGGAGCCGAGCCTCCTCTATGTCGAAGTCTGCAACATGACAGCGATCAGCTGGCGGTCCGCAATTTGGCTTCGACGAGCGCCGCGAGAGCCTGCAGGCGCGGGTCCACGCGCCGTCTCGGATGCGCGACGTCGATCGCGACGGATGCGCGGACTTCGCCCGGATTTCCGCCCAATGCGACGACACGGTCGGCCAAATAGACGGCTTCGTCTATGTCATGAGTCACGAACAGGATCGTCTTACCCGATTCACGCCGGAGATCGAGGAGATCATCCTGCAGGCGCTGTCGCGTCGGGGCGTCGAGTGCGGAAAAGGGCTCGTCCATCAGCAGCACGGCGGGACGCACAGCGAGCGCGCGAGCGAGCGCGACGCGCTGCCTCTGCCCGCCGGAGAGCTGATGCGGAAAGCGCTGCCCGAAGCCCTCGAGTCCGACGCCGCGCAGCGCCTCCTGCGCGCGGGCGCGGCGCTCGTCCTTGGAGAGCTTGGTCTTCTCGAGGCCGAGCGCGACATTGGCCTCGATGCGCCGCCAGGGAAGCAGACGCGCGTCCTGGAACACGAGGGCCATCGTGCACTCGGACCCCTGGTCGAAGCGAAGGGCGCCCGCGGTGGGCGCCGCGAGGCCGATCAGCACGCGCAGCAAGGTCGATTTGCCGACGCCCGAGGAACCGAGGATCGCAACGAATTCCCCGCGCGCGATGGAGAGATCGAGCCGCTCCAGCACGGCGACATGCGCGCCGTCCTGCTCATAGCCGAGCGCCAGTCCCTCGATCTCGATGAGCGGGCGCGCCATCACGCCTTCCATGTCAGCAGCCTCGATTGCGCGAGCATGAAGGCCATGTCGACGAGGCCGTAGAGCGCCGCCATGGTCAGCATATAGACGACGACGATATCGGTCGCGAGCAGGCTCGACGCCTGGTTCATGCGCTGTCCGAGGCCGGCGACGCCGAATAGCTCGGCTGCGACCACGGCCATCCACGCTTGGCCGAGGGAGGTGCGCACGCCGACGAGAATGCCCGGCAGGCTCGCCGGAAACTGAACCTTCACCAGCTTCTCCCAGGCGCTCTTGAAACCGAAGGCGGCGGCGACTTCGACGAGATCGCGATCCACATTGCGAATGGCGCCATGCGCCGCGAAATAGACGATCCAGAACACGCCGATCGCGATGATGAACACTGCCGCCTTCTCCTCGACGCCGAACCAGAGAATGGCGAAGGGGATCCAGGCGAGACCGGGAATGGGGCGAATGATGCGCACGATCCAGGCGCTCGCCCATTCGAGCGGGGGATGCGCGCCGGTCGCGACGCCCGCGGCCACGCCGAGCGTCACGCCGGTGAAAAGGCCGATGAGATAATGCGACAGGCTCGCGCCGACGCAGGCGAGCCAGACGCCGTTCTGCAATTCCCGCCAGAACGCGCCGGGCAATTGGCTCGGCACGGGAAGCAGCGCGCGCGCTCCCGGCGTGAAGGCCGGGACCAGCTCCCAGGCGCCGAGGAACAGAGCCAGGCCGACGAAGGCGGACAAGTGACGCTTCATGACGCGTCTCTCGCGCCCGGCGCGTCGAGAAAGGTGATGAACTGCGCCGACGACCAGATTTTTGCGTCGTCGCGCTGGCGGCCGAACAGATAGACGGGCCGGAAGCCGAACGGGCCGTTGCGCGGCTCCAGCATGAAGCGGCCGGCGATGTCGCGCGGCAACGGCGCGTCGGCGAGACGCTCGAAAGCGAGGAACAAATCGACGCCGCCGAGCTCGAGGCGGAGCTCGCCGGCCTCGATCAGCTCGCGGCCGGTCACCTCCCATCGAAACTCGGGCGCATGGACGAAGGGCGCGGGAAAGCGCGGATCGCCGACCTTCACGAAGCCGCCGATCGTCCCTTCGACGCTAAAGCGCGCGGCGGCAAGGTCGTCGATGTCGAGCTCCAGCGCGTCGGAGTCGCCATAGGTCTCGGAGCGAAAGCCGATCTCGGTCGGCCCGGCGCGCCAGACGTTCTCTTCATCATGCTCGAAGCCGACCCCGGCGAAGCTGCGCACCACCGCGCCCTGCACACGCAGCCGGCCATTCCAGCTCGCCCAGCGATAGCGGTCTTTTATGCGCGCGCCGCCCCAGCGCAGACGCAGGCGAGTCGTCGAAAAGCCCTGCTCCGCTCGGAGATTGCGCCGCCACAGCAATCCCTCGTGATCGAAGGCGGCGATTTCGTCGAAGCCGACGTCGCCGAGGAATCGATAGTCGATCTCGGCCGGCCCCGCCTGCTCGAAAGCGTCACCCTGAAGATGCGCGCCGCATCGCACGATCAGCGCGGCGCGCTCGCCGGTGGTCGCGAAAGTGTGGCGCGCGCGCAGGGCGGCGCCGATCGCCGCGCGGTCGAGGCTCTCCGCAAAGACGCCGGTGAGGCCACCGCGCACACCGAACACCTGCACGCCCGGCGCGCCGCCGCCCGGCCGCCCGCGATGCTCGTCGCTGTTCGCGCAGACGCCAAGCTTGTAGCCGCGCGCGATCACATCCTCGTAGAGCCAGGGGAAATGACCCCAGGCCGAGGCGATCTCGACGAGGCGCTCGAGCTGCGGATGATGCCAATCGGCGATATAGCGGCGGCCGCCGACATGCGGCACGACGAGATGAGTCTGCGGGGAATGGCCATAGGCGTCCCACAGCTCGCTCACCGGCCAGCGGCCGAGCTCGACCGCGGGCGATTTCATGTCCTCGTTCCAGGACAAGGTGCGATTGTGCCGCCCCTGCGCATCATAGGGAAAGGCGGGCGTCTCCTCGCCGAGGAAGATCACCTTGTGATCGCCGCCGGCGGTCGAGCTGCCGCACCATTCCTGCACCGGATAGGTCACGAAGCGTCCCGGCGCGTTCAGCGCATTCACCGCCGCGACGCCGTCGCGCCAATTCGCGTCGGTGATCTGAAAATCATTGGCCGTATAGCCGAACACGTCGACGCCGCCGATGTCGCGCGCGAAAACGGCGTTGTAGGCGGGACTGTTCGTGCCGACCGTGTCATGCGCATGGACGTGCAGATCGGCATAGAAGGCGCGCGGAGCCGGCGCCTCGGCGAAGACGGAGAGAAAAGCCTCCGCGGCGGGAACGCCTCGGGCGCCGAGCTCGGCGACGAGACGCAGATCGCCGCGATCGGTGGGGATGTCCGCGATCGCGACGCTCGCCCAGCCCGTCTCGGGAAAGGCGATCTCGTAGGAAGCGATCCGCTCGTCACCCGAAAAAAGCGAGAGCCGGGCGCGGCCGGGACAATCGCGGACGATATTTCCCCAGCGATCGAGCGCGGAGAGACGGAACGGCGCCGGAGCGCCCGGCCGCGCGAAACGCGGGCCGACGAGCGACAGCCGCGCCGGCCCGCCGGCGACGATGCGCAGCGACACGTCGCCCGGCACGGCGACGAAGCGCGAGGTGCCGAGCGGATCGACATAGGCGCGGAAACGGAAATCGTCGTCGACGAAGGTCTGGACGCGCGTCCCGGGCCCGCCCGCCCGGCGGTCGCCGAGGCGTATGACGATATGGTCGCCCATATTGAGATAGCCGTCGATCACATCGACGATCACGGCTTTTTGATAGGGCCGCTCATGGCCCTTCTGGTCGAATCGGACGGCAAGATGCTGCACGCTCGCCGATGATTGTCCGGCGAGGAGCGGGGCGGCCTGATATTCCACGCTGACATAATCGGCGCCCTTGGGATCGGCAGTCTGGAACAACGCCCAGTCGGAATAGAATTTGAACGTTGCTTTGAAGGTCGCGCCATCGGCCACGCCGCTCGCGCCCACTTCGTAATCGAGCACTATCTCCCGCCAGGAGCCGACCTCCGCCCGATCGACGCTGCAGGTCAGTCGCCCGGCGAAGGGCGTCTCCCGCATCTTGTCCGCGAGCCCCGTCGGCGCGACAAGCGCCGAGGGGCCCGAGTTTCCCTGCGGCGTCCGACCGCGATCCTCTTCGTCCGCCAATTCGTCACCCCCATTGTCGATTGATACCATAGACTAAATCATCCATATCGCGCAAACTCGCGGCTTCGCGATCAAATCGGGCGGAGGATGACAATGGTTTCGAAGAAACTCGTTGCGATGGCCGTGGCTGTCGCCTTCAATGCAACCGGCGCTCCGGCCGAGACGGTGACGGCGCGGGTGGGCGTCATCCCCGTCATCGGCGCGGCGCCGCTGTTCGTCGCCGAAAAGGAAGGCTGGCTCCGCGAGGGCGGGCTCGAGCTGCAGACGAAACTGTTCGAGAGCGGACCCAATATCGTGCAGGCGGCGGCGAGCGGCGGCGTCGACATCTATGTGGCTGGCGTCGCGCCCGCGGCTGTGGGGCGGGCGAAGGGCATTGATCTCCGCGTCGTGGCCGCGCTCGCGGTGGACGAGAATGTGCTCGCGGGCGGCGCCAAGCTCAGGGCCTTTTTCAAGAAGGGCGTCACGCCGGCGGCGGCTTTCAAGGCCTTCCACGCCGCCAATGGCAAGCCGGCCAAGATCGCCACCCAGCCGCCGGGCTCGGTGCCGGCCGCCAATCTCCAATATTGGCTGCGCGAGGTGATCCATGCCGATCCCGCCGATGTCGAGATCATCTCCATCGGCATAGACGCGACGCAGCAGGCGCTTCTCGCCAACGCCGTGGAGGCGGCGACGGTGCGCGAGCCGACTTTGACGATCGTTAGACAAGCCAATCCCGAGATCGCGCTGCTCGCCGGCGGCTCCGAGCTGTTCCCCGGCCAGCCGGGCACCGTGGCGGCCGTCTCGAAGGATTTTCTCGAAAAGCACCCGCAACAGGTGCAGGCGCTGGTCGACGGCCTCGTGCGCGCTGTCGACGAGCTGCAGAAAAATCCCGACCGGGCCGCGCCGCATGTCGAAGCGGCGCTGTCCAAGGGCATCGTGGACGGCGCGACGATCCGCAAATCGCTGTCGTCGCCGGCCGCTCATTTCGTCGTCGATCCGAAGGCCATCACGCAATCGACCAGGGCCTTGCTCGCCTATCAGGTCGTGCTCGGAGTGGCCGACAAGGCTCCCAGCGTCGACGGCCTCTTCGATCTGAGCTTCTTCGAGAAAACCAAAAGCGAGAAAACCTCCGGAAAGTGAGGCGACGCGATTCCCCGTCGAACCGACCTCGTCGAGACGGTCAAGGGACGCTACAAGGCCGAGGTCATCCGCCGGCGCGGGCCGTGGCGGAACTTCGAGGCCGTCGAGTTCGCCACGCTCGAATGGGTCGGCTTGTTCGATAACCGCAGGTATTGGAGCCGATCGGCAACATCCCGCCTGCCGAAGCCGAGGCGCGCTATTATGCGCAACTCGAGGAGCCCGCCATCGCGGCGTGACTCAGACCAAATGGCCTCCGGCGATCCCGGCGCGGTTCAGCTGCATGGCTCGCCTGTCGTCCAGAGGTCGAGATCATCAGCCGCGACCGATGCGGCCTCTACGCCGAGGGGGCGACGCGCGGCGCGCCGCAGGCGGGCCAGGTCGCCGACAGGTTTCATCTGATCCAGAACTTGCGCCAGTCGATTCAGCAACAGCTCAGCCGCGCTCCGCTTCAGCAAGAGCCGTTCGCGCCAGCGGAGATGGTGCCGGAACCCCAACAGCCGCAGCCGGGCCTCATCCATCGGTATGGGCAACCGGAGGTGACAGAACATCGGCGTCTCGCTAATGCGGGCCGCCGTGCCGCGCGGCGGAGCCGGTTCGATCAGCTCAAAATTTTGCAGGCCACGGGTAAGGGCCTGAGCGAGATCGTGCGGGAGACCGGGCTCAACTGGCGCACGGTTGCGAAATGGACTCGGCTGGATATTCTGCCCGAGCGCGGAATCATGGCGCCCAAGCCGACGACACCGAATCACTTTCGAAAATATCTGGCCCAACATTGGGCGGAAGGATGCACATTCGGGCGACAGCTACTCGCGGAAATCAGACCGCTCGGCTACACCGGAAGCCTGACGCACTTGCAGCGGCTGCTTAGAACATGGCGCCAGGCGCACTTCGCGGCGATGGCGGCGGCTCCGTTGCCGTCGGTATCTGTGTTGCCGCAAACCATTTCCTGCGTGGTCGCGGCTGCACTGTGTATCAAACCCCGGGGATTGCTGACGGCGCCACAGGCAGAGAAAGTCGACTTGCTGAAGGCAACCTCTCCGGACTTCGCGACGATGCGCCAACTCGCCATGCGGTTCCGCGGTATTTTGCGCGGGCGGGACACGGAAAAGCTCGATGCGTGGCTGGATGACGCTCGCGACTCGGGGCATCCACTGCCTGCGCCAGTTCGCCATCAAGGCGCAGCAGGATCTCACCGCGGTCCAGAATGCTGTCACCGAGCGCTGGAGTAATGGACAGACCGAGGGCCAGATCAACCGGCTGAAAACCCTGAAGCGAGCCATGTACGGCCGCGCAGGTGTGGACCTGCTCCGGGCCCGAATGGTTCCCCTGAGGACAACTCATATCCAACTCAAATTGAGGAAGACCCACACAGAGTGAGGATGCCCCCCCTAACCGGAGAATAGCCGGTGGCCGCCGCAAGCCGCTCGCTCGCTACGGCGCTATGAAAAGCGCGCTTCGCGAGCGGCTTGCTCCCGAACTGCTACACCACCACAGGGGGCACGACCTCGTCCCGACCTTTTGTCTGGCAAGCGCATCTGATAGGCACCGTCACTTACCAACTCAGCCAGACGCTGCGTCGACTCTTTCCAAGTCCAGATACGCGCCTGCGCGAAAGTTCTCTTGCTGGCGAGCGCGGATCGAATCGCTTCTGCCAATCCTTTTTCGTCGAGAAGGTCGAAGAAGCGAGCTTGGCTACCCGTGATCTCCCGGAAAACCGGAATATCGCTCGCGATCACGGGAAGCCCATGATAGGCGGCCTCAACCAGCGGCAATCCGAATCCCTCGGCAAACGACGCGGCGATCAGACTATGCGCACGCGCATAGAGAAGCCGCAGATCAGCGTCGCTGGCGGCTTCGAGCCAGAAGAGCCTGCGTCCGAACTCTGGGTGCAGTCGGATTCGGCTCTCCAACGCACGCGACTGCCAGCCCGAGCCGCCCACGATCACATAGCGAATGTCGGCGCCCGTACGCCACAGGTGTTCGAAAGCCGAAAGCGCGACCGAATAGCCCTTACGGGGCTCGATCGTGCCCACACTGAGGAAAAAAGGCCGCATAGTGGCGACGATCGCCGCCGCCTGCGGAGATGGGGGGGCGACGGCGGCGGCTGCGCAAAAATCCGCGCCGAGGGGCCACCAGCCGATCCGCTGACCGAATTTGGGTGAATAGCCCCTCCTCCGAACATAATCGACGAAGGAGTCGGCCGTGCTCCGGGAGACGCAGACGACGGCGTCGCTCGCGAGCGCGATCGTCTCGAACCAGCGTTTGAATGTGGCGACGGTCTCCGGAGCGAAGGCTGTCGGGTAGTCGAGGGGAATGAGATCGTGCAGGCCGACGACGTTCTCGCCGCCACGCTCGGTAACAGTTTTCATGATCGCCATCGTCTCCTCGACGATCAGCCAGCTCGAATCGAGCATCAGAAATTTGTCGCCGGCGACAATCTCCACCTCGTCCGGCAAGCCGGCATGTCGGAAAAACGAAACGAGGCGGCCATTCACGATGAAAACGGGAAGCCCTGCCCCGTTCGAGACCGCGTGTTTGGCAATCTCCTGGACTACCCGCTGTATCCCCGTCTTGTGACCAAAGCGCTGGGTCGGCGTTACATCGATCAGCAGGCGCGGATGCTGGAGCGGGAGCAGCGCCGCATCCTCCGGCAGCGTGAAGCGCTCGACTGCGGCCTGCGGACGAGAACGAGAACCGTCGTGCAGATGGCCGAGCCCGACCAACCGCGTGACGGTCCAATAAAATTCCTTGGTATGAATGTATAAGCGCCTCGTTGCCTCGTCGACGTCGTCACGCCGGCGTTCGTTCAGCTCATTATACATTTCACTTGCTAAATATGTCGACACTCGTCCTAACGTCATTACACTTATACCCCGCAATTCATCGCGCGATTTTCCGGTGAACGGTCATCAAATCGTCCCCTTTTCTAAAGACGATCGACGACGCCCCAACCTGAAATCGATTTCAAAAAAAATATTCCGCCTATCGAACCGCTTCGCGCCATCGCGCGCTTCAGCGTCTTCGAAGTGCCTTTGGCCGAGGTGATCCGAGGCGATGGATATCCTTTTATTTTCAGATTATAGGCGTTGTTGTCGACCGTCACAAGAGCCGGACGCCGGTCGTGTCGGATGCCGGTCGCCTTGCCGGAGCGTACCGTGCTCGTCATATCGAGCAGCAGGCGGGCGACGCCTTCGGCGCGGTCGCGGCAGTCTGCGGAATGTCCCGAGACCGAGGGTTGCGGCGGCTGGCGCGGGCGGGCTATCCTCCCGACTTATTCTATGAAAGCTACAGTGATGGAAGATCAAAAGAGTGCGGCGCCCGATCTCGGGATCCTGCATGACTACGAATATCAGATTGATCTCGAAGGCGACAATGCGCTCGCTTACGTGATCGAGTTCGCGGGTGCGAGTAAGAAGATATTGGAGCTCGGCGCGGGCGCCGGCATGCAGACGCAGTTTCTCGCAAAGGACAAGCGCAACGACGTCGTGGCCGTCGAGATCAATCCAGCCTCCGTCGAGAAGCTAAAAAAATATACGGATCGCGTCTATTCGCTCGACCTCAATGCGCCCGGCTGGACACAGGCGCTTAGCGCCGAAGGCAGATTCGATGCGATTGTTTCCGCCGACGTGCTCGAGCATCTTTATGATCCGTGGGCCGCAATCGCTGAAATGATAAAGCTCTTGAATGATGAAGGCAAGATCATTGTCTCGCTGCCCTATATCGGCAATGGTGCGATCCTCGGCTTGCTTTACGATGACGATTTCGACTATCGCGAAGACGGCCTGCTCGACAAAACCCATATCCGCTTCTTCGCCCTCAAGAACATCGAGGCACTGCACAGGAAGGCCGGTCTCACGATCACGGACGCGCGCTTCGTGCTGCGTCGCCCTGAGGTAACGGAGTTTCATGCGCACTGGAACAAGCTGCCCAGGGCGGTGCGTCGGGCGTTCACCATGGGCCCGCACGCCGACCTCTATCAGGTCGTCACCACTGCACGCCGGTCCGAAACGGTCTCGACGGATTTCAGCCTCTTTGACGCCGCCGCGAAGCGCTGTCCGCCGCGTAAGCGCACGATCATGCAAAGAATCGTGGAAGTGCTGCTGGGCAGCTTATAAGGAAACCAGATTGAAACGGCGACCTGAATGGCCAAAGAAATACTCTGCCAAATCAAAATGATCCGCTACGCACCCGAACGGCCCATTGTGGCGTTCTTTCGTTTTCTCAACGCCGCTGGCGAATACGTCATCACCTTCCCCTTTCGTCTTCAGAAACCCGTCACGCATTTCAACGAAGTGATGATGGACCCGTCGCTTACGGCGCAGATCGACTGCGGCGATCCGGATGCGCGCATTTCCGTGCGCATCACGCCCTGCGGCCGGCGCTATTACTGGGGGCGCAAACTGGGGCGTTTTCTCGACAATTTCCGCCGCAAGCCGCAGCCGGCCCTGCCGGCGCCAGAGCCGACGCGCATCGCTCCCTTCGCGGCGCAAGGCGTCGCGACTTTTTCCGCACGCCCGCTCGTCAGCATCGTGATTCCGACGCGCGACCACGTCGATCTCCTCGCGCGCGCGGTGGAGACGCTGTTCGAGCGCGCGAGCTGGCCGAACAAAGAGCTTGTGATCGTCGACAATGGCTCCGTCGAGCCCGAGACATTCGATCTGTTCGACCGTCTGCGCGGGCGCCCCGATGTCGCGATCCTGCGCCGCGACGAGGCTTTCAATTTCGCGCGCCTCGTGAATGAAGGCGTGCGCGCCTCGACTGGCGAAGTTATTGCGCTGCTCAACAATGATGTCGAGACGAGTGATCCCGATTGGCTCTCGCCGCTTGTCGCGCTTGCCGTCGATCCGCGCGTCGGCGTCGTCGGTGTAAAGCTTCTCCATGAAAATCGGACCGTGCAACACGCAGGCATTGCGCTCGGCATTCGTGGCCTCGTTGCACATGCGGGGGCGGGGCGGGAGGCCGACGACCCCGGTCCCTACGCAATGCTCGCGACGACGCGGCGCGTCTCGGCTGTCACCGGCGCCTGCCTGCTCACGCGCCGTGGGGTCTTCGACAGTCTTGGCCTATTCGATGAAAAATTCGTGGTGGAGTTCAACGACGTCGATTATTGCTTGCGTGCCGGTGCGGCGGGCTACGCCGTCGTTTCCGCAGCGACGCCGGCGCTCCTTCACAAGGAAGGCTCGACGCGCCAAGCGCGGCCGTTGCGTAAGCAGGAAGTGCTCGACCGCGCGTTGTTCATGACGCGCTGGGGGCAATCGTTGGTGGACGATCCGTTTTATCCGCCCGAGCTCACCTTGCATGACGAGTCGCTGACGCTCGCGACGGAACCGCGCAATGGCTAATGAGCGATGATTCGATCGCGTTAGCATTTGGGAGGCGTAAGGGAACCACGGCTGCGAAGGGTTCGCAAGACATCACCGCGAGGAAGCGGGCGCGGCGCTGGCGAATGGCATCGCGACGCAGGACGACCCCGTACGCTGGTTCAACGTGTCCCAGAATACGATTTCAAGGCTCTCGACATGAGCGCCGCGTTGTCTAGTGTGAGCCAGAGGCTCCACGGCTTTAGCCCTAGCGCATTGACGACGCCGAGCAACGTCGAGAGTTGAGGGTCCCCGGTTTCGCTTAGGGCTTTATAAGGGGCCAGGCGGGTGACGCCGGCCTTTTCGGCGATTGTAGACGAGAGCATGCAAAGGGCTCTGTCGCGAATTTTTCTCGCGGGTCGGTTGGGACTATGATCGCAGGCAGCTGAGCAGGCGGGATAGCGCGATGATTGATTTCAAGGGCAGCCATTTTGAACGCGACGTGATCCTATGGGGCGTCCGCTGGTATGTGGCGTATCCGATGAGCTATCGTCAGCTCGAGGAAATGATGGATGAGCGAGGTGTCGAAGTCGACCATTCGACGCTCAACCGCTGGGTCGTCAAGTATGCGCCTTTGCTGGAGAAACAGTTCCGTGTTCGCAAGCTCGCGGTCGGATCCAGCTGGCGTCTCGATGAGACCTATGTGAAAGTCAAAGGCTGCTGGAAATATCTGTATCGGGCGGTCGACAAGGCAGGCGCGACGGTGGATTTCCTGCTGACGGCCAAGAGGGACTGCAAAGCCGCGTTACGCTTTTTGCGCAAGGCGATCAGCCAGCATGGCGAGCCGGAGTAGATCACGATCGACAAGAGCGGCGCCAACACGGCGGCGATCGAACGCTACAATGCGGAGCATGAAGCGGACATCGAAATCCGCCGCATCAAATATCTGAACAATATTGTCGAACAGGACCATCGAGCGGTGAAGCGAGTGACGCGGCCGATGTTGGGTTCCAAATCATTTCGATCGGCTGCTGCGACGCTCTCGGGGATCGAGCTCATGCATATGATCCGAAAGGGGCAGCTACGAACGACAGACGAATTGCGTCCAGCACAGAAGTTCTACGCCCTCGCCGCGTGACCCGCGTCGTTCTCACACGCTCATCGCGTCTACAAAAAAAAATTGCGACAAAGCCCTCCGCATTGTAGCGTTCGATCGCGGCCGTGTTGGCGCCGCTCTTGTCGATCGTGATCTTCTCCGGCTCGCCATGCTGGCCGATCGCCTTGCGCAAAAGCCGTAACGCGGCTTTGCAGTCCCTCTGGGTGGTCAGCAGGAAATCCACCGTCGCGCCTGCCTTGTCGACCGCCCGATACAGATATTTCCAGCAGCCTTTGACTTTCACATAGGTCTCATCGAGACGCCCGCTGGATCCGATCGCGCGTTTGCGAGCACGGAACTGTTTCTCCAGCAAAGGCGCATACTTGACGACCCAGCGGTTGAGCGTGGAATGGTCGACTTCGACGCCTCGCTCTTCCATCATTTCCTCGAGCTGACGATAGCTCATCGGATACGCCACATACCAGCGGACGCCCCACAGGATCACGTGCGTTCAAAATGGTTGCCCGTGAAATCAATCATCGCGCTATTCCGCCTGCCCCACGCCCGGCGAACATAGCCCCAACCGACCCGCGATAAAAAATTCGCGACAGAACCGATTTTTGAGCGGGTCGCGCTCGATCAACTCTCGGCAGCCGCCACATGCTGCTTCACGACGACGAAGCTGTCGGGCGTCACCGACACGGAATCGATCCCGCATTCGACCAGGAATTCGGCGAAGTCGGGATGGTCGCTCGGCGCTTGCCCGCACAGCCCGACCTTGGCTCCCACATCGCGCGCGGCGTCGATGACGGTGCGGATCATCCATTTCACCGCCTCGTCCCTCTCGTCGAACAGATCGGAGAGCTCCGCGGAGTCTCGGTCGACGCCGAGAGTGAGCTGCGTGAGATCATTGCTGCCGATCGAGAAACCATCGAAGCGCTGCGCGAAGGCGCGGGCGAGAATGACGTTGGAGGGAATCTCGCACATGACATAGACTTGAAGCCCGTTCTCGCCGCGTTTCAACCCATTGGCCGCCATGACCTCGAGCACGCGATCCGCCTCTTTGACCGCCCGGCAGAAGGGGATCATCACGATGACATTGGTGAATCCCATTTCGTCGCGAAGACGGCGTATGGCGCGGCATTCGAGCGCGAAGCCTTCTCGATAGCGCGGCGAATAATAGCGCGACGCGCCGCGGAAGCCGATCATCGGATTTTCTTCCCTGGGCTCGAATTGGGCGCCGCCGATCAGAGCGGCATATTCATTGGTCTTGAAATCGCTCATGCGCACGATGACCGGCCGCGGATGAACGGAGGCGGCGATGCGGCCGAGCGCCCGCGAGAGCCCTTCGACGAAATAGTCGTTCTTGTTCTCGTAACCGACGGTCGCCTCGGCGATGATCTTTTTGGCTGCTTCATCCTTCAACGAATCATAGTGGACCAGCGCCATCGGATGGATCTTGATGTGATTGTTGATGACGAACTCCATCCGCGCGAGGCCCACTCCGTCGGAAGGAAGACGCCACCAGCGAAAGGCCGCGGCGGGATCGGCGAGATTGAGCATGACGTCGACGCGCGTCGTGGGAACGGCGGCGAGATCGAACTCCTCGATCTCGATCTCGGCGACGCCATCATAGACGAATCCCGTGTCGCCTTCGGCGCAGGACAAGGTGACGATCTGGTCGTCGTGGAGCAGTCGCGTCGCATCCGGCGCGCCGACGATCGCCGGCAATCCGAGCTCGCGGCTGACGATCGCCGCATGCGAGGTGCGCCCGCCATGCTCGGTCACGATGGCCGCGGCCTGCTTCATGATGGGCGCCCAATCCGGATCGGTCGTGCGTGTGACCAATATGGCGCCGTCGACGAAACGACCAATGTCGCGAACATCCTCTATGACGCAGACCTTGCCGGTCGCCACCGCGTCGCCGATCGCCAATCCCGTGCAGATCCTGCGGCCTTTCTTGCCTATGCGATAAGACTTCAGCGCGCTCGCCTCGTGTCGCGATTGAACCGTCTCCGGACGCGCCTGGACGATGAAGAGCCCGCCGGTCTCGCCATCCTTGGCCCATTCCATGTCCATCGGCCGGCCATAATGGTCCTCGATCAGACAGGCCCAGCGAGACAGAGTCAGAATGTCCTCGTCGGCGAGCACGAAGGAGGCGCGCTCGGCCTTGGACGTCGGGACATTGCGCGTCGGCTGCTCGCCGCCCTGCGCATAGATCATCTTCACCAGCTTGCCGCCGCGTTTCTTCTCGATGATCGGCGACAGCGCCACATTGGAGAGGAGCGGCTTGAACACGACATATTCGTCCGGGTCCACCGCGCCCTGCACGACATTCTCGCCGAGCCCCCAGGAGGCGTTGATGAGCGCGACCTTGTCGAAGCCCGTCTCCGTGTCCAGCGAGAACATCACGCCCGCGCCGCCTGTGTCGGACCGGACCATGAGCTGCACGCCGACCGACAGCGCGACTTTCATATGGTCGAAACCCTGAGCCTTGCGATAGCTTATCGCGCGATCCGTGAAGAGCGATGCGTAGCAGCGCCGACAGGCGTCGAGCAACGCCCGCTCGCCGCGAATGTTCAGATAGGTCTCCTGCTGTCCCGCGAAGCTCGCATTCGGCAGGTCTTCGGCGGTGGCGCTCGACCTCACCGCGACATCGGGCTCGCTTCTGCCGACGCGCCGGCCCAGCTCGCGATAGGCCGCGACGATGGCGCTCGCCATTTCGCTGGACCATTCGCCGCGGAGAACGGCGCTGCGAATTGTTCGACCGGCGTCGGCGAGCACGATGCGGCCGGATTCGAGGTCGTCGAGCGCCGCGGCGATGACATTCCGCGCGCCATTGCTGTCGATGAAGCGCCAATAGGCTTGCGCCGTCGTCGCAAATCCAGAGGGCGTTCTGACGCCTTTTTCGGTGAGTCGGGAAATCATCTCTCCGAGCGAGGCGTTCTTTCCGCCGACGCTCGGAACATCGTCGCGCGTCACTTCCTCGAACCAGACGATTTGCCGCGCCGTGTCGATCATGCGACTCCCCTCGCTTCGAATCCCGAAGTCCGCTCTTCATGTCGTCGGACCACGACGTCCGCGACATTTATATATGACCTATTCTAGCGAGCGCGAGCAGAGCGACCGAATGTCACTTCCTTCCACCGATCTCGTCGATATGGAACAGGAGATCGGCGGGGTCGTCATAGACGCGAAATGCGCCCGATTGCCGCAGCTCGTCGGATCCGTAGCCCCCGCTCAGAAGGCCGACCCCCAGCGCACGGCATCGGGTTGCGGCGAGCATGTCCCATATGCTGTCGCCGACGACGAACGCCGTCGTGATGGGCGCGTTCAGCCGTCGGGCGGCGGCGAGAAAAAGATCTGGGTCGGGCTTGGCGTGGGCGACCTGGTCGCGGGTGACGACCGGCGTGCGGGTGGGATCGACGCCGAGCGCGGCGAGATTGACACGCGCCGTCTCCATGCGACCGCTCGTCGCGATCGCCCAGGGGACGCCGGCGTCGGTGAGCCATGCGAGGAGCTCCCGCGCGCCCGGGAGCGGGCGCACCCCGTCGGCGATCTCGAGATAAGCGGCGGCGTGGGCGGCGCTCAAACGGCGCACGCGCTCGGCGTCGATTTCCATGCCGGTCTCGCGCAGCAGCTGATTGACGAATAGGCCGCCGCTCATGCCGACCTTGCGATGAATGCGCCAGACCGACAAATGGATGCGCTCCGCGTCGAGCGCCTTTTTCCAGGCGAGGACGTGCTGATAGACGCTGTCGACCAGCGTGCCGTCGAGGTCGAATAGGAAGACCGGGTCGATGCGCATCGGGGGAGTTCACTCCGTCATCTTCGGATAGCCGATCGTCTGGGATAAAAGCACCTGATGGTCGTGACCGAGCCCCAGCGCCTGCGCGATCGCGTCGCGATCGATCCAGGCTCTGATCACAGTGGCGAGGCCCGCGCTCGCCGCGAACAAATACACATTCTGCGAGATCGCCCCCGCCGCGACCGAGGCGAAGCTCTCACGCTGAGCGACCGGCACGAGCGCCATTCGCGCATGG
>NZ_DATBQF010000028.1:0-183203 GCF_036560965.1 Methylosinus sp. | reverse complement strand
GGACCGCGGGCGCTCTCGATCACCGCGCGCACGCCCTGCTCGCGCAACAGGCGCTGCACGCCCTTGATCGTATAGCCGCGGCCATAGAGCAGATGGCGGATCGCCGCGACCAGCTCGACGTCGCGCGGCCGATAATAGCGCCGCCCGCCGGCGCGCTTGACCGGCTCGATCTCGGAAAAGCGCGTCTCCCAGAAGCGCAGCACATGCGGCGGAAGGTCGAGGCTCTCCGCGACCTCGCCGATCGTGCGGAAGGCGCCATCGGTCTTGACGGTCAAATTCGACGCTCCGCTCCCTGCCCGCGCGACGATTCGCGCGCCGCTATTTTCCTCCCTGGCGTGGCGTTTTTCAGCCGGAATCTTGCAGCCGCCGCCGTTTCGGCTCCGCAGCCCCGTGGACAAGGGCGCGCGGCTCCCCTTAATTGGCTCGCCAGAGCGCGATCCGATCGCTCTAGAGCCTCTCACCTTGAGCCGCGCCCATGACCGACTGGATCCAGTTTCCCGCTCAAACGCCCGCCATCGTCGCGCCGCCGAGCGAGGGGAGCGCCACCGACGTGCGCCTCTGGCTGTGGATCATCGCCGCGCTCGTCTTCGCCATGGTGGTGGTCGGCGGCGCGACGCGGCTCACCGAATCGGGCCTCTCCATCACCGAATGGAAGCCGGTAGCGGGCGTTCTTCCACCGCTCTCCGAGGCGCAATGGGCAGCCGCTTTCGAGGATTATAAAAAAATCCCGCAGTATCGCGAGATGTTCCCGAACATGGACCTCTCGCAGTTCAAGACGATCTTCGCCTGGGAATGGAGCCATCGTCTGCTCGGCCGCATCATCGGCTTCGCTTTCGCCATTCCGCTGGCCTGGTTCTGGCTGCGCGGACGCCTGCCGAAAAGCGTGAAGCCGAAGCTCCTCGGAATATTGGCGCTGGGCGCGCTGCAGGGCGGCGTCGGCTGGTGGATGGTGTCCTCCGGACTCGTCAATCGCGTCGAGGTTGCGCAGGAGCGGCTCGCCATTCATCTGCTGCTGGCGGCCTTCATCTTCTCCGCATGTCTGTGGGTCGCGGGCGGGCTCGGCTATCAGCCGCGCATCATCGTCGCCAGCGGGCTCCGGCGCCTCTCCGTCTTCGCGACTTTGCTGCTCGTCCTCGTCTTCGTGCAGATCGGCGCGGGCGCGCTGGTCGCGGGGCTGCGCGCCGGCTACGCCTACAATACATGGCCGCTGATGGACGACAGCTTCGTTCCGCCGTCCGATGAGCTGCTGCGGCTCTCGCCCTGGTGGAGCAATCTCGTCGACAATGTCGCGCTGGTGCAATTCGATCATCGCATGATCGCTTACGTGCTGCTCGCGCTGGCGCTGTTTCACCTCGTCGATGCGGCGGGCTCGGCGGGCGGGCGCGCCGCGCGCGGCGCAGGCCTCTTGTTCGGCCATATCGGCGCGCAAGCCGCGCTCGGCATTGCGACGCTGCTGCTCGTCGTGCCGCTATGGGCGGCGCTCGCGCATCAAGCGCTGGCCATGGGCGTGCTGGCTGTGGCGACGCTGCACGCGCGCCGCCTGCGCACAGCGGAGGCCGCGGTCGACGACGACTGACGTCGCACATTCGAAACCGCGCCTATCGTTCGGCGCGGTCGAATGAAGTCAGCTCACGCGCTCCGACAGCATCAGCGACAGATTCTGCACGGCGGCGCCGGAGGCGCCTTTGCCGAGATTGTCGAGCCGCGCGACCAGCAGCGCCTGTCTGCGCTCCTCATGCGCGAAGACGAAGATTTCGAGATCATTGGTTCCGTTCAAGGCGAGCGGATCGAGACGTCCCGACTTCGGCGCCGGCATGACGCGCACATGCGTCGCGCCCGCATAGTGACGCGCCAGCGCCGCCTCGAGATCGACCGCGCGAGGCCGCGCAGCGAGCGTGTCGAGCGCGAGCGGAATCGAGACCAGCATGCCCTGGCGAAAATTGCCGACCGAGGGAACGAACAAGGGCGCCGTAGCGAGGCGCGAATAGGCGGCGATCTCTGGCAAATGCTTATGCTCGAGCGAAAGGCCATAAAGCTCGAACGCCGGCGCCTCGCCTTTCTCGTAAGCCTCGATCATCTGCTTGCCGCCGCCGGAATAGCCGGAGATGGCGTTGATCGCGAGCTTCTGCTCCGGCGCGATCAGCCCCGCGTCGACGAGCGGTCGCAGCAGCGCGATCGCGCCCGTGGCGTAGCAGCCGGGATTAGCGACGCGGCGCGCCTTGCGGATCGCCTCCGCCTGACCGGCGGAGAGCTCGGGAAAACCATAGGTCCAGCCGGGCGCGACGCGATGCGCCGTCGAAGCGTCGAGAATGCGCGGACCAGCGTCTCCCAATTCCTCGGCGAGCGCGACCGTCTCCTTGGCGGCGGCGTCCGGCAGGCAGAGGATCGCGACATCGACGCGCGCGAGAATGTCGCGCTTGGCGGAGACCTCCTTGCGCAATTCCGGCGCGATGGAGACGAGCTCGATGTTCTTTTCGCCCGCGAGCTTCTCGCGAATTTCCAGGCCCGTGGTGCCGGCGTCGCCGTCGATGAAGATTTTCGCCATTGGTCTTCGTTCCGATCCCCGAGGAGACAAATAAAAAGGGCGGCTCGCGCCGCCCTTCGTTGTCGTCGTATCGCCGATCGAGAGATAATCAGCGCTTCGAGAACTGGAAGCTGCGGCGGGCTTTGCGCTTGCCGTATTTCTTACGCTCGACCACGCGCGAGTCGCGGGTCAAGAAGCCCTCGCGCTTCAGCGCGCTGCGGAGCTCGGGCTCATAATGGGTGAGCGCCTTTGCAAGACCATGACGCACCGCGCCGGCCTGGCCGGAGAGGCCGCCGCCGGCGACCGTGACGACGAGGTCGTACTGGCCGACGCGATTGGCGACGCCGAGCGGCTGCTGCAGGATCATGCGCAGCACCGGACGCGCGAAATAGACGGTGACGTCGCGGCCGTTGACAGAGATCTTGCCCGTGCCGGGCTTGATCCACACGCGGGCGACGGCGTTCTTGCGCTTGCCGGTGGCGTAGGCGCGGCCGTATTTGTCGAGCTTCTGCTCATATTTCGGCGCGTCGGAAGCTGCCGCGACGGTCGCCTGATTGAGCTCGGAGAGAGAGGAAAGCGTGGTCTCGGCCATGGTCAGGCGCTCTTAGCGTTCTTGCCGTTGCGGGCATTCTTGGAATTGAGGGCGGCGACGTCGAGCGGCTCCGGGGTCTGCGCGACATGCGGATGCTCCGGCCCCTTGTAGACGCGCAGATTGCCGAGCTGCTTGCGGCCGAGCGGACCGCGCGGCAGCATGCGCTGCACCGCCTTCTCGACGACGCGCTCCGGGAAGCGCCCGTCGAGGATGAACTTGGCCGAGCGCTCCTTGATGCCGCCCGGGAAGCCCGTATGGTGATAATAGACCTTCTGCTCGCGCTTGCGGCCGGTCAGGATCACCTTGTCGGCGTTCACGACGATGATGTTGTCGCCATCGTCGACATGGGGGGTGAACGTCGCCTTGTGCTTGCCGCGCAGACGCAGCGCGATCAGGCTGGCGAGGCGACCGACGACGAGCCCCTTGGCGTCGATCAGCACCCATTTCTTCTGCACTTCGGCGGCCTTCGCCGAATAGGTCTTGCCAAACATGGGAGAGCTATTTCCGTTCTTCTCGGGTCCACGCCCGTGGGATGGGGCGTGATAAGCGAGCCGCGCCTCCCTGTCAAACGGAATCGGGCGCCTGTGAGCGCCCCAAACCCCAGCATTTCCCGGCTATAGCCGCAATAGGTATTATGATACCTGCGATGTCAGGGCATGACGATCGGCTTGCCGCGCGGGAATTTGGCGATCGTCGCCTCGTCTATGTTCAGATGCTGGGCGACCATGGCCGGCGGCGTATGGGTGAGCCAATCGACGAGCGAGACGTCGCGGAAATGCGCGGCGCGGAACACCTCCAGGAATTGCAGCTCGCCATCGCCGACATTCTGCACATAATGCCCATGCGCGCGCTTCACATAGCCGATGTCGCCGGCGTGGAAATCCTGGGTCACGGCCTTGGGACCGGCGTCGAAGAGGGTCATGCGGCCATGGCCTTTGATCCAATATTGCCATTCGTCGCCATTGGGATGCCAATGCATCTCGCGCAGCGCGCCGGGCGCGAGCGTGACCAGCGCCGCGGCGATGGTCGAGGAGACTTTGAAATTGTCGCTGTCGGCGACGCGCACCTCGCCGCCCTTCGTCTGCTTGGCGGCCGCGCTCGCTTTCAGGGAAAACGTATAGGGATAGGGCGGCGCCCCCTCCGCTCCCGCGGCCGAGGCCTGATCGGCGGCCAAGGGGCCGGGAACCTCCCCTTGGAAAATATAGAGCTGGTTCAGCGGGATATTGGCGAAGGTCTCGGCCGGCAGGCCGAAATTGGCGGCCAGAATGTCCGGCGGGGTGTGCGCGATCCAGTCGGTCACCAGCAGAGTATTGTATTCGGTGGCTTTTCCGTCGTCGAAACAGAGCAGGAACTCGCAGCCGTCCGGCCCCAGCCCCTGCAGCGAATGCGGCTGGCCGGCCGGGAAATACCAAATGTCCCCCTCCTTCACATCGGAGACATAGGCGCGGCCCTGATCGTCGAGCACGGTGACGCGGCAGGAGCCATAGGAGACATAGCCCCATTCGGCGGCGAGGTGCCAATGCATCTCCCTTATCCCGCCGGCGGTGAGCCGCATATCGACGCCGGAAATCTCCTCGGCGATGGCGAAATCATATTGCGTGACCTGCCGCGCCCAGCCGCCGTTCTGCACGCGCTTGGGGGCATTGTTGAACGAGGCCCAGAACATGGGCATGTCGCTGACGTCGGTGGGGGGCGGAAGCTGCGCCGAAGGGAACTGCCCGCCGATCGCCTCGCTGCGCGGGCCGGGATCGGTGAGGCTCGCCTTGTTCTGGGCGTTGATCGCGCCCTGTGGCGGAAGGTCGGGATTGCCGAAGGAGGGGACCGGGCGTCTCGCGATCGTCTCGCGCTTCGATGCAGTGGCCATCAGGTTCTTTCTCCGCTGGGACTTAGAGCGCCATTCCAGTCGGCTCGGACGGCGCTCTCGCTTTCTTTCCTGGACGCGAATTCTGATCGATCGAACGATTCCGTTCGATCGGAACGCGCTCGAGAGGGAAAACGACCGCTCCTCTCAGATTGCGCCGACCGGGCGAGGGTCAACGGCGGGCAAAAAGCGCGCGATCGATAAAATGCGAGCTTTCGAATTGGCGGGCGAGCAAAAGGGCCGCGCGCATTCTCATCCCCGATGGCGGGGCGCTCCACGCTCCCCGCCGGCGCTTCGGGGGGTCGCGTGGTCTATTTTCTCATTCGCGTCTTGAGTCCGCTCGCTCTGGCGTTCGTCGTCTTCGGCGCCTCCGCCGCAAAGGCCGAGTTCGGCGGCGGCTCCGCCGCCCGGGCCGAGATCCCGCATGCGAGCTTCGCCGGCGCCGGCGAGCCCACCTCCATTCCCTATGGCTGGATGGATTTCTGCGGCCGCCAGCCGCAGGAGTGCCGGCAGACGATCCTGCCCGCGGCCGATCTGGAGCTCTCCCGCGAGGCGTGGACGCGGCTGAACGAGATCAATCGCGCGGTGAACGCTTCGATCCAGCCGATCTCCAATCTCGAGCATTGGGGCACGATCGCTGATCATTGGGATTATCCGACCGACGGCATGGGCGACTGCAAGATCTATGCGCTGCAGAAGCGCCGGCTGCTGATGGAAATGGGCTTTCCGCGTCAGGCGCTGCTGATGACGATCGTGCGCGACAAGAACGACCAGGGCCACGCCGTTCTGACCGCGCGGACGAGCCGCGGCGATTTCATCCTCGACAATCTCACCGATGAGGTGAAGCCGTGGGAGGCGACCGGCTATCGCTTCGTCAAGCGCCAGTCGCAGGAGGACCCGAATGTGTGGGTCACGATCGAGACGCGGCGGCGCGTGGGCGCGCGGTGAGGGCTCCTAGATCGCGTTCGGCGAACTCTTGATCGTCGCGAACAAGGACCTGTCGGGCGCTTCGAAAAACTTTTGCATCAAGGATGACGCGGCGCCGACCGCGAAGCGCCCCGCGCCTTCGGTCCATGTAGGTGGCGAAGTCTTGATAATGTCGTACCTGATGTTCGGATCCAAGGGGTCGTATTGGTTCCTCGGAATCAAACTTCGGCAGATCATCCTTACCGTACAGAAACAACTTCATCATATCTACAGCGGAGATAACGGGCATTTTTTATATCCTTCTCACGATCCTGGCATGACACTCAATCGATGCACGCCTCTCTATCCGTCATGGTCAAAATTCGGAGACAACGCTCCGCAGTTTGTGAAATAAGGATGGACTTCGACCCGCTTCAAATAACTAGTGCCGTCTAACTTCTGCACGCGTCGCCAATAGACGACTTCGACTCCGAACGCGTAGTCGCCCGAAACGCGCTGCCAAAAGGTCGGCTCCGGCCAAGAATGTGCCTTTTTCTTGCCCAGCCATTTGATGCTGCAGCAATCTGGATATAGCTTGAGATATTCATCGAGTGATTCATATTTTGGGGCCGTTTCAAGCGTGTGACCTTTCTCATCTACCGCTCGAAAAGCGTAATTTACTCTCGTAAACGCCAATTCCAACTTCTGCCGATCCGTGAGACGCTTTCCCGTCCATATGCAAACGCCGTCGAAATTGGATTTCGCGATCCAGATTCCTCCGGCGATCAAAGCGGTCAACGCGAGTGCGATGATATACATCCTCATGCTGCAACCCCGAGCAATCGAGTATAGAGATGCCGTCGGATGCCGTGCCGCCTGTCAAAAGATACGCGCCCTCAACCCTGACGCGAGTTGCAGACTAACGAAACCTTAACTATCGTCAACGACTGATTTCGCGACATTTTCGCCGTTTTGCCAGCGCGGCGCGGGACGTTCCGCCCATCCCGATGTCGCGACTTGTTTTTCGCCGCGACATCGTCGGCTGTCCCGCTCGCGCCGTTCGCGCGACGAATACTTGCAGAAGACCGAATAACGGCGCCGTTTCAAAATGATTTCGTTCATTCCCGCCGCCAGGAGGAAAAACGAAGATCGCTATTTCGCGATCACATCCCGATAGATTTCCGCGAGCGGCACGCTCACGCCGATCGCGGGCAAATTCAGCTCCGCCTCGAGCCCGTCGAGAATTTGCACGCCGGCCCAGACCGCGCCCGCCCGATCGAAGGTCTCTATATGCGCCCGGTCGCGCTCGACCAGCACGTAATGGCGCAAGCTCGGCAGCTTCTGATAGACCGCCCATTTCTCGAAACGGTCGCGCGCCTTGCTGCCCTCGGACATCACCTCGACGAGGACGGTCGGATCGTTCAGCGACGTCGCGCCGGGCTCCATCGCGCCGCAATGGACCATGACATCCGGCAACATCGCCGAATCGATCGCCTTCTCCTTCATGAAGAAGGTTTCCTGAAAAACCTGACAGGACGAGCCCTTGGCGCGAAGACGCTGCATCAGGCCGAAAGCCAGATTTCGGGCGATGAAATGATGCTCCCATCGCGCGCCGACCATCATGCGCACGACGCGGCCGCCGATCAGCTCCCATTTTTCATCGGCGGGCTTGTCGGCGAGAAGTTCCTCGAAATCGTCGAGGGACATATGCTCATATTGCGACGAGAGGCGGCTCACGGGCTTTTCTCCTCACGGATAGTCTATCATAACGCCCTGCCCCGCGCAGCGCCGCAATTGGAGCCCGATTCTTTGACCACCCCTCCCCGCCGGCTGGTGACGCCCGAACAACGCGACGACGATCCGGACCTCTCGCTGCGTCCGCTCTCGCTCGGCGATTTCACTGGCCAGGAGGCGGCGCGCAAAAATCTCAAAATCTTCATCGAGGCGGCCAAGACGCGCGGCGAGGCGCTCGACCATGTGCTGTTCGTCGGCCCGCCGGGCCTCGGCAAGACGACGCTGGCGCAGATCGTCGCCCGCGAGCTCGGCGTGAATTTCCGCTCGACGTCGGGCCCGGTCATCGCCAAGGCCGGCGATCTCGCCGCGCAGCTCACCAATCTCGAGCCCCGCGACGTTCTCTTCATCGACGAGATTCATCGCCTCAATCCGGCGGTGGAGGAAATCCTCTATCCGGCCATGGAGGATTTCCAGCTCGATCTCATCATCGGCGAGGGCCCGGCGGCGCGCTCGGTGAAGATCGATCTCGCCAAATTCACCCTCGTCGGCGCGACGACGCGCGCCGGCCTGCTGACGACGCCGCTGCGCGACCGTTTCGGCATTCCGGTGCGGCTCAATTTCTACACGGCGGAAGAGCTGGAGCTGATCGTGCGGCGCGGCGCGCGCGTGCTCGGCGTCGCCATCAGCGAGGATGGCGCGCGCGAGATCGCGCGGCGCTCGCGCGGCACGCCGCGTATCGCCGGGCGGCTCTTACGCCGCGTGCGCGATTTCGCCATTGTCGAGAACGCCGGCCAGGTGACGCGCGCGCTCGCCGATCGCTCGCTGGCGCTGCTCGAGGTAGACAGCATCGGGCTCGATGTGATGGATCGGCGCTATCTCGAAATGGTCGCCGTCAATTTCGGCGGCGGCCCGGTGGGGATAGAGACGATCGCCGCCGCGCTCTCCGAGCCGCGCGACGCGATCGAGGACATTATCGAGCCCTTCCTGCTGCAGCAGGGATTCTTGCAACGCACGCCGCGCGGCCGGCTGCTGACGCCGCACGCCTTCCGCCATTTGGGCCTCGCCGAGCCGGCGCAGCCGGCGGCGCAATTCGGATTGTTCGGCGAAGAGGAGGAGTGAGCGGAAGCGCCCCCTCTCCCGCGTCCACGGCGAGATGAGGGAGAGGCGCTTCCCGAAGCTTTCAACGCTCCCGCGCGGCCGCGGCGTCGAAATCCAATATTTCGTTCGTATAGGTCTCGCGCACTTCCGAGATCGGCTTCCCATCGCCGCCATGCACGATGGCGCGATGCTCGAACAGCGCATGCGGCGCGTCGAGATCCTCCCGCTTCGGCCGCTCTCTCATGAGCGTCTCGCGCGTCTTGCCCTCCCAGCCGGCGGGCAGCGGCGACCAGCGCATCTCCACCGAGAATGTGCGGCGGAATGGACGCAGCGGCGCGATCACCTTGCCGAAGGGCGCGTCCGTCGTTTCCAGCGCGCGGTTCATCTCCGGCGCGAGGCGTGACGGCACATACCAATTGTCCGCCTCCGAGAGCGTGCGCGCGCCGCATGCGAGAGAGACGCGGCGATATTTCACCGTCTCCTGCGCGCCGACGCCTAATCGCTCGCGCTGCTCCGCGCTCGGCGGCGCGGCGGCGCCCGGCGCGACCCGCGCCACGATCTTCGGCTCGGCGGCCATATGATGATCGGCGCACCATTTCTCCAGCACCGCCGTGGCGCTGCGGCCGGCGAGCAGCTCCGCATTCAGCGTCTCGACCAGCGCCAGCGCCTCGAGACGGCCGACGAGATCGTCCGGCCAGGGCGCGCGCGCAGCTGCCGGCGCGACGGCGGATAGAATGGCGAGCCCCGCGAAAGCGCCTCGTCTCATCATCCTTCGCATCGCTATGCTCCTCGGCCGCGTCGCCTGCGTGAATAGCGCAAGAAGGGGCGCGTGTCGCGCGCGCCAGACGACGGCGATTTCGTGGCGTCCGCGTCCCGGCGTGGCGACTCTGTGACGGTCCGAAGGTATTCCAGCGAAGTCCGTGTTTTTGCTTATTGCTAAGCTTGTGAACCGCAACGGCCTCGCATAGTCCTGATCTCGAACGAGACAAGAGGACGCAATGAAGAACGTCGAATATCGTCTTTTCGCTGCCGCCCTTTGCTTGGCGGCGGCGCCACTTGCTTCCTCCTCGGCGGAAGCCGGCGTGACGCAGCAGGCGAAGCTCTCCGCAGCCGCGCGGCTGGAGCCGACCAAAGTGCTGGTGCTCGGCTCCGAGCGTCGCGCCAACGCCGAGCAATACGCCGCGCGTCAAAAGCTCGACGCCGGCTCGCTGAAGCAGGCGCACGCCGCGTCCGGCCTCATCCAATGCGGCCGCGCGCATGGCGCCGGGCAGCTCACGCTCGCCAATAATGTCATCACCACTGCCGCGCATGTGTTCTTCGACGAGCGCGGCGCCAAGCGCGCGCGCAGCTGCCAATTCGTCACCGAGGTCGATGGCAAGAAGCGCCGCATCGCGGTGGATATGTCGTCGATCGTCGCGGGCGCCTCCAAGCCCTATGCGGTCAAGGCGGTCAACGACTGGGCGGTGGCGCGCCTCTCGCAGCCGCTCGACGATGTGAAGCCCTATGATCTCGCCGATCAGCTCGCCATCGAGCAGACGGTGGAGTTCGTCTCGCGCGGCCATTCCGATTGGCGCGACGCCGAGACCATGTCCTTCGAGGCCTGCCGCCTGCGCGCGCAGACCAATCAGCTGAAGGGCGGCGCGCGCGAGTTCGCTTTCGACTGCGGCACGGGCGACGGCGCCTCCGGCGGCGCGGTTCTCGCCGGCGAGCCGCACATGAAGCTCGGCGCCATTCTCGTCGGCTGGCGCAGCAACGATCCCTCGCGCATCGGGCCCTACTCGTCGACGAATTACAATTTCGTCGTCTCGGTCGAAGGCGCCTTCCGCCAGGCCGTGCTGTCGGCCGCCGGCCGCGAGGGCGCGCCCGCGACGGCGAGCGCGGCGACCGTCGGCGACAAGGCGGCCGAAGGCGACAAGGCCGCCGAGAGCGACAACCGCCGCTCCGCCGGCCACGACTGACAGGAAAAGGATTGGCGAGCCTTCGGGCTCGGCATCTCGGCCGCGCATTCAAAACGCCCGGCGCGTCGCTCTCAGCGGCCGCCGGGCGTTTCGATTCCGTCCCAGATTCCGCCCCCGATTCCGCCCCAAGAATCCTTGACCGCCTCGAAATGCGCGGAGGCGTCATAGGCGGCGACCGCGAGCCCGAGCTGCTGCGCCGAGAGGCGGCCCATCGCCGCCAGCACCGCGTAAGAGGCGACGACGCGGTCGCGCTGCGCGACCACCAGCGCCAGACGCGCGCCGAGCAGCTCCTGCTGCGCGTTCAAAATCTCCAGCGTCGTGCGCTTGCCTGCCTTGGCCTCCTCGCGCACGCCTGCCAGCGCGCGCTCGGCGGCGGCGATCTGCGCGCTCGCCGCGGCGATCTGCGCTTTGGCGGCCTGCAACCCTCCCCAATTGGCGCGGGTCAGCGCCATCAGCTCGGCGCGCGCGGCGTCGACGTCGAATTTCTTCTGTCCCGCCGTCTGCTTGGCCTGGCGCAGCCGCGCCGAGGTCCCGCCGCCGGAATAGATCGGCACCGATAATTTGCCGAGCAGCTGCGCGCCGACGGCGCGATTGCCGCGGCCGTCGATATCGGACTCCGTATAGACCTTGCCGACCATGGAGAGGCTGGGCAGAAAATCGCTCTCGATCACCCTTATGTCGAGATCGGCGGCCTCGGCGTCGTGCTGGGCGGCGCGGACCACCGGATGCTCGGTGAGCGCGATGCGCTCGGCCGCCTCGCGCGTCTTCGGCAGCAGCCGATCGACCGGCTCGGCCGGCGCGAGGCGCCTCGCCTCCGCGCCCATGATCTGCGCATAGCGCGCGAGGCTGGCGTCGAGCTCGGCGCGCGCCATCGCCGCCTGGGAGCGGCCGGCGGCGAGCCGCGCCTCCGCCTGCGCAATATCGGTCGGCGTGATCTCGCCGGCCGCATAGCGCTCCTTGGTCTGGCGCAGCTGCTCCTCGAGCACGGCGACATGGTTCTGCTGCAGGCGCTGCGCCGCCGTGTCGCGCAAGACATTCATATAGACGGAGACGGCCTCGAACAGCACGCGCTGCTCGAGCAGGCGCAACCGCTCGCGCCCCGCATGAACATTGGTCTCGGCGGACAACGCGGCGTTGCGCGTGCGAAAGCCGTCGAACAGCGGCTGCTCGATGCTGAGCACGGCGGAGCGCGGCGGTCCGCCGCGATTGTTCTGAATGCTATCGACCCACAGCGGCTCGAGCCGATTGCCATTGTCATATTCGAAGGATTTTTGCACCGAGCGCCGCCGCTCGACGCCGAGAAACGCGTCGGTGCGCACGCTGGGGCGGAATTGCGCGAGCGCGCGCGGCACATTCTCGTCATTGGCGCGCTGCCCGGCGCGCGCGGAATTGATCGTCGGATTGATCTCATAGGCATGCGCCAATGCGCCGGCGAGCGTCTCGCCGAGCGCCGAAGCGGGCGCGAGCAGGCCGAGCGCCAGGGCGACGAGCGAAGCGCGTCTCATGCGTCGGCGCTCCGCGGCTCGATGACGAGCTCCTCCTCGGGAGCGGGAACCGCCTCGTCGCGGCCGAACAGCGCATAGAGCGCCGGCAGCACGAAGAGCGTGAGGATCGTCGCGCTGACGAGGCCGCCGATGACCACTGTGGCGATCGGCTTTTGCACCTCGGCGCCCGTGCCCGTCGCAAAGGCCATGGGCAGGAAGCCGAGCGAGGCGACGAGCGCCGTCATCGTCACCGGACGCAGACGCGTCATCGCGCCTTCGACAATGGCGTCGCGCGGCGCGCGCCCCTGCTGCACGAGCTGCAATATGTAGCTGCGCATGACGAGGCCGTTGAGCACGGCGACGCCGGACAGAGCGATGAAGCCGACCGCCGCGGAAACCGACATCGGCATCCCGCGCAGCCACAGCGCCGCGACGCCGCCGGAGAGCGCCAGAGGCACGGCGCTGAACACGATGAGCGCGTCGCGCGCCGCGCCCAGCGCCGAATAGAGCAGCAGGAAGATGAGGAAGAAGCACAGAGGCACGACCAGCATGAGCTTTTGCCGCGCGGCGGCGAGATTCTCGAACTGACCGCCCCAGGAGAGCCAATCGCCGGCGGCGAGCGTGACTTTCGCCTTCACGCGCTCCTGCGCGTCGGAGACGACCGAGGCGATGTCGCGCCCGCGCACATTGGCGGTGACGACGACGCGGCGCTTGCCGTTCTCGCGCGAAATCTGGTTCGGCCCCTCGTGGAAGGAGAAGGCGGCGACCTGCTTCAACGGCACCGTGCGCATCTGCCCCGTGTCGTGCCCACGCACCGAGACGGGGAGATTTTCGAGCGCGCGAATGTCCTGGCGCAACTCGTCCTTCAGACGCACGATGATCGGAAAGCGACGATCGCCCTCGAAGACCACGCCAGCGCGCTGTCCGCCGATCGCCGCGCCGATGACGTCCTGCACCTCGGCGACGCTGAGGCCGAGATGGGCGATCTCGGTCTTGTCGATCTTGATCTCGAGGAACGGCAGACCGGCGATCTGCTCGACCTTCACATCCTCGGCGCCGGAGACGCCGCGCAGCACGCCGGCGATCTGCTCCGCCTCCTTGGCCATGGAGTCGAAATCCTCGCCGAACACTTTCACCGCGACATCGCCGCGCACGCCGGCGAGCAGCTCGTTGAAGCGCAGCTGAATGGGCTGCGAGAATTCATAGAGATTGCCGGGAAGCTCGGAGACACGCCCGTCGATGCGGCGGATCAGCTCCTCCTTGGAGAGCTTCGGGTCCGGCCATTCGTCATGCGGCTTCAAGAAAATATAGGTGTCGGTGAGATTGGGCGGCATCGGATCGGTCGCCGCCTCCGCTGTGCCGGTCTTGGAGAAGACATAGGCGACCTCGGGCGCGCGACGGATGGCGTTCTCGACCTCGTTCTGCATCGCCTGCGACTGGGTGAGCGAGGCGCTCGGAATGCGGCCGGCCTGCATGGCGAGATTCTTCTCGTCGAGGGTCGGGATGAACTCCTGGCCGAGGCGCGAGACCAACAGCAGCGCCAGCAGAAAAGCGCCGGCGCCGATGGCGATGGGCTTGCGCGGCGCGGCCAGCGCGCTCTCGAGGCGCGGCCGATAGGCGCGCTTGAGCCAGGCGATGAAGCGGTTCTCGCTCTCCTCGATATGGCCGGAGACGAGAATGGCGATCATCGCCGGAACGAAGGTCAGCGACAGAACGAAGGCGGCGACGAGCGCCAAGATCACCGTCAGCGCCATGGGATGGAACATCTTGCCTTCGACGCCCGAGAAGGACAGCAAAGGCACATAGACGAGAATGATGATCGCCTGACCATAGACGGTCGGGCGGATCATCTCGACCGCCGAGGCGATGACGGTCTGCAATCGCTCCTCGAGCGAGAGCCCGCGCCCCAGCGCATGGCGCCGCTCGAAGAGATGGCGCAGGCTGTTCTCGGCGATGATCACCGCGCCATCGGCGATGAGGCCGAAGTCGAGCGCGCCCATGCTCATGAGATTGGCGCTGATGCGGCCATAGACCATGCCGGTGGCGAGCAGCAGCATGGTGACGGGAATGACCAGCGCCGTGATCAGCGCCGCGCGGAAATTGCCGAGCAGCAGGAACAGCACGAGGATCACCAGCAGCGCGCCCTCGGCGAGATTGGAGGCCACCGTGCGGATGGTCGCATCGACGAGCACGGTGCGGTCGAGAATGGTCCGCACCTCGACGCCCGGCGGCAGCGTCGCCCTGATGACGTCGAGCTTGGCGCCGACGGCGGCGGAGACCGAGCGGCTATTGCCGCCGATCAGCATCAGCGCCGTGCCGATGACGACCTCCTCGCCGTCCATGCTGGCGCTGCCGACGCGCATCTCGCGGCCGATCCCGACCTCGGCGATGTCCTTCACGCGCAGCGGCACGCCATTGCGCGTCGTGACGACGACGCGCTCTATATCCTCGATCGTCTCCAGACGACCGCCGCTGCGCACCACATAGCCTTCGCCATTGCGCTCTATATAGCCGGCGCCGCGGCTCTGATTATTGCGCTCGAGCGCCATGGCGACATCGCCGAAAGAGAGGCCGAGCGAGAACAGCTTCATCGCATCCGGCCGCACGTCGAGCTGCTTCACGAAGCCGCCGAGCGAATCGACGCTGGCGACATTGGGCACGACCTTGAGCTGCGGCTTGACGATCCAATCCTGCACCGTGCGCAGATAGGCGGCGCGCGCGAGCTCGCTGCGCAAGCTCTGCCCGTCCGGCGTCAGATAGGAGCCGTCATTCTGCCAGCCCGGCTCGCCGTCGAGATATTTGCGGCCCGGCGTCTTCGGCGCATAGCGGATCGCCCACATATAGATTTCGCTGAGGCCGGTGGCGATCGGACCCATGCGCGCCTCGACGCCGACGGGGAAATTCTCCTTCGCCTCGGCGAGGCGCTCATTCACCTGCTGGCGCGCGAAATAAATATCCAGCCTCTCGGCGAACACGGCCGTCACCTGCGCGAAACCATTGCGCGAGAGCGAGCGCGTATATTCGAGGCCGGGAATGCCGGCGATCGCGTTCTCTATGGGGAAGGTGATCTGCTTTTCGATCTCGGTCGGCGACAGCGCCGGCGCGATGGCGTTGATCTGCACCTGATTATTGGTGATGTCCGGCACGGCGTCGATCGGCAGGCGATCGAGCGACCAGGCGCCGATGAGGCAGGCGAGCAGAGTCAGCAGCGCGACGAGCCAGCGCTGGCGAACCGAAAACGCGATGCAACGCTCGATCATCCACTGTCACACATTCTCGCCCGCCGCCGTCATCGACGAGGCGGGACTCAGTCCAACCCTTCGAGCCGCGACTTGCCGAGCTCCGCCTTCAGGACGAAGACATTGGTCGCGGCGACCTGCTCCCCCTCCTCGAGCCCGGAGAGGATCTCGACCGACTCCCTGTCGCTCGCGCCCGTCTCGACCTTGCGCTTCACGAAGCCCTCGGGCGCGCGCACGAAGACGACCGTTTCGCCCTCGAAGAAGAGCGTCGCGGAGCGCGGCAGGCGCAAACGCGCCGGCTTCTCCTCCAGCGCGACGCGCGCCGTCATCGCCGTGCCGGGGCGCAAGCCGAAATCCGCATTGGCGAAAGCGGCGACGGCGCGGCCGGAATGCGTTTCATGGTCGAGCATGGGGCCGATGAAGACGATGCGGCCCTCGGCCTCGCCCTCGCCGTCATGCGACAGGAGAACGCCCTGCCCCTCGCGCACCTGGGGAAGATCGGCGATGGCGACGGCGATCTCGGCAAAGACGGTGGAGAGATCGGCGACGACATAGAGCTGCGCATCGCCGCCGACCGGCTGGCCGAGATCGGCGCGGCGCTCGATCACCTTGCCGGAGGACGGCGCGCGAATTTCCTTGCGGCGCAGCTCGCCGACCGGCTGTCCCGGAAGCGCGGCGATCTCGGCCTCGGAGAGATCGAGCGCGGCGAGCTTCTGACGCGCGAGATCGACGCGCAGCTTGGCCTCCTCATAGGCGCCGCGCGCCTTCAGAAAGCTCTGCTCGGCCGAGATTTTCTTGTCGAAGAGCCCCTTCTCGCGCTGGAACAGCGCCGCTTGCAGATCGAGCCCCACTCTGGCGGCGAGATAGTCGCTCTTGGCGTCCGCGACCTCGCGGCTCTCGATGATGGCGATCACCTCGCCCTTCTCGACCGAATCGCCGAGCTTCTTGCGCAATTCGGCGACCGCGCCGGCCACTTTCGCGGCCACGCGGCCGATGCGGTCGGGATCGACGGAGACGACGGCCGGCGCGACGACGTCGCGCGTCAGCACGCCGGGAGCCGCCGCGACGGTGGCGATCTTGGCGGCGCCGATCTGCTCGGCGGTCAGCCTCACGAGCCCTTCCGCGCCTTTGGGCTCGGCGGCCTCGGCGGCCTTCTCGCCGCCGCGGAACAGCGCCCGGATCGGCGCGGAGAGCTGCGGAAACAGCGAGCCGAGCATGGCGCTCGCCAGCAGCGCCGCGCCGAAGCGCAGCCCCCGCGCGCGCGCCGAATTAGAATTGCTCCAAACTGGAACGAAGCTCGACCGCCGCTCTCCTGCACCGGTCGGAACGACGTCCGATACCGCCAGGCGGCGAAGGATATGGGCCAAGTCTCGTGATCGCATCTCGCGACCTCTTTAACCGTTACGCCCGGCCGCGTCCACGCCGGAGCGCCGGAAAACCGGGCGCCGCGCCTCGATCTCGAGCGCGCCGGCGCCCGAAAAAACGAAAACGCCCGGCGACCTGCGCCGGGCGTCTCTCTCCGAGTGGCGGAGACGTCAGTATTTCGCGACGACCGGGACGAGCGCGGAGCCGAACAGGTTGAAGCGATAGTTCAGGCCGGCGCGGACCGTGTGGAACTGGGTCGGCGAGGTGTGGGCGGCGACGAAGGGAACGCCGACGCCGATGATGGAGGAGCTGGCGAAGGACTGATTCGTCGCGCCGAGGTCGGTATAGAGATATTCGACCTTGACCGACCATCCCGGAAAGGCGAGAGGCGCCCATTCGACGCCGCCGCCGGCGGTCCAGCCCGTCGCGGTCTGGCTGAACGACGAGCGGCCGAACTGGGACGAGCCGGCCGGCGGGATCGGGAAGTTCACGACGCTGACCGACTTGTCGACCTCGCCGTAAGCAAAGCCGCCGGTGCCGTAGACCAGCACATTCGGCAGGGACGGCAGCGTGACGCCGACGCGGCCGCGGACCGTGCCCCACCAGTTGAGGCTGCTCGTCGAGGAAATCCCGGTGACGTCGCCGAGGAAGAAGCCCTTCACGAAGCCGCTGGAGCTCGAGCTGATGTCGGAGCCCTGAAAGTCGGCCTCGAGGCCGACCACGAGCCAGGGATTGACCTGATAATTATAGCCGATCTGGCCGCCGCCGGTGACGCCCTCGAGGTTCTGGCCGAGGCTCCAGGCGGAGACGCTCGGAGTCGCGAGCGGCGAGAACAGCGATCCGGAGCCATTGCCACCGGCGTTGAAGCCGTAGCCGATGTTCACGCCGGCGTAGAGGCCGGTCCAGCTGAACACGGGAGCGGCCGGAGCGATAAAGGCCGGCGCGCCCTTCTGCGACGGAAGGTCGGCCGCAAAAGCCGGAGCGGCGGCAATCGCCAGCGCGAGCGCGCCGACAACGGAAAATGTCTTCATGGTTCCCTCACTTCGATCAGTGCGGCCGTCTCGGTCCTGCGCCCCCCGACGCTGAATGATCCGAGCGGCCGCTCGGTGTTGCCGATCGAATGGGTACTACCCCTCGGTCCAAAGCCGCGTCAACGCTGGATAGCCCATTCTGCTTGGCTCACAGACGATTTTATTGCTATTGTGACAATTCCATCACAATGAATACTCGTTTCATGGCGCTATGCGCTTGACATTGCAGGAAAACATAAGCCAGGAGGCGATTCGCCGCGCTGCCGCCAGACATAATTTTTATTTCGTTATTTCAATATATTGATCGACATCCGAGGCGCTCCGCGTGGCGTCATCGGCCGCCGACCCGATGGCGCGCGTCGATGCGTCGCAGCATCGAGCCCAAGCAATCTGTCGAAGATGAGAGGCGAGGCGACAAGCATTCGTTGCGAAGACGGCATGTCGCAGCGACGATTCGACGCGCGAAACCGAATCTTCTTCAATGACTTGCATGCATCGGAATCGCGTCGCTCGCGCGCGCGTCAGGAGCCGCGCCGCTCGCGCCGCAGCCGCTCCCAATAGTCGAGCCGCTTGGCGATCTCGCGCTCGAAGCCGCGCTCGACGGGACGGTAGAAGCTCTGCCGGCCGAGCGTCTCGGGCCAATAATCCTGGCCGGAGAAGGCGTCGGGCTCGTCATGGTCGTAGCGATAGCCCTCGCCATAGCCTTCGCTCTTCATCAATTTGGTCGGCGCGTTGAGGATGGTCTTGGGCGGCATCGGCGAGCCGCTCTCCTCGGCGAGGCGGCGGGCGGCCTTATAGGCGACATAGCCGGCGTTGGATTTGGGCGCGGTCGCCACATAGAGAACCGCCTGCGCCAGGGCCAGCTCGCCCTCCGGACTGCCCAGAAAATCATAGGCGTCCTTGGCGGCGTTGGCGACGACGAGCGCCTGCGGATCGGCGAGGCCGATATCCTCCACCGCCATGCGGACGATTCGGCGCGCCAGGAACAGCGGGTCCTCGCCGGCGACCAGCATTCGCGCGAAATAATAGAGGGCGGCGTCCGGGTCCGAGCCGCGCACGCATTTGTGCAGCGCGCTGATGAGATTGTAATGGCCCTCCTGCGCCTTGTCGTAGATGGGCGCGCGGCGCTGCACTGCCTCGGCGAGCCGGGCGCTGTCGAAGATCTCGCCCTCGCCAGCCGCGCGCCAGACATCCTCGGCGAGCGTCAGCGCCGCGCGGCCGTCGCCATCGGCCATCGTCGCCAGCGCGGCGCGCGCATCCGCGTCGAGCGGCAGCAGCCGGCCCTCGCTCTGCTCGGCGCGCTGAAGGAGCTTCTCGATCGCCTCGGCGTCGAGCGATTTGAAGACCAGCACGCGGGCGCGCGACAAAAGCGCGGCGTTGAGCTCGAAGGAGGGGTTTTCCGTCGTCGCGCCGATGAGCGTGACCGATCCATCCTCCATCACCGGCAGAAACGAGTCCTGCTGGCCGCGGTTGAAGCGATGAATCTCGTCGACGAAGAGCAGCGTCCCCTGCCCCATGGCGCGGCGGCCGCGCGCGGCCTCGAAGGTCTTCTTCAGATCGGCGACGCCGGTGAAGATCGCCGATATCTGCACGAAGGCGAGATCGGTCTCATGCGCCAGAAGGCGGGCCACCGTCGTCTTGCCGGTGCCGGGCGGACCCCAGAAGATCAGCGAGCCGATCGAGCCGGAACGGATCGCGCGCGTCAGCGCCCCGCCCGGACCGACGAGATGGTCCTGGCCTGCGACCTCGTCCAGCTTTTGCGGACGCAGTCGGTCGGCGAGTGGGTGTGGCGCGTTGCGATCGAGCCCGGCGGCGGCGAACAAATCACTCATGGACTGCCATTCTAGACGATTGAGCGACCATTATAGACGATCGCCGGACCGCGCGCGCCGACCCATGCCCCGCTCGTTCGTATTTTCCGAACCTTTACCTTTGCCGGGCCGATTTAACCGCCGGTTAACCATTGGGGGAGTATTACGATTCTGTAAAATTTTACCGACCCTCCCTGTTCTCTCGTGGCGTTCTTTTCTGGTGGCGTCCCGGCGGCGTAGGAGCCTAACTTTCAAACACAGGTCGATCAGCATGCGCACTATCGCATTCGTCACGCAGAAGGGCGGCGCCGGAAAGAGCACGCTCGCAAGCAGCATCGCCGTGGCCGCCAGTTGCGCGGGCGAGCGTGTTTTCATTATCGATTTGGATCCGCTCCAATCATTGGTCAAATGGTCGAAGGCGCGCGAGGCGACGGACGTCCCGGTCGAGCACGTGCCTCCGGCCAAGCTCGGCAAGGCGCTCGCCGCGCTCGAGAAGAAAGGCGTCACGCTCGTCGTCATCGACGCGCCGGGCGCCGACAGCGAATATTCTGACGCCGCCATTCGCGCGGCCGATCTCTGCATCATCCCGGCCCGTCCCAATGTCTTCGACCTGTGGGCCTGCGAGCTCACCCGCGCGACGATCAAGGACAAGAAGAAGGATTACGCCTTTCTTCTCAATCAATGCCCGCCCGCTCAGCAGAACGCCCGCGTCGACCAGGGCGCTCAGGCTCTGCAGTCGATCGGCGCGCTGCTGGCGCCGCTCGTCTCGGCGCGCGTCGACTATCAGGAGGCCGCACGGCTCGGGCTCGGAGTTTGCGAGCTCAATCCCGACGGCGTCGCCGCCGAAGAGATGCGGGAATTGTGGCAGTCGGTGAAGCGCCGTCTCAAGAAGGGCGCCCCCGCCAAGGCCGAGCCGAAGGCGGAAGCCAAGGTCGAGGCCAAGGTGGAAGCCAAGCCCATGGCGAAGGTCGAGGCAAAGCCGGTGGCGAAGGTCGAGGCCAAGGTCGAGGCCAAGGTCGAAGCAAAACCCGCGGCGAAGGTCGCCGGCAAGATCGCGCCCAAGCAAGAGCCGCAGCCCGCGCGCAAGCAGGCCGCCGCTCCCGCGCCCGTCGCGGAAAAGCCCGCCAAGCCGCAGGCCAAGCCCGCGGTCCGCAAGGCGGCGTGAGCCGCCGCGGCGTAAAACAAAGACGAACCGCGCTGTCACGCGCGGTTCCTCACGAGGGCGTCAGCCGATCTCGACGATCCTGGCGCTGTGATGGATCGCCTCGACGCCGTCGCCGACGCTCTTGCCGAGCAACGCTTTGGCGAGCGGCGCCACATAGGGGATGAGGCCCTTGGCCGGATCGGCCTCGTCCTCCCCCACCAGCCGAAAGCTCTGACGCTTGCCGGCCTCGTCCTCGATGACGATGCGATGGCCGAAGCGCGCCTGCTCGTGATCGGCGATCGGCCGCACGACCTCAGCGCTCGCGCGCCGCGCCGTCCAATAGCGCACATCGCGCGCCGCCCGCGCCACCGCGCGCTTGTCGTCCTTCGCCTGCGCCGCATCGAGCTCGCCATGCAGGCGCGAGAGCTCGGCCTCGATCTGCGCGAAACCTTCCGGCGTGACGAGATTGCGGTGCGGACTGACCGGGCGATCGGGAAGCTCCTCACGGAGCTCGTCGTCGTCCTGTTCTTTGGTGAAGGCGCTGCTCATGTCATCACGTCCTGTCCGACGCTTCCGAGAATCGCCGATCTCGCGAGCGTCCGATCGAACGCCCGAGACGACTGCGCGTCAACCGATCTCAATGACCAGCCGACCTCTGATCTTGCCCGCGACGATCGATCGCGCGCGCTCCAACGCCTCGGAGAAAGGCGCCGTCTCGGTCATGCGCGCGAGAATCCCCTTGTCGAGATCGCGCGCCAGCCTTTCCCAGCCGGCGCGCCGCAGCGGCAGATTGGGCCGCACGCTCTCGACGCCGATGAGAGAGACGCCGCGCAGAATGAAGGGCGCGACCGTCGTCGGCAGCTCCATTCCCTGCGCATTGCCGCAGGCCGCGACGACGCCGTCGATCGCCGTCTGCGCCAGAACATTGGCGAGCGTGACCGAGCCCACCGTGTCGACGCCGCCGGCGAAACGCTGCTTCTGCAGCGGCTTGCCCGGCGCCGACAGCTCCGCCCGATCGACGATCTCCGCCGCGCCGAGTTCTTTGAGATAGGCTTCTTCCTCGGGACGTCCAGTGGAGGCGACGACGCGCCAGCCGAGCGCCGCCAGCAGCGCCACCGCCACAGAGCCGACGCCGCCCGCCGCGCCCGTCACCACCACGGGCCCGCGCGAAGGCTCGAGCCCGCGGCCCTCCAGCGCCAGCACGCAGAGCATTGCGGTGTAGCCGGCGCTGCCGATCGCCATCGCCTGCGCCGGCGTCAGCCCCTGCGGCAAATGGACCAGCCAGTCGCCGCTGACCCGGGCGCGCTGCGCGAAGCCGCCATAATGCTGCTCGCCCAGCCCGCAGCCGCCGGCGATCACCTGCTCGCCGGCGCGAAAATTCGGATGGCTCGAGCGCGTGACCACGCCCGCGAAATCGACGCCCGGAATCATCGGGAAGCGCCGCACCACCGGCGCCTTGCCGGTCACCGCGAGCCCGTCCTTGTAATTGACCGTGCTGTGCGTCACCTCGACGTCGACGTCGCCGTCCATCAGCTCGCTCGCGTCGAGCGTGACATAGGCGGCGCGATAGCCCGCCTCGTCCTGGTCTATGCGTATGGCGGTGAATGCGCTCACTCTCGATGTCTCCTTCTCGTCGGGCGTCGTTCTCGTCGCCATCGCTCCGCCATCCGGTCAGATACGTAAAAGCTTATGTAAACGAAAGGTTTCTGAAGCGGGACATTACCAAACATTAAGTTGCTTTTCGTCTGCCGAGAACGAATTGTCGGGGCGTCAAGTCCACCCATTCCCCCCAGGTGAACGCTCATGAAGAAACATCTCCTCGCCGCCGCCGCCGCGGTCGCTCTCACCCTTCCGCTCTCGGCCGGAGTCTTTGCGCAGCAGGCGCCGGCGGAGCATCATCATCCGCAATTCTCGGCGGAAGATCGCGCCGCCTTCACCGACGCCAAGGTCGCCGCGCTGAAGGCCGGCCTCAAGCTCACCCCCGCCCAGGAGAAGAGCTGGCCGGCGGTCGAGACCGCGCTGCGCGACATCGCCAAGGCGCGCGCCGCGCGCTTCGCCGAGGTCAAGGACAAGATGAAAGACATCCACGAGCATCGCAGCGTGATCGAAGGCCTGCAGCTCCGCTCGAAGGGACTCGCCGCGCGCGCCGTCGAGACGGAGAAGCTCGCCGAGGCCGCCAAGCCGCTCTTCGACAGCCTGGACGAAGCGCAGAAGCGCCGCTTCGCCGTTCTGCTGCATACGATCGCCAAGGGTCCGCATCATGGGCACGAGTTCGGCGGTCCGCACGAAGGTCCGGAGCACGACTGACGCTCGATCACGACCGACGCTTAAAAAAGCCCAGTCCTCACGCCCCGCCGGCCGAACGCCTGCGGGGCGTTTTCGCGTCAATAGGCGCGTTCGACGCAGAAATCGACGACCTCGAGCAGCGCCGACTTCCACGGCGAGGCGGGGAAAATCTCCAGCGCTTCGCGCGCCATGACGCCGTAATGGCTCGCCCGCTCCACCGTCTCCTTGATCGCGTCGTGCTTCTTCATCAGCGCGCAGGCGGCCTCGACGTCGCCGTCGTGAATCTCGCCCTTCTCCAAGGTGCGGCGCCAGAACTCGCGCTCCGTCTCGCTGCCGCGGCGGAAGGCGAGCACGACGGGAAGCGTGATCTTGCCCTCGCGGAAGTCATCGCCGACATTCTTGCCGAGCTTGGAGGATTGTCCGCCATAGTCGAGCGCATCGTCGATGAGCTGGAAGGCGACGCCGAGATTCATGCCATAGCTGCGGCAGGCGGCCTCTTCCGCCTTGGAGCGGCCGGAGAGCATGGGGCCGACCTCGGCCGCAGCGGCGAACAGCTCCGCCGTCTTGGAGCGGATGACGGCCATATAGGCGTCTTCCGTCGTCTGCGTGTCCTTGGCGGCGTTGAGCTGGAGAATCTCGCCTTCGGCGATGACTGCGGCGGCCTGCGAGACGACCGACAGGCAGGAGAGCACGCCGGGCTCGACCATCATCTTGAAGGCATGGCCGAGCAGGAAATCGCCGACCAGAACGCAGGTCTCATTGCCCCACAGCATGCGCGCGGCGATCTTGCCGCGGCGCATGTCGCTCTCGTCCACCACATCGTCGTGCAGCAGAGTGGCGGTGTGCATGAATTCGATGCCGGCGGCGAATTTGATGTGGCCGTCGCCCTGATAGTCGCACATTCCGGCGGTGGCGAGCACGAGCATCGGGCGAAGGCGCTTGCCGCCCGCCGAGATGAGATGATTGGCGACCTCGGGGATCGTCGTCACATCCGAGCCGGTGCGCTGCAGGATCAGCTGGTTGACGCGCTGCAGGTCGGGGCCGATCAACGAAAGGAGAGTATCGAGGCTGGCGGACTTCTTTTCCTTTTCTTCCAGCGGTATGACGATGCCCACGTAGACCCCTTTGGCTTGCCTTGGAATGCTGGGGCGAACTTAAGGCTTCAGAGCGCGCGCGGCAAGCCGGGGGAGCGCGCGCCCGGGCGGGCCCTCCCCTGGCCGATCGGACGCTGTTCCGCGTGAGAATTCAGCATCCGTTCTGGCGCTCCAAGGTCTGGAGCTGGCGAACCCGCCGGGCGTCGGCGCCGCCCAGCCGGCCATAGGGCGGAAAGCAGCCCCCGCCGAAAGCCGAGCGCCCGCGCGTGGTTTTGAAGCAATGCCCGGCGCGCGCATAGATGGCGTTGCGTTCTCGCCAGAGCCGGTCGCAGGACAAAGCGCCCGATTGCGCGAGCGCGGGCGCCGGCGCGGCGATTTCGGCAAATGCCGACAAGATCGCCCCTGCGGCGAGAATACGGATCATGTCGCTCATCGATTTCATCGCATTTCCTCCTCGACGCATTTCCTCCTCGACGCATGTCCTCCTCGACGACGACCGGGCTCCAGTCGCAACTTCAGGCCGTTTCCAAACGAACGGAAGCCGATCGCTCGCGAGAACTCGGTCGAGAGCTTGCTCGATGCGAGAGAGCTTGCTCGATGCGAGACGCTGTGACATTTTTCAGTGCGATGAACGTTTCCCGCAAATGAACGTTCCCCCGAACACTCGAGAGAAACGGTCGGAGGCCGCCGCCTTTCTCGGCGGACGCTTGCGTCTGCGCCAAATGCCGCGCGGCCACCGGGCCGGAACCGACGCCGTCCTCCTCGCGGCGGCGACCCCGGCGCAGACGCGCGGGCTCATTCTCGACATCGGCGCGGGAACCGGAGCCGTCGGCCTCGCCGCAGCGCTGCGCGCCCCCGCCGCCACGCTCGGCCTGGTCGAGATCGATCCGGAGACTTGCGCGCTGGCCCGCGAGAATGTCGCGGCGAACGCGCTCGCGGCGCGCATCCGCGTGCATGAGGCCGATCTCCTCTCGATCGCGGCGCGTCGCGCCGGCGGGCTCGAGAATGAGAGCGCCGAGGTGCTTCTCACCAATCCGCCCTATCTCACGCCGGGCCGCGTGCGCGTCTCGCCCGATCCGCGGCGCGCGCTCGCCCATATGAGCGCGGCGGGACTCGAGCCCTGGCTGCGCGCCTGCATCGCGCTGCTGCGCTCGGGCGGGCTCTTCGTCATGATCCATCGCGCCGACGCATTGCAGGAGTGCCTCGCCGGCGTCGGCGCGCGACTCGGCGCGCTGAGCCTGCTGCCGATCGCCCCGCGCGTGGGGGAGGCGGCGACGCGCATTCTGCTGCGCGGCGTCAAAGGCTCGAAGGCGCCGCTGTCGCTGCTCTCGCCGCTCGCGCTGCATGAGGCGGACGGCGCCTTCACGCCGCGCGCCGAGGCGCTCCATCGCGGCGAAGGCGAGCTGCCCTGGCCGCCTCACCTTGTCACGTGATCTTGTCTCGTGATCGTCGATCAGCCGCGCAGCTTCGGCGGCAGTCTGCTGGCGAAGCTCTACGGATCGAGCCGATGTTATTTTGATGTTACTTTGACGTCGGGGAATTCTCCGCCTCAACGACTTCACAAGCTCGATCGTTCTGGCATAGTGCCGTGGGCGGACCAGAGCAATTACCAGGAGCGATCGTCGCGGCGCCGCCGCGCGATCGCATGACCGCCTTTGTTTTGGAGAAGGCGATGATCAAGACGCGGCGTCTCAGCAAATTCTTCGATGGAAATCATGCGCTCGACCAGGTCGATCTCGATGTGGAGCCCGGCGAGATCTATTGCCTCCTCGGCGCCAACGGAGCCGGAAAGACGACGCTCATCAATATTTTGCTGAACTTCATTCCGGCCAGCGACGGCAAGGCCTGGATCAATGGCCTCGACGTCGCCGAACATCCGCTCGAGACGAAGACGCATGTCGCCTATATCCCCGAGCAGGTGACGCTCTATCCGACGCTTTCGGGCGTCGAAAATCTCGATTATTTCGTGACGCTCGGCTGCGGCCGGCGGTTCTCGCGAGACCGGCTGCTCGAGCTGCTGGAGGAGGCCGGGCTGGACCGAGCGGCCGCCGACCGGCGCGTCGCGCAATATTCGAAAGGCATGCGCCAGAAGGTCGGCGTCGCCATCGCCTTCGCCAAGCAGGCGAAAGCGCTCCTGCTCGACGAGCCCACCTCCGGCCTCGACCCCAAATCCGCCAATGAATTCTCACGCCTGTTGAAAACAGCCGCCGATCGCGGCGTCGCCATATTGATGGCGACGCACGATCTCTTCAACGCCAAGCAGACGGGCACGCGCATCGGCATTGCGCGCTCCGGCCGCATCGTCGCCGAGATCGGCGCGCGCGAGATCGGCCATGCGGATCTCGAGGCGCTCTATCTCGACGCCATGAGCGCCTGATGAGCGCCTGACGCCGGTCCTGCGAGAGGAGATTGTCCATGATAGCGGTCATCGCCATGAGAGATTTTCGCGGCTTCATCCGCGACGGACGCTTGCCCTGGCTCGGCGGGCTGGCGTTGCTTCTGCTGATCGTCTCGATCGCGGTCGGCTGGCGCCTGCAGAGCGACACGGCGGCCGAGCGCGCGGCCACGGAAGAAAAGGGCTATGCGACCTGGGTCGGCCAGGGTCCCAAGAATCCACACTCGGCCGCGCATCTGGGAATGCATGTCTTCAAGCCGGAGCCGCCGCTCGCTTTGTTCGATCCCGGGCTCGAGCCCTTCGCCGGCCAGACCGTCTGGCTCGAGGCGCATAAGCAGAACGACTTCGGCTTCCGCCCGGCGCAGGATGCGACGGGGCTGCGGCGCTTCGGCGATCTCTCCGCCGCCTATGTGCTGCAGCTTCTCGCGCCATTGATCCTCGTGCTCATCGGCTTCGACGCGCTGGCGGGCGAGCGGGAACAGGGAACGCTGCGCCAGCTCGCGAGCCTCGGCGTCGCGCCCTCGCGCCTGCTCTGGGGCAAGGCGCTGGCGATCGGCGCGGCCGCGGCGGCGCTCCTCGCGCCCGCGGTGGTTCTGTCGCTGATCGCTTTGTATCAGGCGGCCGCGGTCGGCGCGCTCGCCGACAATCTCGCGCGCCTCGGCTGGATCGCCATCGGCTATGGCCTCTATCTCGGAACCTTTCTCTTCGTCACGCTCGCCGTGTCGGCCGCAGCGCCGCGGGCGCGCGGCGCGCTGGTCGCATTGCTGGCGATCTGGACCGTCGCGACAATCGTCGTTCCACGCGCCGCCTCGGAGGCGGCGCACGCCGCCCTTCCGACGCCGACGCGAATAGACTTCATGAACGCGCTCGGCGTCGATCTCCGCGCGGCGCAGAACAAGGCTCTCGAAGACAATTTCCATGTGAAGAACGCGTCGCAGCTGCCGATGGAGGAGGCGCCGCGCGCGCTTCGGGTCGACGATCATGCCGGCTATGTCGTTTTCGACAAGCACTACAACGGGCTATGGGACCTGTTCGAGCGCCAGCGCCATCTGCAGGAATGGCTGGGCCTCGCCTCGCCGCTGGTCGCGCTGCGCGGGCTCTCGACCAGCATGGCGGGCGTCGACCTCGCGCATCAGCGCAGCTTCGCGACCGCGGCGGAATCGCATCGCAGGCTCATTCAAGACACGATGAGCGACAATCGCATCGCCGCAGGCGGATCGGAAGCCTATAATTACCAGGCTTCCCCCGAGCTCTGGGCGAAAGTCCCGCCCTTTCGTTACGAAGGGCCGAGCAGCGCCGAGGCGCTGGCGAGCAGCTGGCCGAATCTCGTGACATTGGCCGCCGGCTTCGCGCTGTCGCTGCTCGCGGCAGTCGTCGCCGCGCGCCATTTGCGTCCCTTCTGAGAGAAAGCTCCGCCATGACGCCGATTGACGCCTCGCTTCGCGCGCCGAGCGCCTTTTTCACCATTCTCCGCCAGGAGCTCGTCCTGCTGTGGCGCGAACGCAGCCTGCCGATCGTCCTGCTGCTGCTGACCGCCGTGCTCGCCGGCGGGCTCGCCGACGGACTGCAGCGGATCGACCAGAAAGACGCCCAGCTCGCCGCGATCGCCGCCGAGCAGAACAAGCAATGGGACACGATCGCGACGATGCTGAAGGCGGCCGAGGAAGCCAAGACGCCGACGCCTTATGCGTCTCCGCGCGTTCTCGGCCTCAGCCCCGCCAATCGCAGCGTCTCGCTGCCCACTCTGCCGCTCGCGCCGCTCGCGCTCGGCCAGTCCGATCTGATGACGAATCTCTTGCGCATCAGCGGATATAGCGAGGCGCAGTTTCTCTATGACACCGACATAGAAAATCCCTGGCGCCTGACCAGCGGACAGTTCGACGCCGCCTTCGTCATCGTCTTTCTGCTGCCGCTGCTGGTCTTCGGCCTGAGCTATAATCTTCTGTCGGCGGAGCGCGAGCAGGGAACGCTGCGCCTCCTGCTCGCGCAGCGCGTCTCGCCCGCTTCCCTCGCGCTCGGCAAAGGCGCAGCGCGCGCGCTCGCTCTGGCCGCGCCATTGCTGGCTGCGCCGCTCGCCGCTCTGCTGCTGTTTCGGCCCGTTGCGGACGCTTCGGCTCTGCTCGCCGACTGGCTGCTGTGGTCGACGCTCGCGCTCGCCTATGGGCTGCTCTGGCTGGCGCTCGCCGTGCTGGTCAATTCCTTCGGCCGATCATCGGCCTTCAATGCGCTGGCCCTCGTCGGCGCCTGGGTCGCGGTGACGCTCGTCGCGCCGATCACGCTCAATCTCGTGGTCGACACGATCCATCCCGCGCTCTCGCGCGCCGGCATGATCGAGCTCGAGACCGAGGCGACCGACGAATCGGCGCGCCGCAACGCCGATCTCGATCGCGTGGACTACTCCCGCAAGCAAAGGCCGGCGGACGGCGCCGCCCCGCCCTCGGCGATGGCGATGCGCGGCAAGAACATGCAGAAGGAAATCTCGGAGAGGCTGCGCCCCTGGGTGGAGGAGTATGAGGCGCGCGACCAGACGCGGCGCGATTTCGTCGACGCCTTTCGCATTCTCTCGCCGGCGGCGGCCGTCCTCGAAGGGATGAGCGCGCTCGCCGGAACCGACGCCGATCGTTACGCGCGCTTTCGACTCGCCGCGGCCGAGTTCTTTCGCGACAAGACCGAAAGGCTGCAGTCCAGATTGGAGAGCGGCGTCCTCGTGACCGAGGCCGAGTTTCGCGCCGCGCCGCGCTTCGAATGGAGCGAGGACCGGCCCATTCTGCTGCTGCGCGGAGCCTGGAGCCTCGCGCAAATCCTCGTCCCGACGATCTCGATCGCCGCTATCGCGCTCTGGCGCCTGCGCCGCATTCCGGTCTGAGCGACGCGCGGCGTCAGGCCGCGAGATCGGCCACCACAGCGTCGAGCACGGGAAAACCTTCCGAGCTCACGCGAATGCGATTGTCGCGCGTCAGCTCGACGAGCCCGTCGCCGATCAGCTCGGCGACGCGCGACTGCGCCAGCTTCTTGCCGGTGAGCGCGAAGAAGCGCGCCGGATCGATGCCCTCGCGCAGGCGCAGGCCCATCAGCAGGAACTCGTCGCCTTCCTGCTCGGCGGAGAGCAATTCGTCCTCGATGAGCCCGTGACCCTCCGTCTCGACGCAGGTGAGCCACATTTCCGGATGCTTCTCGGTGGCCTGGGCGCGACGGCCGCGCGGCGTGACGAGCCGCCCATGCGCCCCGGGGCCGACGCCGGCATATTCGCCATAGCGCCAATAGACGAGATTGTGCCGGCATTCCGAGCCGGGCCGCGCATGATTGGAGACCTCATAGGCGGGCAGGCCGGCGCGGGCCGTGACCTCCTGCGTGACGTCCCACAGAGCGCGCTGGATGTCATTGTTCGGCAGCTCGAGCTTGCCGGCGTCGACCATGCGCTCGAACATCGTCTCCGGCTCTATGGTGAGCTGATAGAGCGAGACATGCTCGGTCCCGCGCGCCAGCGCGAGCTCCAGCTCCTTGCGCCAGGCCGCCGGCGTCTGCTGCGGCCGCGCATAGATGAGATCGAAGGAGGTGCGCTCGAAAATCTTATTGGCGATATCGAGCGCGGCGAGCGCCTCCGCCACCGAATGCTGGCGGCCGAGCGCGCGCAATTCTATGTCGTTGAGCGCCTGCACGCCGAGCGAGGCGCGATTGACGCCGGCCGCCTTGAAGCTGCGGAAGCGCGAGGCCTCGACGCTGGTCGGATTGGCCTCCAGCGTGATCTCGACGTCGGGGGCCATCGGCCAGTGGTCGGCGATCGCTCGAAGGATCGCCTCGAGCGTGGAGGGAAGCATCAGCGAGGGCGTGCCGCCGCCGAAGAACACCGAACGCACCTCGCGTCCCGGCGCCAGCGCGGCGCGATGGGCGATCTCCGCGCGAAACGCGTCGACAAAGCGATCTTCATCGACCTCGCCCTTGCGGACGTGGCTGTTGAAGTCGCAATAGGGGCACTTCGACAGGCAGAACGGCCAATGCACATAGACGCCGAAGCCAGGGTCGAAAGCGTTTCGAATCGTCGCAGCCATGGCGCTTTATGCCACGGCCGGCCGAGAAGGTCACGCTGCCGCGCAGTCGTCTCGAGCTTCGCCGCATCCATGGTTTCTCATCGCCGCATTGAAAGACGACGAAACGGCGTTAATTGCCGCTTCGCGGGGTCGTGTCCCGCTCGAGATCATCACCGGACATGACCTATTTTCTCAGCTTTTACGGCCTCTGGCTCGCGGTCGCCTTTCTCGTCGGCGCGCTTTCGGGCTTCGGCAGCCTGCGCCGGAAGGGCGACGACCCCGCCCTTTTGCGCCCGGGAGATTTCTTCCTCGCTCTGGCGCTCTGTCTCGCCGCCATCCTCGGCAAAGCCACGCTCGGCCGCTTCGCGCTCTATCTCGAGGGCGTTTTCGCGCTCTATGCGGTCTTTCTGGCCGGCGTCGGCGCGGTGGCGTTCTGGGCCGGCCCGGTCTCGCGCGACCATGCCGCATGGCGGATCGGCGCCGGCGCCATCGCCATCGTCGCCGTCATCGCCAATAGCGAGGCGGCCAAGAGCCTCGAGGATGCGCTCGAGCATCGGCTCGGCTCGCTGGTGCAGCGCGAGGGCGGCGACCCGCTGAATTTCGAGGTGAGCGGCCGCGATGTCTTTCTGCCCGCCGACGCGCCCGGCCACAGGGCGCTGGCGGAACGGCTCGCGAGCGCCTCGGGCGTGCGCGTCGTCTGGCGCGTCGACTCTCTGTCGCCGCCGGCCGCCACGCAGCGCGAGGAGGCGCTGGCCGCCGCCTCGGCCGAGCAGGCCGCGCATCGCGCCGCCGAGGCCGCCTGGACGCAACGCGAGCGGGAGCGCGTCGCGGCCGTCGCCGCGCGTCCGCGGGTCGCCGAGACGGCGCCGCCCGCGACGAAAAAAGGCCGCAAGGTGGCGGAAGGCCGCTCGGCCGAGCGGCCGGCGCCCGCCGCCATGGAGCCGCCGCCCGCGGCCCTCGTCTGGAACATCCCCAAGGACCCGACCTTGCCCGCGCCGGAAGGGCCGAGCGCGCCGCCCGCCGTCGCCGAGACCGCGGTCTCGCCCTGCCGAGCGGCGCTCGGCGCCCTCGCGAGTTCGGAGAAAATCCGCTTTTCGGCGAAGAGCGTCGCGCTCGGCTCGGGGACGGAGCGGTTTCTGCTGCGCCTCGCCGGATCGCTCAAACATTGTCCGGACGCATCGGTCGAGGTCCGCGGCCATGCGGATTCGCAGGGCTCCGCGGACGACAAGCGCGATCTGTCGCAGCGCCGCGCTCGCGCGGTCACCGACTATCTGCGCCGCATCGGCGTCGCGCGGGAGAAGCTGACGAGCGCCGGCGTCGGCGATGAGCAGCCGCTCGTCGCGGGCGACGATCCCGCGAGCCGGGCGGAGAACCGGCGGGTGGAATTGCTGGTGCGATGACGTCCTCGCGCCGAACGCGCGCTTACCCCAGGCACGCCCCGGCCAGCGCCTGAAACGCCCGCGCCCGATGCGACAACGCGCGCGAGCCGTCGCCCGGCATCGCATGCTTTTCGGCGGACATCATCTCGCCGAAGGTGCGCTCCAGCCCATCCGGCAGGAAGATCGGATCATAGCCGAAGCCCTTCTCGCCGCGCGGCGGAAACACCAGCACGCCGTCGACGCGGCCCTCGAACGCCTCGACATGGCCGTCCGGCCAGACGATGGCGAGAGCGCAAATGAAATGCGCCGAGAAAGGCGGCGCCGCGCCGCGCTCTCTCAGCTCGCGCTCGACGCGGCGGATCGCGGCGGCGAAGTCGCGATTGTCGCCGCCCCAGCGCGCCGAATAGACCCCCGGCGCGCCGTCCAGCGCATCGACGCACAGACCCGAATCATCGGCGAAGGCCGGCAGGCCCGTCGCCGCCGAGGAGGCGCGCGCCTTCAAGAGCGCATTGCCGGAGAAGGTCGTTTCGGTCTCCTCCGGCTCGGCCACGCCGAGCTCGCCCGCCGAGACGGCGTCGACGCCATGCGGCTCCAGCAGCTGGCGCAACTCCCACAGCTTGCCTGGATTATGCGTCGCGATGACGAGACGCCCCTCGATCCTGCGCGTCACGCCAGCGCCGCCTTCTGCAATTGCACGAGCCTGTCCACGCCGCCGCGCGCCAGCGCCAGCATGGCGCCGAGACTATCCTCCGAGAAGATGGCGACCTCCGCCGTCGCCTGCACCTCGACGAGGCCGCCCGATCCGGTGATGACGAAATTGGCGTCGGTCTCGGCGGTCGAATCCTCGGCGTAGTCGAGATCGATGACCGCATCGCCATTGCACACGCCGCAGGACACAGCGGCGACATGATCGCGCAGCGGATTGTCCTTGATGATGGAGCGCGAGCGCATCCATTGGAAGCAGTCGTGCAGCGCCAGCCAGGCGCCGGAGATCGCCGCGGTGCGCGTGCCGCCATCGGCCTGGATCACGTCGCAATCGACGACCACCTGACGCTCGCCGAGCGCCGGCAGATTGGTGACGGCGCGCAGCGAGCGACCGATGAGGCGCTGAATCTCCTGCGTGCGGCCCGACGGCTTGCCCGAGCTCGACTCGCGACGCGTGCGCGTATGGGTGGCGCGCGGCAGCATGGCGTATTCGGCCGTCACCCATCCGCGCCCCTGCCCGCGCAGCCACGGCGGCGGCTTGTCCTCGAGCGTCGCGGCGCAGAGGACATGCGTATTGCCGAATTTGACGAGGCACGAGCCCTCGGCGTAGCGGGCGACGCCCCGTTCGAAGCTGACGGGACGCATTTCGTCTGGCGCGCGTTTGCTCGGCCGCATGAAGGCTCCTTGTTCGAGAAGCAGCCTTACTAACGCGGTTCGGCCGAGAGTGGAAGCCGGGCCGGCGCACGCGCCTGCGCGCCGGCCGGCCGGTCAGGCTCTGCTGTATTTTTCGTAGAGACGGTCGGCGTTCGACCAGCCGGCCGCCGCCATGACGGTCTTGACGTAATCGCCGGCCTTCGCGCCGAAATCCATCTGATACGCGTGCTCGAACATGTCGAGCACGAAAATCGGATCGCCGCCGGCCAGGGTCTGCGTATGGTCGTTCGCCCAGCTGTTGACCAGCCGTCCGCCATGCTTGTCGTAAGCGAGAACGACCCAGCCGGAGCCGCCGCCGAGCGCCTTGCCCATGCCGACGAACTCCGAGCGCCAGCGGTCGAAGGAGCCGAAATCGCGGTCGAGCGCCGCGGCGAGCGCCGCGCCCGGCTTGCCGGAGGCGCCGAGCCCGGCGAAATAGACCTCGTGCAGGATCATGGAATTGGCGGCGATCAGCTCTTCGCGCTTCAGCCCGTTGATCTGAAATCCGGGGGCTTTGTCGAAATCGAGGCCGGAGAGCTGATCGAGGATCGCGTTCAATCGCTTCACCGCGCCGATGTAGTTATTCTCGTAATGGGAGACGAGAATCTTCTCCGACAGTCCTTCGACGCGCTTCGGATCGAAAGCCATCGGCTTCGCCTGATGGATGACAGCGGCTCGTTTCGTGGCGGCGGCTTTCTCCTGCGCCCGCACCTCGACGCGTTCCTCGGCGGGCGCGGAGCCGGCGACCAATACGGCGCTCGTCGCGGCGGCGCCCAGAAATTGTCGACGATGAAAATCACGCGTCATTCTCGACCTCCTCGAGCGGAAGCCGATCGCTCGCCTTCCGCGCCGGAGCGCTTTGCGCTCCGAATGAAAAATAGGACCGGATTTCGATCCGATCGGAATCCGGTCTAAGCAAAGCTATCGCAGAATTGACTGCGGCGGCGACGAATTTCTCGGCGTCGCATTTTCGCATGGCCGAATGTCGATGCGGCCGCTTGCGAAGAATTGCGCGAGGAGGCCGAGAGCGATGATGCGTTCCACCCCCCATCTGCCCGACGCGGTCGGGGCCGCCTTCGCCTTTCAGGCGACAGCCTGCCGCGATCTCGCCTCGCCCTTCACCGCCGCCGTCTGCGAGGCTCTCGCGCAAAGCCTCGACGAGAACAGCGCCGTCGGCCGCAGGATTTGGTCCTGGGGCGCGCGCGCCAAGGCCGATGCGCTGGCGCTGCGCGCGGCCGGCGCGCTGCATTTTCTCGCGCGATCGGGCGAAGCACCCGGACTCGCGGCCGCCTATCCGCCCAATGCGTTCGACGCAGCGGCGCTCGCAAGTGAGATCGCGCGCGCGATCGAGACGCATGACGATTTTCTCGCGGGCTTTCTCGTTCGCCCGCCGCAGACCAATGAAGCGGGGCGCTCCAGCGTCGTTCTGGGCGGCGCGCTGATCGTCGCCGCAGCGACGGGCCTGCCGTTGGAGACATTCGAGATCGGCGCCAGCGCCGGCCTCAATCTGCATTTCGATCGCTATGCCTATGACCTTCGCGGCGGCGCTTTCGGCGCGCGATCGGCGGCGCTTCGCCTCTCCTGCGATTGGCGCGGCGCGGCGCCTGCGCTCGACGCCGCATTGCGGATCGTCGCGCGCGCGGGTTGCGACGTCGATCCGCTCGATCCCGGCGACGCGGACCATCGCGCGCGGCTGCTCGCCTATGTCTGGCCGGATCAAGCCGAACGTCTCGCCCGCATGGAGACAGCGCTCGCCCTCGCGGCGGCGCATCGCGAGCGCGTCGAGCGCGCCGACGCCGGCGACTGGCTCGCCGCGCGTCTTTCGACGCCGCCTGCGCGAAGCGTCGCGCGCTTCGTCTATCACACCGTCGTCTGGCAATATCTGCCGCTGGCGACGAAGCGCTGCGCCATGGCGGCGCTCGAGGCCGCGGGAGCCTCGGCGACGCGCGAGACGCCGCTCGCCCTGTTGCAGATGGAGGCGGACGGCGACACGCGCTCCGCCGCGCTCACACTGACGCTCTGGCCCGGCGGCGAGAGCTTTGCGCTCGGCCGCGCGGATTTTCACGGGCGATGGGCGGAGTGGAGCGGCGCCGGCCCGCATCGCCCCCGACCGCTTCCCCTTTAGCTTGCGTTGCGCGCGCCACTGCGGCGCCGCAGCACTTTTCGTCGCTTGCGCGCGAGCCCATGTGGTGGGAGCATCAACCTCGACGGAGCCGACAGGTTTCCACTCGCCGGCGCCGGGAACGGGAGCGGGACATGAGTGAAACGAGAACGTCCGGCGCGGCGCGAGCCGAAGGCGCGCGACTGATCGCGCTTGTCGGCCCCTTTCAGAGCGGCAAGACGAGCTTGTTCGAATGTCTGCTCGCCCGCTGCGGCGCCGTGCAGCGGCAAGGCTTCGTGCGCGACGGCACCAGCGTCGGCGACGCTTCGCCGGAAGCGCGCGCCCATGCGATGAGCGTCGAATGCAACGTCGGCCGCGCCGACTATCTCGGCGACCGCTACACATTCGTCGATTGTCCCGGCTCGGTCGAATTCGCGCATGAGCAGCGCCGCGTTCTCTCTGTCGCCGACGCCGCGATCGTCGTCGCCGATTCCGATCCGCGCAAGCTGCCGGCGCTGCAGCTCGTCCTGCGCGCGGTGGAGGAGGCGCGCGTTCCGCATTTTCTGTTCCTGAACAAGATCGACGCCGCAGCGGGAAATCTGCGCGATTCTCTCGCGCTTCTCCAGTCGGCCTCGCGCACGCCCTTGTTGCTGCGGCAGATCCCGCTGTGGAACAATGGCATTGCGGTCGGCTTCATCGATCTCGCTCTGGAGCGCGCCTATGTCTATCGCGAGCATGCGCCCTCCGAGGTCGTCGACATGCCAGCCGGCGAAGCGCCCTCGGAAAAAGAGGCGCGCTACTCCATGCTGGAGCGGCTCGCCGATTATGACGATGCGCTGATGGAGGAGCTGCTCACCGATATCGAGCCGCCGCGCGACCAGATTTTCGACGATCTCGCCAAGGAGCTGCGCTTCGGCCATGTCGCACCGGTCTTCATCGGCGCGGCGGAACGCGGCGCCGGCGTGACGCGGCTGCTCAAGGCGTTGCGCCATGAGGCGCCGAGCGTCGCTGCGACACGGGCGCGGCTCGGCGTCGCCGAGACCGGGCCCGCCCTGGCGCATGTGTTTCGCTCGGTTCATACGCTGCATGGCGGCAAGCTCTCGCTCGCGCGCGTGCTGCGCGGCTCCTTCTCCGATGGACAGTCCGTCATGGGCTCCTCCGGCGCCGAGGAGAAAATCAGCGGCGTGTCGTCATTGCTCGGCGCCACGACGACGCGGCAGGCGAAAGCGGAAGCCGGCGACACGGTCGCTTTCGGCCGCCTCGACGACGTCGCCGCCGGCGATGCGATCCAGGACGCCCGCGCTGGCGCCCCCGCGGCCCCGGCGCCGATCGCCGCGCCGGGGCCGGTCTATGCGCTGGCGCTCTCGGTCGGCGACCGCAAGGACGAGATGCGTCTCGCCGCCGCTCTGGCCAAGCTCATCGACGAGGACCCCTCGCTCGTCTTCGCCCATGACCAGGCGCTCGGCGAGATGAAGCTGCTCGGCCAGGGCGAGATGCATATTCGCGTCGCGCTGGAGCGCCTCGCGTCGCGCTATGGGGTGACCGTCTCCACCCATGCGCCCGCCGTCGGCTATAAGGAGACGATCCGCCATCCGGTCGCCGTGCGCGGACGCCACAAGAAGCAGTCGGGCGGCCATGGCCAGTTCGGCGATGTGGTGCTGGAGGTGGCGCCGCGGCAGCGCGGCGAAGGTTTCGCTTTCGCCGAGCGGGTCCACGGCGGAACTGTGCCAAAACAATACTTCTCCTCGGTCGAAGTCGGCTGCCGGGACGCGCTGACGCGCGGTCCGCTCGGCTTCCCCGTCGTCGATGTGGAGGCCGTCCTCGTCGACGGCTCCTATCACAGCGTCGATTCCTCGGACATGGCGTTCCGCACGGCGGCGCGGATCGGAATGGCCGAGGCGCTGGGCAAGGCGGAGCCGGTGCTGCTCGAGCCCATGCTCAGCGTGGCGATTTTCGCGCCCAGCGAGGCGGTTTCGCGCGCCACGGGCATCGTTTCCGCCCGACGCGGGCAGATATTGGGCTTCGGACCGCGCCCGGACTGGGATGGCTGGGACGAGCTCGACGCGCTCATTCCCGAGGCCGAGATCGGCGATCTCATCGTCGAGCTGCGCTCGGCCACCTCGGGCGCCGGATTTTACCAGGCGTCCTTCGATCATCTCACCGAGATGGTCGGCCGGCAGGCGCATGAGGTGGTCGCCGCGCGCAGCGCCGCCGGCCACTGAGAGCGGGACATATTCGCTCCGTTTCGGGACGCGACGTCCGTGGCGCGTTTCTTGATCCGGCACAGGTGACGGCGAAGCATTGTCCCATTTTGGCAATGCTCGCATTTGGTCCCATCCGATTGGCGGATCGAAGGCGAGTGGGCTCGCGCCCTGCGGACCGGAGACGGCGGCGGTCTATACTGGAATAAATAAATGCAGGCAGAGACCGCGACGGAATTCGTGACTCTTCGGTCGCGGAGCGAGCGGCTGTCGCGTCCTTCCGGCATAGAGGGCGCGGGAGATTTGCCGTGGGGCACGCATTTCTGCCAGTTTTATGAGACTGTCGACGATCTTCTCGACATTGTCGCGCCCTATTTCGCGGCCGGGCTCGGCGCCAATGAGCGCTGCCTGTGGATCGCCTCCCCGCCATTGACGGTGGCCGCCGCAAAAGCGCGCCTGTCGCTGCTCGTTCCCGATCTCGAGGCCGATCTCGCCGGCCGCCGCATCGATATCGTCTCTTGTGAGGAGTGGTATCTTCGTACCGGAGAGATGAATGGCGAGCAGCTGTTGGGCGATTGGCGGGCCTTCTATGACGCAGCCCTGCGCGACGGTTTCGACGGTTTGCGCGCCAACGGCAACGCCTTCGAGCACGACGCCGGCGACTGGCCGCTCATCATGGCCTATGAGAAGGGCCTCGGAGCCCTGCACGACTCCCACCGGATGCTGACGCTCTGCTCTTATTCACTGCGGATGATCGGCGCCGCGGAGATCGTCGAGGTCATCGCCCGCCACGAGTTCGCGCTGATCCGTCGCGGCGGCCGCTGGGAGACGATCAAGAGCCTCGACTATGAGCGCGCGCGCAAGGCGCTGCGCCAGAGCGAGGAGCATTTCCATCTGCTCGCCCAAGGGGCGCCGGACTCGGCGATTTTGACGCTGGACCCGCAAGGACGCATCGTCGCCTGGAGCGCGGCGGCGGCGCGCATCACCGGCTGGCTCCATGACGAGATTCTCGGCCGCCGTCTGTCGATCCTCCATCCCGATGCGCAAGACGACGCGCTGCCGGATTCCGTCTCGGAGCACGGAATCGTCAAGCGCCAGGACGCCCTGCGGCGCCGGGACGGCTCGGTCTTCCCCGCCGAGGAACGGATCGCCGCGCTCCGCGACGACGCCGACAATCTCTACGGCTACGCCGTCATGATCACCGATCTCAGCGAGAAGTCGCGCGCCGAGCAGGAGCGCCGGACCGGCGAGGCGCGCCTGCGCGCGATCGTCGAAGGCGCCGTCGACGCGATCGTCATCATCGACGAGAAGGGCGTCATTCAGGCCCTGAATTCCGCGGCGACACGGCTCTTCGGCCGTGCGGCGGGGGAGGCGATCGGGCTGTCGGTCGACATTCTGTTCTCCGAGCCGCTGCGCGACGCGCGTCTCGCGCCGCTCCACGCCGACGAGACCGCGCCCGCCGACGCCGACCCCGAGCGCCTCGGCCGCCGCAAGGACGGCTCGGCGTTTCCGCTGGAGCTCTCGATCAGCGAAACCGCGGAGGATGGCGATCGGCTGTTCGTTCTGTTCCTGCGCGACCTCACCGATCGTCGCCGGGCCGAGGCGCAGATGAGCAAGCTGCGCGCCGACCGTCTCGATCTGATGGCGCAGATGGCGGCGAGCGTCGCGCATGAGATCAATCAGCCGCTCTCGGCCATCGCCACCTATCTCAGCGCCGCGCGACGCGTGCTGCGGCGCGGCGCGGCGGAGCCGACGGACCTAGAGGCGATCCTGGACAGCGCCGTCGCGCAGGTGACGCGCGCGGCGCAGATCATCAGCCATTTGCGCGGCTTCGTCACCCGCGCCGAGCCCGACAAGACGATGCAGCGGCTGCACGACATCATCCGCGACGCCTGCGCCTTCACCGATATGGCGCGCAGCAATGTCAAGGTCGTCACCACGCTCGATCTCGAGGCGGCGGATGATTGCGTCATCGTCGACCGCATTCAGATTCGTCAGGTGCTGGTCAATCTGAAGCGCAACGCCATAGAGGCGATGCACGGCGCCGAGAAGCGCGAGCTGCTCATCTCGACCCGCCTCATCGAGGGCGGCATGATCCGCACCGATATCGTCGACAGCGGCGCAGGCCTGTCGGAGGATGTGGTGAATGTGCTGTTCGAGCCCTTCATCACGACCAAGACGCATGGACTCGGCGTCGGCCTGCCGGTCTCTCGCGCGATCGTGGAGGCCCATTATGGGACGCTTTGGGCGGAGCAGAATCCCGGCGGCGGCGCGAGGCTGAGCTTCACCCTGCCGCTCGCGGACGACCGGCTCGAGGAGCCCTCCGACGGAGCGTGAGAAGGCCCTCGCCGGCTGCGTCGCGCGACCGATGAAACGGGGCGTCGCGCGAATGCGGACGACGCCCCGATCAAATATGTCTATGAGCGGGTTTCGATCGCTCGAAACCCGCCCGAGCGAGAGGTCAGGTCAGATACTGGCCGCCGTTGATCGTCAGCGTCGAGCCGGTCATGAAGCCGGCGTCGTCGGAGGCGAGGAACACCACGGCCCGCGCGATCTCCTCCGGCTCGCCGAGGCGACCGACCGCGATATAGGGAATGATGTGCTTGTCGAGCACGTCCTGCGGCACGGCCTTCACCATCTCGGTGGCGATATAGCCGGGCGCGATGGCGTTGACGGTGACGCCCTTGGCGGCGCTCTCCTGCGCCAGCGCCTTGACGAAGCCGATGTCGCCGGCCTTGGACGCCGAGTAATTGGTCTGGCCGGCTTGGCCCTTCTGGCCATTGATCGACGAGATGACGATGATGCGGCCGAAGCCGCGATCACGCATGCCGTTGATGACCGGACGGGTGACGTTGAACAGCGAGTTGAGGTTGGTGTCGATCACCGCGCGCCATTGCGCCAGCTCCATCTTGTGGAACAGGCGATCCTTGGTGATGCCGGCGTTGTTGACGAGAATCTCGACCGGGCCGAGATCCGCCTCGATCTGCGCGAGGGCGGCGGCGCTGGCGTCATAGTCCGACACGTCGAACTTATAGACCGGAATGCCGGTCTCGGCCTTGAACTTGCTCGCCGCCTCGTCATTGCCGGCGTAGGTCGCGGCGACATTATAGCCGGCCGCCTTCAACGCCTTGGAGATCGCCTCGCCGATGCCGCGCGTGCCGCCCGTCACAACCGCTGTTCTGCCCACCTCTTCCTCCTCCATCGAATTTTCGAAGAATTGGACTGCGAGCCTTCAGGCTCGCAGCCCCGAATGCGGGCCTGAAGGCCCGCGGTCCATATTTAGCGCTCGATCGTCAGGGCGATGCCCATGCCGCCGCCGATGCAGAGCGTGGCGAGGCCGCGCTTGCCGCCGCGACGGCCGAGCTCGTAGAGCAGCGTCGTCAGCACGCGGGCGCCCGAGGCGCCGATCGGATGGCCGATGGCGATCGCGCCGCCATTGACGTTCACGATCGAGGGATCCCAGCCGAGGTCCTTGTTCACGGCCAGCGCCTGCGCCGCGAAAGCCTCATTGGCCTCGATGAGATCGAGGTCGGAGATTTTCCAGCCGGCCTTCTCCAGCGCCTTGCGCGACGCCGGGATGGGGCCGGAGCCCATGATCGACGGATCGACGCCGGCGGTCGCCCAGGAGGCGATGCGGGCGAGCGGCGTGAGGCCGCGCCTGGCCGCCTCGGCCGCCGTCATGATGACGAGCGCCGCCGCGCCGTCATTGAGGCCGGAGGCGTTGGCCGCCGTCACCGTACCCTCCTTGATGAAGGCGGGCTTCAGCTTGGCGACGCCCTCGAGCGTCACGCCATGCTTGATGTATTCGTCCTGGTCGACGATCACATCGCCCTTGCGGGTGGAGACGTTGAAGGGGACGATCTCGTCCTTGAACTTGCCGGCCTTCTGCGCCGCCTCGGCCTTGTTCTGCGAGGCGACGGCGAAAGCGTCCTGCTCGGCGCGGCTGATCTGCCACTTGGCCGCGACGTTCTCCGCCGTGATGCCCATGTGATAATTATTGAAAGCGTCGGTGAGGCCGTCGACGATCATCGTGTCGACGAATTTCACGTCACCCATCTTGGTGCCGGCGCGCATGTGAGCCGAATGCTGCGACAGCGACATGGATTCCTGACCGCCCGCGACGATGATCGTCGCGTCGCCGGCCTGGATCTGCTGGGCGGCGAGCGCCACGGCGCGCAGGCCGGAGCCGCACACTTGATTGACGCCGAAGGCGGTCTTGTCCTGCGGCACGCCGGCCTTGATGGCGGCCTGGCGCGCGGGATTTTGCCCCTGCGCGGCGCCGAGCACCTGGCCCAGTATGACCTCGTCGACGTCGGCGGCCTCCAATTTGGCGCGCTCGATGGCGGCTTTCACGGCGACCGCGCCCAGCTCATGGGCAGGCGTCGAGCCGAAAGCCCCATTGAACGATCCCACAGCGGTGCGCGCCGCGGAAACGATCACGATCTCCGTCGTCATATCGTTCTCCTGATTGGTCGTGCTCATCGGCGCCGGCGGACGCCGCTCGCGCACGTTGAGCATTTTGCAGCAAGGCTCGTCAAGCGCCACACGCGGGCATCGTTGCCGCAGCGCGTCAATTCTTGCGGCGGACGAGGCCGAATTCGGCGGCGAGCCGCTCCAACTCGTCCCTCTCCATCTCTGCCAATCCGGGCTCGAGCAGCGCCCGCAGACCGAGGCCGCGCAGCCGGTCGACGAAGCCCGCCGCCGCCGGATCATCCGCCTCACGCCCGAAATAGGCGGCGACGCGGCGCGTCAACCCCTGCGCATGGGCGGCGAGGATGGGGCGCAGCTCCTCCTCCTGGCTCGCGCCCAAAACAATGGCGAGAAAAAAGCGCATCCGCCCCCGGCCCAGCATCAGATTGCGCAGCGCATCGAGGACATCCTCCGACTCTGCTCCGGCCGGGTCGCGCTCGGCGCGGTCGTGGGAGGCGCGCTCGTGAGACGCTTGCAGAAGCGCGACGAAGAGATCCGCCTTGCGCGGGAAATAATAGGTGAGGTGCGACTGCCGCACGCCCGCGGCCTTGGCGACGCGCGGCTGGGTGAGCGCCTCGACGCCGTCCGTTTCGACGATGTCGAGCGCGGCGTTCAAGATCCGCTGTCTGACGCTGATTTCGGCCGTCACTGCTTTTCTTTCAGGGCGCGACATTTCTTCCGGGCGCGCATTTCTTCCGGGCGCACATTTCTTCCGCGCAAAGAACTCGGCTCCCTACCAATAACCCGCTCGTTTGGGCAATGCCGAGGCCTGCGCGCTCCATCTTTTCGGCCTGACCGCATCGCTCTTGTCATTCGTGAATTGGTAGATTACCAATTCCTCGCGAAAAAGGCGATGGGGGACAAAATGAGACTTCTTCGGCGAAGCCGGCTCGGCGCGGCGCTATTCGTCCTCCTGTCGGGCCCGGGCGTCGGCGCCGCGGGGAGCGTCGAGGACGAAACGGCGGTGAAACATCTGCTCATGCAGAGCTTCGACCGTCCGGATGCGCCGCTGGCCGTCGATCCGATCATCCTCGACGGCGACATCGCCATCGCCGATTGGGCGCAGGGCGAGCTCGGCGGGCGCGCGCTGCTGCGCCGCAAGGATGGCAAATGGGAGATTTCGCTCTGCGCCGGCGACGCGCTGAAGCAGAGCGCCGCGCTGGAAAAGCTCGGCCTCGCGCGGCCGCGGGCCGAGGCTCTGGCCGCCTCGCTGGCGACGGCCGAGCGCCGGCTCTCCCCCGCCCTGCTCGAGCGCATGTCGCGCTTCGACGGCGTCGTCGCCGTGGACAGCGCCGGCGGCCATACGCCGCTCGATCCGCACCACCACCCGATTCCCTGATGCCGCTGACCCGACGCGCGCTGATCGCCGGCGCCAGCCTCCTCGCCGCCACGGCCCAACCGGCAGTCGCCGGAGCCGGGCGGGCGTTCGGCGTTCTCTCCATCGAGGAGAGCGGCGCCGGCGATCCGCTGCTGCTGATCCCCGGCCTCGCCTGCGGCGCCTGGGCGCTCGACGACATCGCCCGCCGCCTCGCCCCGCGCTTCTCGATTCACGCCATGACGCTGCCGGGCTTCGACGGCCGTCCGCCGATCGCGGCGCCGATGATCGCGCGCGTCGCCGCCGACATCGCCGCCTATGTCGCAGAGCGCCGGCTGGAGCGCCCCATCCTCGTCGGCCACAGCCTCGGCGCCTTCGTGGCGCTGCGAGCGGCGCTGCTGCGGCCGGAGCAGATCGGCGGCGTCGTCACGCTGGACGGCTATCCCGTCTTCCCCGCCCTCGCCGGAGCCGACGCCGAGGCGCGCGCCGCCGCCGCGAAGCGTCTCGCCGAGCAATTCGCCGTCGGGGCCGGCGATCCGGCGCGCTTTCGCGCGACGCTGCGCGCCTTTCTCGCCGCACGCATGAACGATCCCCGGCGGGCGGACCATTTCGCCGAGCGCGCGGCGCGCAGCGATCCCGGCGCGACAGCCGCTTATGTGGTCGAGATGCTCTCCGCCGATCTGCGGCCGGAGCTGGCGCGGCTCACGGCTCCGCTGCTCGCTCTCGCGGCGACCGACTCCTATCTCGCAGGCCGCGCCGACGAAAATATCTCGGCCTTTTACGCCGGGCTGCTCGCCGATGCGCCGAAAAGCGCGGTGACGCTGTTGCGCGGCTCCCGTCATTTCGTGGCGGTCGATCAGCCGGATGTCGTCGCCGTCGCAATCGAATCCTTCGCGGCCGGATTGCGGCTCGGACGCGCGTGACTGTGTCCCGAAGGCCACAACCTTCGGGAATCGACCGACCAAGAGGGAACCGGCCGCCTCTGCGGCTTGTCACAAAAATATTGGTCGGTTACCAATACATGAAAGCCGAACCGCATCGCGGTTCGCGCGGCGCGAGAGGCGGATGATCCAGGCGAAGCAGATGAGCCGAGCACGTCGCGACACAACGCCGCCGCGCGCCCTGCGGGCCTTGGTCGCGCTGCTCGCTGTCCTGCCGCTGCTGCTGCAATTGCTGCTCGCCGCCGCGCCTCTCGCTCTCGCGACGAGCGCCAGCGCGGAGGTCGCCGTCGCCGCGCCCAATTGCGAGGCGCAGGATCATCGTCCCGCGCCCGCCGGCGAAGGCGCGCATTCCCATTGCTGCCTGCTCTGCGAATGCAGCGCCCGCGACAGCGTCGCCGTCATCGGCTCCTTCATCGTCGCCGAGATCGGCGCGGACGCTCACGCGACGCCGATCTGGCCGGCCGCCGACCATCCGCGCCGAGCGCCGATCGGCTGGACGACATCCTGGTCATCGCGCGCGCCGCCCCGCCTCTCCTGACCGAACCGACCGCGCGGCCGAGCCGCGCCCTTTTTCCGCTTCGAACGGCGCGACGCCGTCCCAGGAGATATCCCATGTATCGCACGCTTCTCTCGCGCGGCGTCGCCGCCGGCGCGCTCTTTCTCGCCGCCCCGGCCGCCTTCGCGCAATCGGCGCTGCCGCCCATCGACATCGGCGCCGACGCGCCCTCCCCGACCGCCGCGCGGCAGAGCGGCTCGCTCACCGTTCCCGCCGTCGCCGAGCAGAAGCGCCGCATCGAGCAGACCGTCGGCTCGGTCGCCTTCGTCGACGCCGCCTCGCCGCAAATGCAGACGCGCCATATCGCCGATCTGCGCGACGCGTTGAAGGATGTTCCCGGCGTCTTCGTCGACACGCGCTATGGGCAGGAGCTGCGCGTCTCCATGCGCGGCTCGAACCTCACGCGCGATTATCATCTGCGCGGCTTCGAGCTGCTGCAGGACGGCATACCGATGAACTACGCCGACGGCGGCGGCGATTTCTATCAGATCGACCCCAAATATTTCCGTTCGATCGAGGTCTATAAGGGCGGCAATGCGCTCGCCTTCGGCTCCTCGACATTGGGCGGCGCGATCAATTTCGTCTCGCCCACCGCGCGCACGGCGCTCGCGCCGAATATCGTAGCGATCGACGGCGGCAGCTTCGGCTCCATCCGCGGCCAGGCGCAAGTCTCGCGAATCATCGGCGACTTCGACTTCCTCGTCAACGGAACCTTCTCGCATTCGGACGGGTTCCGCACCCATTCGCAATCCGACTATGTGCAGATCAACGGCAATATCGGCTATCGCTTCTCCAATAATATCGAGACGCGATTCTACTTCGGCGTCTACGACACCAATCAGCAATTGCCCGGCACGCTGACGCTGAACAATGCGCGCACGAATCCGACGCTCGCGACGCTGCCCTATATCGCCGGCTTCGGCGCGGACGGCTTCGGCGCCGATCAGCAGCGCAATGTCCGCAACCAGCGCATCTCCAACAAGACGACGATCGAGACGGACATCGGCCGCATCGACGTCGACAGCTGGTTCGTCCACAATTACCTCTATCATCCGATTTTCGTCGTCATCGAGCAGGAGGGTGAGAGCTGGGGCTTCGCGCCCAAGCTCACCTCGAAATTCGAGATCGCCGGCCATAGAAACGAGCTCACGGTCGGCGGGCGCGTCTGGGGCCGCGGCTCCACCGACAATTGGTATTCCAATTACAATGGCGCGAAATTCAATCCCTATGGCGCGATACCGGCCAATTTCGCCAATGCGGCCTATTCCTTCCCGCCCTATTCCTTCAACGGCCTCGCGCAATTCGGCGCCGCCGGCTCCTGCTTCGGCTTTTGCGGAACCTTCATCAATCCGGGGATCAGCGCCCAGATCCGCAACAACCGCATGGCGGCGCTCAATCTCGAGGCCTATTTCGAGGATCGCTTCTATCTCGCGCCGCAGCTCGCTCTCATGCTCGGCGCGAAAATATTCAGCGACGATCGACGCTATTCCGCAATGGGCGGAATTCCCTATGAGCCGCTGACCAGCCATACGGAGAAGAATTATCGCGGGATCGATCCGAAGGTCGGCCTGATGTTCCAGCCGACGCCGGATATTCTATTCTTCGCCGATATGACCGGCAGCCGCGACGTTCCCGACTTCGTCGATCTGACGCAGGGCTTCTTCCCGCCGACGCCCGGCGCTTCCTTCACGCCGCTCGCCTCGCAAAAGGCCTGGACCGGCGAGATCGGCTCGCGCGGCAAATGGGACCGCTTCTCCTGGGACGTGACCTATTATCACTCCGAGCTGCAAGACGAGCTGTTGAAGTTCAACACCAATCCCGGCGCGGGCGTTCCGGCGACGACCTTCAACGCCAAGCGCACCATGCATCAAGGCGTCGAATTCGCCGGCAGCGTCGATCTCTGGCGCGACATCACCGCGCCGGGCGCGGATGACCTCCTGAAGCTCACGCAGGTTTGGACCTGGAGCGACTTCCGTTTCGTGAATGACGCCAATTACGGAAACAATCCGCTGGCCGGAATTCCGCGCCATGTGCTGCGCACGACGCTCGCCTATAGCCGGCCGGATGGCTTCTATCTCGCGCCGTCGATCGACTGGGTCCCGGAGGGCTCTTATGTCGACTATATGCATACGCTGCAGACGCCGGGCTATGTGCTGATCGGCATGCAAGCGGGCATGAAGCTGCCTTACGGACTGACCGTCTATGTCGACGCGCGCAATCTCGCCGATCGGCGATACATCAGCGATGTGACGACGGTCATCGACGCGCGCGCGTCGAATCCGGCGGCCTTCTATCCGGGCTATGGCCGCGCGGTCTATGCCGGCATGAAATGGGCGTTCTGAACGTCATCGTGACGAAGCGATCCGTCGGGATCGCTTCGTCACGACGCTCTAATCGGCGCATCCGCAACCGAGCGCATGCGACAAGATCGGCGCCTCGTCCCATTGTAGGGGAAGCCGTTCGATCACCGAGGAAATCGTCGCCTTCATATCGTCGGTCACGCGCCAGGGCTCGTTCACGTCATCGAAATAGGACAAAGCTTTCACGGTGATCATCACGGGGACCGCCGAGCCGAACAAGGATTTGACCGCAGCGAGGCCGCGCGCGAGGTTCTGTCCCCTCTCCAGCATCGCAGCGATATCCTGATAGTCCCTCCCCTCCGCTCGATCGTGAATCACTTTCAGCTTATGGGCGAGCAGATCGTCGAAGGAAGCGACGCATAGAACATCGTCGGCGGTCTTTTCGGGCTCGCCCACACGGCCGTTCGACATCCCGCCGAAGAAAGACAGTTTCACTGGCTGGTCGTCCCGCGAAACGCTCACGGTCAATGTATTCTTGTCGTTTTGCAGCACGGAAACGCGACCGAGACCATGCAAAACGTCGAGGAGCGCGCTCTTGGCGGCGTCGTCCAGTGGAACATCCGAGAAAAAATGGAAATCGACCGACGTGCGATGCCCGAGACGAAGCGCGATCGCAGTGCCGCCATAGAGCGCATAATGGCGAGGAATCCGCGCGAGCAAAGACCAGAGGCCGCGCTGAGCCGCCGGCAATGCGTCGAGCAGAGGCGTCAGCATGAGCGCCCCCTCACGCGAATCTCTTTCGAGACTTGGGCGGCGCACCCTCGCGGCCAAGTCGGCGATGCCAAAACGCCAGCGATCGATTCGAGATTACGCCCGGCGGCGGCGATTCGAGCACGTCGACGAACAAGTCCGGCCCGACCAGCTCGAGCAATTCATGGGCGTCCTCCCAAGCGCCGAGCTCCATCACATTGACGACGAGCCCGCGCAAGCCGCTGGAGACGACGATCTCCGGCGGAGTTCCCCAGACATATTTCGCCGCCAGACGAAGCGCCGCCGCATTTCGAGCAGGTCCGCCCATTTTCGAAAACCCTCTCGGCATCCGCTGAAAAAGCTAGCATCGGGAAGTGGCCGTGTCAGCATTCCTGACACGGCCACGCAATGACAGATCGAGCGTCACGCCCTAGATTAGGGACAGCATCGCCTCGGATCACGCCCCCATGCCGCACCCCACGCCGCAGCAACGCTCCTGGCCGATCTTCTCGTCCCTGCCTCGGGCCGTCTGGCGCTATGATCTCGCCGCCGGGCTGACGCTGGCGGCCATCGCCATACCGGAGCAGATGGCCACGGCGCGGCTCGCCGGCTTTCCGCCGCAGATCGGCTTCTTCGCCTTTCTCGCCGGCTCGCTCGCCTTCGCCGCCTTCGGCTCCAATCGCTTCCTCTCCAGCGGCGCGGATTCGACGATCGCGCCGATCTTCGCCGGCGCTCTCGCTTTGCTGGCGACGCGCGGCTCGCCGCAATTCATGGCGCTCGCCTCCTTCCTCGCTCTGCTCGTCGGCGGCATTCTGATTCTCGGCTATGTGCTGCGCGCCGGCTGGATCGCCGATCTCCTCTCGGTTCCGGTGACGACCGGCTTTCTCGCCGGCATTTCCATCCACATTCTGATCTCGCAGCTTCCCGCTCTGCTCGGCCTGCCGAGCGTCGAGGGCGGCGAATTCTACCGCGTCGACCAAATGGCGAAACATTGGCGCGACGTCGACCCCGTCACCGTCGCCATCGGCGTCGCCTCGCTCGCGACCATCGTCATCGGCGAGAAGATCAGCCCGAAGCTGCCAGCCGCGCTGGTCGCGCTCGCCGGCTCCGCTTTCGCCGTGCGCTATTTCGATCTCGAGGCGCGCGGCGTCGCCGTGCTCGGCGCCGTCTCGACGGAGTTTCCGCATCCGCGCTTTCCGGAGATCGCCGCCGCCGACATTCCCCATATCGTCGGACTCGCGATCATCATCGCGGTGGTCATCATGGTGCAGACGGCGGCGACCTCGCGCTCCTTTCCCAATGAGGAAGGACGCGCGCCCGATGTCGATCGCGACTATCTCGGCGTCGGCGCCGGCTGCCTGCTCGCCGGCCTCGTCGGCGCTTTCTCCGTCGACGCATCGCCGCCGCGCACGGCGATCGTCACCTCGACCGGCGGACGCTCGCAGCTCTCCTCCATTTTCGCGGCGCTGGTCATTGTGGCGTTGCTGCTGTTCGGCGCCGCGCTGCTCGAGCATGTGCCCAACGCCGCGCTCGCCGGTGTGCTGCTGTTTATCGCCGCACGCATTTTCCGCCTGCATGTGATGCGCGACATTTATTCGAAGACGCGCGGCGAATTCGCATTGGTCGCGCTGACCATGGCCGCCGTCGTCGCGCTGCCGGTGCAGACCGGCGTGTCGCTGTCGATATTGGCGTCGCTGCTGCATGGCGTGTGGACGACGACGCGCTCGCGCCTCATCACTTTCGCGCGCGTGCCGGGAAGCTCGGTCTGGTGGCCCTGCTCCACCGATGCGGCCGAGCCCTGCGGCGAAAGGCTGGAGGGCGTGCTGGTCGCGGCCTTTCAGGCGCCGCTCTCTTTCCTCAACGCCTATGGTTTCCAGCGCGATCTGCGCGAGGCGATCGAGGCCGAGGCGGAGAAGCCCGCGCTCGTCGTGCTGGAGGCGAGCAATATCGTCGAGATCGATTACACGGCGGCGCGCATTTTGAACGATGCGATCCTGGATTGCCGCGCGGCGGGCGCGGATTTCGCGATCGCGCGGCTCGAATCCGTGCGCGCGCATCAGGCGCTCGCGCGCTATGGCGTGATGAGGACGCTCGGCGAAGGGCGGCTCTTTCGCAGCGTCGACGAGGCGACGCGGGCGCTGGCGCCGGGCGCCGCCGCGTTGCAGATCGACGCCCCCGCCCCGCTCGTCCCGCGCAAGAGCCGCGCGTTCAAGCCGCCTTCTGCTTCGGCGTGATCAGCTTGCGATTGACCAGCGCCTCGGCGATCTGCGCCGCGCCCTTGCGCAGATTGTCGGAGTTCTCGACGCTCGGATCGTCGCGGATGCGCGAGATGTAGGTCGGGATTACGGCGACATGATACGAATTGCGGAGTTTCGACGCATCGCTCGTCGACTGAGGATTCGGCGCTCAGCCGCTTGATTTCGGAAAGAAACGAACACCGGGCAATCCGTCGAAATGGCGGTCGCAGGTCAGAAGATCAGCGCCGTGAGCGCGTGCCGTCGCGTAGACGATGGCGTCCGCCGTCGCCAATCTGCGCTGAATACAGAGATCGGCGGCGGCCAGCGCGATCGCGGTGTCGAGATCGGCGATCCGGCATGTCTGCGTAAAGGCGATCGCCTGATCAGCCTCGTCTTCGCCGACGTTTCGCGTCAGCCATTTTGCTAATTCGAGTTGGATGATGGTGGGGACCAGCCATTGCTCCCGCCCGGGAAGCTCGGCGCCGATTGTCTTTCCCACGGGCGAATCGATAAGCCACTCGATCCAAGCCGAAGTATCGACAAGCCGCATCAGAAGCGATCGGTTCGGTCGCGATAGTCCTCCGGCTTCGCGCCTCGCGCCAAGCCGACCAAATCCTCGGGCTTCGGCACCGGGACGAGCAGCACGCCTTCGCCCTTCGGAACGAAGGCGAATTCCTGCCCGGCTTTCCAGCGCCGTGCATTCCGCACCGCCTTGGGGATGGAAATCTGGAATTTCGACGAAAGCGTCGCCGTGTCCTTGCGAGGCATTACGATTCTCCTATCGATGCAACTATCGTAAGAGGGTGAATCGAGCCTGTCCAGAGAGCCTGAGAATAGGAATCGGATTACGAGAATTGCGGGAGTTACCGAGAATGGCGTCCGCGCGACTCGGTCGCGCGGATGCTGGAAAACCTGCTCTGGCGACGCCCGAGCGTCGACGGCCTCACGCCGCCTTCTGCTTCGGCGTGATCAGCTTGCGATTGACCAGCACCTCGGCGATCTGCACCGCGTTCAGCGCCGCGCCCTTGCGCAAATTGTCGGAGACGCACCACAGAACCAGCCCGTTCTCGACGGTCGGATCGTCGCGGATGCGCGAGACATAGGTGGCGTCCTCGCCCGCCGCCTCGTGCGGCGTGATGTAGCCGCCGGGCTCGTGCTTGTCGATGACGAGAACGCCCGGCGCCTCGCGCAGAATGTCGCGCGCCTCGTCCGGCGACAGTGGATTCTCGAACTCGATGTTGATCGCCTCGCTATGGCCGATGAACACCGGCACGCGCACGCAGGTCGCGACGAGCTTGATCTTCGGGTCGAGGATCTTCTTCGTCTCCACCACCATCTTCCACTCTTCCTTGGTGAAGCCGTCCTCCATGAAGGAGTCGATCTGCGGAATGAGGTTGAAGGCGATGCGCTTGGGGAATTTCTTCGATTCCATCGGATCGGAAACGAAGACGGAGCGCGTCTGCGAGAACAGCTCGTCCATGCCCTCCTTGCCGGCGCCCGACACAGATTGATAGGTCGAGACGACGACGCGCTTGATCTTCGCCGCATCGTGAAGCGGCTTCAGCGCCACGACCAGCTGCGCGGTCGAGCAGTTCGGATTGGCGATGATGTTCTTCTTGGCGAAGCCCGCTGCGGCGGCGGCGTTGACCTCCGGCACGACGAGCGGAACATCCGGGTCCATGCGCCAGGCGGAGCTATTGTCGATGACGACGCAGCCCTTCGCGCCGATGCGCGGCGCCCATTCGCGCGCGACGTCGCCGCCCGCCGACATCAGGCAGATATCGGTGTCGGAGAAGTCGTAGGTGTCCAGATGGCGGCATTTGAGAATCTTGTCGCCGAACGACACTTCCGTGCCGATGGAGCGCGACGAGGCGAGGGCGACGACTTCCGAGACCGGAAAGCGGCGCTCCGCCAGAATGTCGAGCATTTCGCGGCCCACATTGCCAGTGGCGCCCGCGACGGCGACTTTGAAACCCATGGATATGAACTCCTTTTCCGCCCGTTTATGCCGACGGGCGCGTCTTTTGTCGAGCAGGGAGAAACGAGCCGGGAGAAACGAGCAGGCGAAGCCGTCCTACGGGCCGAAGGCGGCCCGCAGACGGCTTCGCATCTGGATCGCGAGCGAGTCCGGCTGTGCGCCGAGGCTCGGCCTCTCAGAAGGGCATTCCGACCGCCATATTGCCGTTATTGCCCATGCTCACCGGCGCGCGGCCGCCGAAACGCGGCGTTTCGTCGTCCTTTTTCTCCTTTTTGGGCGGAGACTTGCCGGGCGACCAGCCCTCGAGCTCGCCGAATTGGCGGTTCTCGACCTTGGCCGGCGGCTTGCCGGGCGCTGCGGCCTGACCGGCCGCAGCCTGCTGCTGTTTATTTTTCTTCGGTTTCGCCTTGGCGGTTCCGGCGGCGGACAGGTCCAGCCGGCTCGGGTCGAACGTATCCTCCGCTCCCGCGGAGAGCGGAAGCGCGGATGAAAAGGCGAAAACGGCGGCGACCATAAGAAGTGGGCGCAATCGCATGGCGGCTACTCCTCGAGCATCGTGCTCCAAAATGCCCCCGCGCCGGCAAAAAGACAAGTTCCGGCGTCTCGGCGGCATGATCGAGGCGAGATTGCGCGCCGAGTCGGGCGCCATTGCGGCACCGGCTCGGCTTCGCTCATTCTCCGGTCGTCTGCGCGATCGCCAGATTTTTGAGCTCCGCGATGGCCGTGCCCGGCAAAAGGCTCTTCGGACAGGCGTTGGAGCAGTTCAGAATCGTATGGCAGCGATAGAGCCGGAATGTATCGTCGATATAGGCGACGCGCTCGGCTGTCGCCTCGTCGCGGCTGTCCACCACCCAGCGATAGGCCTGCAGCAGCGCCGCCGGGCCCAAGAACCGATCCCGGTTCCACCAATAGCTCGGACAGGAGGTGGAGCAGCAGGCGCAGAGAATGCACTCATAGAGCCCATCCAACTTGCGGCGGTCGTCGGGGGCCTGCAACCATTCTTTCTCCGGCTCCGGCGTCACCGTTTGCAGCCAGGGCTCGATCGCGGCGTGCTGGGCGTAGAAATCCGCGAGGTCCGGCACCAGATCCTTCACCACCGGCATATGCGGCAGAGGATAGAGCTTTATCGCGCCCTCGATCTCGTCCATGCCCTTGGTGCAGGCGAGCGTGTTGAGCCCGTCGATGTTCATCGCGCAGGAGCCGCAAATGCCCTCGCGGCAGGAGCGACGGAAGGTCAGCGTCGGATCGACCTGGTTCTTGATCCAGATGATCGCGTCCAGAACCATCGGCCCGCAATCGTCGAGATCGACGAAATAAGTGTCTATGCGCGGGTTCGACGCCTCGTCGGGATCGAAGCGATAGATGCGGAATTCCCTTACGCGGCTCGCGCCCTCGGGGCGAGGCCACACCTTGCCCTCGACGGGCCGGGAGGATTTGGGAAGGACGAATTCGACCATGATCTGTCCACTCGCATTCTATGCCGCGTCGAAGCCGCCGACCGCGTCCCTCAATACACCCGCGCCTTCGGCTCTATATAAGCCACCTCATCGGACAGAGTGTAGCTGTGCACGGGGCGGTAGTCGATCGCCACGCTCTTGGCGGCCTCGTCGATCGTCGACAGTGTATGCTTCATCCATCCGCCGTCGTCGCGGTTGGGAAAATCCTCGCGCGCATGGGCGCCGCGGGATTCTGTGCGATTCTTCGCCGAATCCATCGTCACCACCGCCTGCACGATCAGATTGTCGTATTCCAGCGTCTCGACGAGATCGGAGTTCCAGATCAGCGAGCGATCCGAGACCTTGACGTCCGCGCTCTTCTCCCACACCGCATGGATCGCCTGCGACCCTTCCGCCAAAACCTCGCCGGCGCGATAGACGGCGCAATGCGATTGCATCACGCGCTGCATCTCCAGCCGCAGATCGGCCGTCGCGATCGCGCCCGAGGCGAAGCGCCGCGCGTCCAAGCGCGACAGAGCGAGCTCGGCGGAATTGGCGGGCAGCTCCGGCTGCGCCTGCCCCGGCTTCACCACCTCGGCGGCGCGCAGTCCCGCGGCGCGGCCGAAGACGACGAGATCGACCAGCGAATTGGAGCCGAGCCGATTGGCGCCATGCACCGAGACGCAAGCCGCCTCGCCGATCGCCATGAGGCCCGGCACGACGACGTCGGGATTGTCGCCGATGCGGCGCAGAGCCTCGCCGTGAAAATTCGTCGGTATGCCGCCCATGTTGTAATGGACCGTCGGCAGCACCGGAATAGGCTCGCGCGTCACATCGACGCCGGCGAAAATCTTCGCGCTCTCGGAAATGCCCGGCAGACGCTCGTGCAGGATCGCGGGATCGAGATGCTCGAGATGCAGATGAATGTGGTCTTTCACCTTGCCGACGCCGCGGCCCTCGCGAATTTCCACCGTCATGGCGCGCGAGACCATGTCGCGCGGCGCGAGATCCTTCACCGAAGGCGCATAGCGCTCCATGAAGCGCTCGCCCTCGCTATTGGTCAGATAGCCGCCCTCGCCGCGCGCGCCCTCGGTGATGAGGCAGCCCGCGCCATAAATGCCGGTCGGATGGAATTGCACGAACTCCATATCCTGGAGCGGCAGGCCGGCGCGCAGCGCCATGCCGCCGCCGTCGCCCGTGCATGTGTGCGCCGATGTCGCGGAGAGATAGGTGCGGCCATAGCCGCCCGTCGCCAGCACGGTGAGCGCGGCGCGGAAACGATGGATCGTGCCGTCGTCGAGCTTCAAGCAGACGACGCCGCGCACGGCGCCCTCCGCATCGACGATGAGATCGATCGCGAAATATTCGACGAAGAATTGCGTGTCGTGACGCAGCGCCTGCCCGTAGAGCGTATGCAGCATCGCGTGGCCGGTGCGGTCGGCGGCGGCGCAAGTGCGCTGCGCCGGCGGCCCCTTGCCATAGTCGGTCGTCATGCCGCCGAAGGGGCGCTGATAGATGCGTCCATCCTCGGTGCGCGAGAAGGGCACGCCCCAATGCTCGAGCTCATAGACTGCCTCAGGCGCGTTGCGGCACAGATATTCGATCGCGTCCTGGTCTCCGAGCCAATCGGAGCCCTTGACGGTGTCGTACATGTGCCATTTCCAATCGTCCGGCCCCATATTGGCGAGCGCCGCGGCGACGCCGCCCTGCGCCGCGACAGTATGCGAGCGCGTCGGAAACACTTTCGTGACGCAGGCGGCGGAAAGTCCCGCCTTGGCGCAGCCGACGACGGCGCGCAATCCCGCGCCGCCCGCGCCGACGACGACGACGTCGAATGTATGATCGACGATCGGATAGGCCCTGCCACCGATGTTCATCGTCGTCTTGCCGTTCGCAGCCATTCCAAATCCTCGTCGAAAGAGCGCCCGAGCCGCTTTTAGATCAATTTCCGATCCATTTGGATCGGAAATCGATCTCGCTTTTTCATATGGAGCGAATTCTGATCGATCGAACGATTCCGGTCGATCGGAAAGCGCTCTAGCGCGGCGCGGCGATGATCATGATGGCGAGCGTCCAGACCGCGGCGATCGCGATCACCAGCCATTTGTTGATGAGCAACGCCGTCGCTTTGAGCGAGTCGTCGTGAACATAATCCTCGATGATGTTCTCCATGCCGAGCCGCGCATGATAGGCGACGACGACGATGAAGGCGATGAGCGCTATTGCCGGCAAAGGCCGCGCGATCTCGGCGCGCGCCGCCTCATAGGATTTGCCGACCAATCCGACGATGAGCCAGATCGCGATCAGCGCCAGCGGAGCCAGCGCCCGGGCGCTGTGACGCATGGCCAGCGCATGCAGCGAGCCGGCGCGATCGGAGACGAAGGCGTCTCCCTTGCCGCTGCGGCCGCTCTGGAACGTCGATGTCGACATATCCGTTCTCCCCTTTACCTCGAGTTCGACGGGCCCGCTCTCTCACTTCTGGAGAAGCGGGCGCTGCTAGCCGAAGAGCGATGATGCGATCCACAGGAGCGCGGTCAACGCCAATCCGCCGCCCAAACCCACCTTGGCGAGCAGCTCGCGGCCGTCGCTATCGAGATAGAGCCCGCGGTCCCAGATCGCATGGCGCACGCCGCCGAGCAGATGATGAAACAGCGCCCAGCTGAACAGCAGCACGAAGAGGCGGCCGATGAGGGAATCCATGATCCAGGATACGGCGCCGAAGGCGGACGGCCCGAGCGCGAGCCCCAGCAGATAGAGCGCCAGCAGCAGCGCGCCCGCATAGAGCGCCGCTCCGGTGATGCGATGCACGATCGACATCATCATGGTGAAAAGCGGCTTGTAGATCGAAAGATGCGGGGAGAGCGGCCGCGCGGCGGCGAGGCTCTCGCTCACGGGATCGGCGTCAGCCATGATATTTTGTCTCCGCTCCAGGCTGGGCTGGACTGATAGTTCAATCGCGTCGCGGCTGCAACAAGCGTTCCAGAAACCGCGTACCGGACACGAGCGTTCCAGGCGACGGCCGCGCGACGCCGTCGCGCATCGCCGCGATCGAACGCGCAACCTACGTAACGCGTAGGGGCCGCTCGCACAATCGATGCGCCAATGCGTAGGATTCGAGTCGAAAAACGTGGCGTGCGCGTTACGATCTGTTAACATGCGCCCGCCGACGTTGCCCGGGACCAGCCGGCGCATCGTCGTTCGGAGCCGGCTTTTCTCCACCGGCTGCGAACGCGTCGAGTAGCATGAGCGTCGAGGTTGGTCAGCGTCTTGAAGCGTCCTTGTCGCGTTGGTTCTCGGAGTAGCGCCGTTTTCGTTTGTAACGTCGGACCGTCGACCTTTTCGTCGACGGCGGGAGTGGCTGGTCTCGTCGATTGACTTTTTCGTCAACTCATCTCGCGAGCGATCTATGAATTACAGTGAAACCATCCATATCTTGAACGTCGATCCCATCATCCGCTCGTCTTTGACGAGCGCGCTGGACAAGGCGGATTATCATCTCCGCCTCCATGACGACGCGGGACGCTTCTTCGAAGCCGTCGAGACCGACAGCCGCGGCTGCGTCATCATCTATGTCGACATGCCAGAGATGATCGGGATCGAATTGCTCAGAGACGCCAAGGCGCGGCGGATCGAATTGCCGATCATCGTCATCACCGCGCAGGCCAATGTGCGAGGCGCGATCCAGGTGATGAAGGAAGGCGCATTCGATCTGCTCGAGCTGCCTGTCAATGAGGCGAAGCTCCTCGCCTCGGTTCAGCAGGCGCTGACCCGCCGCGTCGATCACCGGGCCTATCGGGGTCGCGCGCGGACCACGCCCGGCCGGCTCGCGACGCTCACCAACCGCGAGAACGACGTGCTCGCCGGACTCGTCGAGGGCAAGCTCAACAAGGTCATCGCCCATGAGCTCGGCATCAGCGCCCGCACGGTCGAGACGCACCGCTCCCACATCATGACCAAGATGCGGGTCAAGAGCGTCGCGGACCTCGTCCGCATCTCGCTCGGCGCGCCGCGGCCCGATCCGGCGGTCCGCCTCGGAGCCCCGTCCCCGCGGCCCGTCGACTCGTCGGCCCGCCTCGGGACGCCGGCCCCGCGGCAGCTCGAGCCGACCGCCGCCGCAACCCGACGCTGACCATCGGCGCGTGAATCGGCAAAATTAATGACGCCGGAGCATGATGCATGCGATTGGCCATGCGAACGCCATGCTCCGGCGCTAGAATAATGCCTCATGAGATTCGACCGATCGGCCCGAGCGCCCGTGAACGAGACCGCCCCCGCCGAGGCGCGCGCGGGGGCGGCGCTCACCATTGACCTTTCCGCGCTCGTCGCCAATTGGCGGCAGCTCGCCGCGCGCGCCAGCGCGAGCGAATGCGCCGCCGTGGTCAAGGCGGACGCCTATGGCCTGGGGGCCGAGCCCGCCGTGCGGGCGCTGGCCGCCGCCGGCTGCCGCAGTTTTTTCGTCGCCACTGCGGGGGAAGGCGAGCGCATTCGCGGCGTCGCGCCGCGCGCCATCGTCTATGTGCTCGAGGGCCTGCCCTGCGGCGGCGCCCGCGCGTTGGCGGCCGCGCGGCTGCGGCCGGTTCTCGCCTCGCTCGAGGAAATCCGCGAATGGGCGGCGTTCGGCCGCTCCATCGGCCGCCGGCTGCCGGCCGCGCTGCAATTCGACACAGGCATGAATCGGCTGGGACTTTCGCTGCGGGACGCCGCGGCCGCAGCCGTGGCGGCGCAGGATGTGGACCTCACTCTGGCGATGAGCCATTTCGTCTGCGCGCAATGGCCGGACGATCCCCGCAATGCGCGGCAGATCGCCGCCTTCCAGGAGGCGCGGCGACATTTCCCCGGCGCGCCGGCGTCGCTCTGCAATTCCTCGGGAATTTTCTTGAGCCAGCAGCCGCATTACGACGTGCTGCGGCCCGGCTACGCCCTCTATGGCGGCAATCCGACGCCCGGCGCGCCCAATCCGATGCGCGGCGTGGCCCGGCTCGAGGCTCCGCTTCTGGCGACGCGCTGGATCGAGGCCGGCGAGAGCGTCGGCTATGACGGCGTGTGGACGGCGGCGCGGCCGACGCGGCTGGCGACGCTCGGCCTCGGCTATGGCGACGGATTTCCGGCGGCCGTCGCCGGCTCCGGCCGCCCCGCCCCCGAGGCGATCGTCGCCGGACGACGCTGCCCGATCGTCGGCCGCGTGTCGATGGATTTCGTCATGCTGGATGTGACCGACATCCCCGAGGACGGGGTGTATCGGGGCCAGACCGCCGAGCTGCTCGGCGAGACGATCGGCGTCGACGAGCTGGCGGAGCGCTGCGGGACGATCGGCTATGAGATTTTGACCCGGCTCGGGCGACGATACGAGCGCGTCTATATCGGCGGCTGAGGCCTCACGCCCGCTCGAACCAAGGGGTCAGCACCGGATAGCCCTCGCCGGCGAGCAGCGCGGCGGTCTCGTAGAGCGGCAGGCCGACGACCCCCGAATAGGAGCCGATGAGCCGCACCACGAAAGCCCCCGCCAGCCCCTGAATCGCGTAGCCGCCCGCCTTGCCGCGCCATTCGCCGGAGGCGAGATAGGCGTCGATCTCGGTCGAGCCGAGACGCTTGAAGCGCAGCCGCGATTCGACCAGACGATGACGCTCGGCCCCGCGCGGCGTGATGAGCGTCACGCCGGTGAAGACCCGGTGCTGGCGCCCCGAGAGCAGGCGCAGGCAATCCTCGGCCTGCTCTATATCCTCGCATTTGGGCAGGATTCGCCGCCCGACCGCCACCACAGTGTCGGCGGACAGCACGAAGCTGCCCTCGAGCTGGGGCTGATAGGCCCTGATCTTGACGGCGGCGGCGGCCTTCTCGCCGGCGAGGCGCTGGGCGAGGCTGCGCGGCAATTCATTGCGCTGCGGAGTCTCGTCTATGTCGGTCGGCAGCAGAGCGTCGGCGTCGAGGCCGATCTGCTGGAGGAGGTCGAGCCGGCGGGGCGAGGCCGAGGCCAGCACCAGCTTGGGCCGCGCATCAGTCGAGTGGGACGTCACGATCGGCTCCGCCATAAATCGAAATTATTTGAAACGATAGGTAATCCGCCCTTTGGTGAGATCATAGGGCGTCATCTCCACGAGAACCTTATCCCCGGTGAGCACGCGGATGCGGTTTTTACGCATCTTTCCGGCCGTATGGGCGATGATCTCGTGCTCGTTCTCGAGCTTGACCCGAAACATCGCGCTGGGCAGCAGCTCGGTGACGACTCCGGGAAACTCCAACAGTTCTTCCTTGGCCATGTGGTTCCTTCTTCAGAGAGCCGCCGATGCGGACCTCGGATAGCGAAAGGCCCGCTGACGAAGCGGGCGCTCATCAATATGGGATCGAAGCCGGGACGCGCAAATCCGCGCGGGACCCTAATCGAGTACGGCCGATTTGTGAACCGGGGCTTTCGCGCTCCGGCGCGCTTCAGCGCTCCGGCGCATGGGCGACCGGAACGGTCGCCGCGGGCGGCTCGATCGCGCGCGGCTCGGCGGACGCGGCGGCCGGCTCCGTCGGGACGAGGCGCCCCGCCAGGCCCTCCCCCGCCCAGGCGCTCAGAAGCTCCCAGGCGACGGCCAGCACCACCGGCCCGACGAAGAGGCCGATGATTCCATGCGCCAGCACGCCGCCGATGACGCCGACGATGATGACCAGCAACGGCGTCGTGAGCCCGCGCGCGATGACGATGGGCTTCAGCACATTGTCCACCAGCGTCACCGTCAACATGCAGCAGGTGAAAAGCAAGGCCGGCAGCGTGTTCATCTCGGTCCAGGCCCAGAGGATAGAGGGCACCACGACCAGCAGCGGCCCGATCTGGACGATGGCCAGCACCAGAATGCACAGCGTCAGCAGGCTCGCGCCGGGCGCGCCGGCGAGCTGCAGGCCGAGCCCGCCGATCGCCGCCTGCAGCAGCGACACGCCGATGACGCCGCGCGAGACGGTGCGAATCGTCGAGCCCGAGAGCTCGACGAAATGCTCGGCGCGCTTCGAGTCGATGCGCGTCACCGCCGATTTGATGGCGCGCACCAGCGCCGGACCGGGCGCGAACATGAAGCCGGCGATGATCACCGACACCAGGAATTTGAAGACTCCTGCGCCGGCGTTCTTCGTGGCGTCCAGCGCGATCTCGCCATAGGGCTTGAGCTGCGGCAGCGCCTGGGCCAGCGCGCTACGCAGATTGGTGGAGGCCAGCTCCCAGAATTCATAGGCCGATGCGCCGATGAAGGGCCAGCTGCGCAATGTCTCGGGCGGCGGCGGCACCCAGACTCCGCCGGCGTCGATGCGATCGGCGAGCCCGCGCAATCCGTCGACGACGCCGAGGCCGAGCCAGGTCGCCGGCCCGATGACGAAGAGCAGGCCCAGAAAAGTGATGGCCGCGGCCGCCAGCCGCCGCCTTCCGCCGAGCCGGATCGTCATCCATTCGAACACGGGATAGAGCGCCACGGCGAGAATGGCGCTCCAAATCACAATGGTGACGAAGGGCTTCACCAGCAGGAACGCCCAATAGGCCAGCGCGCCGAGCGCGCCGAGCCTCACGATCAGATCGATGAGTGTGGCGTTCAGCCGCCTGCGGCCGGACGTTTCGCGCTGGTCCTCGATCACCCGAGCTTTCCCCGATATTTTGTCGCGCCTCGGCTCCCGACGCGCCTCCCCCGCGACAACATAGCGCGGATCGGCAATTGTTTCACGCCCGCGGCTGCGCCGACGCCATTCCCTAGCGCCCCGAGGCCATGGCGAGGCGCGCGACGATCAGCCGGCCGATGAGCCGCAGGGGAAAGCCGCGAAAGCTCGGCGCATCCTGCGGCAGCGGCAGCGCCGAGCGCCGACGCTCGATCTTCGTGCGCATCTCGATCGGCGGCAGAGCGCCCGAATAGCGCAGACGATAGGTCGAGACCCAGAAGCCGGGATCGAATTTCAGGAACATGCCCGTGTCGCAGCAATTGGCGACGACCCTGCGCGTGCGCGAATCCGGCTTCAGCCGATGGTCCTCGAGCAGCTCCTCGCCGGCGAGGCAGCGAAAGCGGTCGTCGCGAAAGGTGAGATAGGGCGTGCCGCCGTCCGGATCGCGCACATGCGGCGCATTCGGCAGCGCCTCGATCCTGCGGCCGCCCTCCTGGCAATCCGTGCAATAGCAGACCGCGCTCACGATCGGCTCGCCGGCGACCTCGCAGCGGACGCGCCCACAGGCGCAGGAAAAAACTCGGGGCGACGACGGCATGATCGAAATCCTCTCGGCAAAAAAAGCAGCCGCATTCTACTATGAGATTGCGCGGCGTCACCCCGCCCGCAGCCGGTCCTTCCTCCATTCGATCGAACGGCGCGCGTGGTCGATCGCCAGCGACGACACGGGGTATCGATCCGGCCCCGCCTCGCCCTCCGCCAGCTTGTTCACGCAATCGGCGACGATCTCGCGAAACTCCTTCTCGATTCGCGCGAGGCCCGCGCCGTCCGCCGCGAGCGCCTCATCGGCTAGGCTCAGCAGGCGGACGACGCGATTCTGATCCTCGACGAGCCGGCGATTGTTCCACAGGCCGATCAGCACGGCGATGAGCGACCCCAAAAGGCTGAGCGGTATGCCGACGATGTAGAAATATTGCTGGAGCGAATCGAAAAAGCTCTGGTCGCCGCTCGCGAGATAGGCGGCGACGCCGGGATGGACGGGGAGCAGCGGGTTCTGCGCGTCCAAATCCGGCGCCTCGATCTGCGCGCCGGCGGGCGAGAGCGCGGCGAGCTTGGCCTTGGTCTTGAAGATCGAGCGGCCGACCGCCCCGGCGACGACATTCAGCATGGAGAAGGGCGCGACCAGCCGATAGGTGACGGCGAGGCCCTTCACTGTATCGCCCGGAACCGGCGGATGCGCCTTGAAGGCGCCGTCGGGAATATCGACCGGTTCGAAACCGGGAAAGCGCTTCACCATGGCGTCGGCCTGATCCATCGGCAGCAGCTCGGGCGCGCCCTTCGTCGCTTTGGCGATCGTCGCGACGACATCGACCGCCTGCCCCGGCCCGATCGGCCCCACCGCCAGCGCCGCCGCCGCGCGGCCCGAGCGCAGCGCCCGGCCGATCTCCTCGAGCGGGAGGACGAGACGCTGCACGCTCGCCGCCGGGACGTCGAAATAGGCGAGGATCTGATCCAGCACGCGCTGATTTTCCGCCTGCAACGGTCCTGCCGGCACAGCGATCGTCTTGCGGGCGAGGCCGGCGGCGTCCTTTATCGCGGAGCCATGCGGCAGCACGATCGCGACAATGTCGCGGCGTAGAATGGCGATGGTCTGGCCATTGGCGGGCGCCGCGACATCGGTGCGCACGACGGCGAGATTGACCTTCTTATCCTCCAGCGCCTTGGCGCTCGCCTCGAGATCGGCGACCGGGACCTCCTCGACCCGAATGAAAGGATGCGTCCCGGAGACGACATGAATGAAGGTCGAGATCGCGCGCTGGGCGGGCGACATGGCCGGTCCCGTGGTGATGCGCAAAGTCGCCCGCGGTGACAGATAATAAAAGAGCGACAGCGCCGCCGCGACGGCAAATAGGAGAACGGCGACCCAGAAGATCGCGCGCGGCGCCTGGCCTTTGGGCATGGGGGCTCCTCCGTCGGGAGGAAATAGGCCGCGGCGCGCCAGCCCCCACCCTCTCGCGCTCTTCCCATCGCCGCCCGCCGGGCATAAATCTGACGCCCATGAGCGACGCGCCCGACCTTCCCGAAACCCTCGACCCCACGGAGGACCGCGAAGAGGATTTCGCGGACGAGGCCGAAGCCGCGGCCCCGGCCGAGCTCGCCGAGGACACGCCCGAGAGCGTCAAGCGCGGCGTCGGCGTCATCAAATCGCATTGGAAGACCGCGCCCAACGGCCCGGGCGTCTATCGCATGATCGCCGAGAACGGCGAGGTGCTCTATGTCGGCAAGGCCAAGAATGTCCGCAAGCGCATAGCGAGCTACACGCGCCTCGCCGGCCATGTGAATCGCATCGCGCGCATGATCTCGGCGACCGCCTCGATGATGTTCATCTCGGTCGAGACCGAGACCGAGGCGCTGCTGCTCGAGACCAATCTCATCAAGCAGATGAAGCCGCGCTTCAATGTGCTGATGCGCGACGACAAGAGCTTTCCCTATATTCTCATCGCGCGCGACCATGATGCGCCGCAGATCGCCAAGCATCGCGGCGCGCGCTCGCGCAAGGGCGATTATTTCGGCCCCTTCGCCAACGCCGGCGCCGTCGGGCGCGCGCTCAATGCGCTGCAACGGGCGTTTCTGCTGCGCTCCTGCACCGATTCCTTCTACGAGAACCGCACGCGGCCCTGCCTGCTCTTTCAGATCAAGCGCTGCGCCGGCCCCTGCACGGGCGAAATCTCGATCGCCGATTATTCCGAGCTGGTGCAGGAGGCGCATGACTTCCTCACCGGCAAGAGCCGCTCGGTGCGCGAGCTGCTCGCCACGGAGATGACCGCGGCGGCCGAGCGCCTCGAATTCGAGCGCGCGGCGCGGCTGCGCGACCGCATCTCGGCGCTGTCGCTGATCCAGGGAACGCAAGGCGTCAATCCGCACAGCGTCGAGGAGGCCGACGTCTTCGCCATCGCCAAGGAGGCCGGGCGCTTCTGCATCGAGGCGTTTTTCTTCCGCGCCTTTCAGAATTGGGGCGACCGCGCCTATTTCCCGCGCGCCGACCAGAGCCTGACCGAGGAGGAGGTGCTCGGCTCCTTCCTCGCGCAATTCTACGGCGAGCATCCGCCGGCGCCGCTGGTGCTGCTCTCCCATATGATCGAGGATCGCGAGCTGTTGACGCAGGCGCTGTCGGACAAGCTCGGCCGCAAGGTGGAGATCGCGACGCCGCAGCGCGGCGAGAAGCGCGAGCTGGTCGACCATGCGCTGACCAACGCCAGGCAGACGCTGACGCGCAAGCTCACCGAGGACGCCAGCCAGGAGAAGCTGCTCGTCGCGCTCGGCGAGATGTTCGGCATGGAGACGCCGCCGCGCCGCGTCGAGGTCTATGACAATTCCCATACCGGCGGAAGCCAAGCGATCGGCGCGATGGTCGTCGCCGGGCCGGCCGGCTTCATGAAGACGCATTACCGCACCTTCAATATAAAGGGCGCCGAGATCACGCCCGGCGACGATTACGCCATGATGCGCGAGGTGCTGGCGCGCCGCTTCGCCCGCATCGCCAAGGACGCCGACAAGGCGGAGCCGGAGGCGCCCGACGCCTTTCCCGCCAAGCCCGACCTCGTGCTCATCGACGGCGGCCGCGGGCAATTCGACGCGGCGCGCTCGGTGGCGAAGGAGATCGGCCTCGAGGGCGTGACCATCGCCTCCATCGCCAAGGGCGCGGACCGCAACGCCGGCCGCGAGATGTTCTTCGTCGAGGGGCGCGAGCCGTTCCGCCTGCCGCCGCATGATCCGGCGCTCTATTTCGTCCAGCGCCTGCGCGACGAGGCGCATCGCTTCGCCATCGGCACGCATCGGGCGCGGCGCAAGAAGGACTTCGCCAAGAATCCGCTGGACGAGATCGCCGGCGTCGGCCCGGCCCGCAAGCGGGCGCTGCTGCTGGCCTTCGGCACCGCCAAGGCGGTGGCCGGCGCCGCCCTCTGCGACCTCGAGAATGTGTCGGGCGTGAACAAGGCGACGGCGCGACTCGTCTTCGACCATTTCCAGCGCGGCGGCTGATCGGCGGCGAGCGTCTAAAATTTGTGCGTGGCGCGGCGACGGCGCCGCCGGCCCGCGCGATCGGCGGAAACGCAGGATTTGCCGAAGTTTCCCGCCGCGGCTCGACCGGTCGGGCGACGGCGCGACGGCGTTGCGCCCGGCCGAGGCTCGTCTCCTCTATTGACAAGCATGGCGCTCGCCATGTTCCTTCCCGGCATGACATCGACGGCCATTCCGCCGCGCCGCGGGCGCGCGCTCTCACTGCCCAATATTCTGACCTATGGCCGGCTCGTCGCCGTGCCCGTGGTCGCGGGCCTGCTGCAATGGCCAGACGAGCATTGGATGCGCTGGACCGCGCTCGGCGTGTTCACCGCCGCCGGCATCACCGATTTCTTCGACGGCTATCTCGCCCGCGCCTGGGCGCAGCAGTCGTCGCTCGGCGCCATGCTCGACCCCATCGCCGACAAGCTGCTGGTCGCCGCCACGCTGCTGATGGTGGTCGCCGACCAGACGATCGCCGGTCCGACGATCTGGGCGGCGCTCATCATCCTCTGCCGCGAGATGCTCGTCTCCGGCCTGCGCGAATATCTCGCCGAGCTGAAAGTGCCGCTGCCGGTGAGCGCCATCGCCAAATGGAAGACGACGCTGCAGCTCTTCGCGCTCGGCTTCTTCATCGCCGGGCCGGCCGGGGAGCTGGTGCTGCCCGGCACGGTGAACATAGGCAGCGTGCTGCTGTGGATCGCCGCGCTGCTGACGCTCTACACCGGCTATGACTATATGAGAGCCGGCTGGGCGCATTTCGGAACGGATGAGGCGCGATGAAGGCCCTTTATTTCGCCTGGGTGCGCGAGCGCGTCGGCCGCGCCGAGGAGGAGCTCTCCCCTCCCCCGGAGGTGGCGACCGTCGGCGAGCTCATCGCCTGGCTGAAGGCCCGCGACGAGAGCTACGCCTACGCTTTCGAGAACGCCGCGATCATTCGCGCCGCGCTGGACAAGACCCATGCGCGCCATGAGACGCCGATCGCCGGAGCGCGCGAGATCGCATTTTTTCCGCCGATGACCGGCGGGTGAGCGGCGGACAGATTAGCCTGAAGGCGCGCATCGAACCCCACGCTCCCATGACCCCTGCCATTCGCATCCAATCCGCGCCCTTCGATCCGGCCCGGGAGGCCGCGCTGATCGAGGACGGACGCCGCGACATCGGCGCGGTCGTCACCTTCACGGGTCTGTGCCGGGACGAGGACGGCGCGCTCGCGGCGCTGGAGCTCGAGCATTATCCGGGCATGGCCGAGGCGGAGATCGCCCGCGCCGCCGAGGAGGCGCTCTCCCGCTGGCCGCTGCAGGCGCTCACCATCATCCATCGCCATGGGCGCATTTTGCCCGGCGAGAGAATCGTGCTCGTCGTCGCCGCCGCGCGCCATCGCGGCGAGGCCTTCGCGGCGGCGGAATTTCTGATGGATTATTTGAAGACCCGCGCTCCCTTCTGGAAGAAGGAGCATCGCACCGACGGCAGCGTCGGCGATTGGGTCGAGGCCAAGGCCAAGGACGACGCCGCCGCCGAACGCTGGAGCAAGTGACTATAGTTTCGTCACCGCCCCATCCGCCGTCGCGACGCGAATGTCGGCGTAGCGGCAGGCGCCGCGGCGGCGCTGGAAGGGCGTGATCGCCAGCAGCCAAATGTGACTGATCGACTTGGCCGGCCCGCCGATATGGGCGGCGTAATCGGCGGCGACGTCGCGCTCCAGCGACCGCCACTCGCCGAGCCCCGCCGCGCCCGAATCGACGACCATATGAGTCTCGACCGCGCTCCAGCCGGCGAGCGGACAGCGGAAGACTTTTCCGGTCGGCAGGCCGGCGCTCCAGAAATAAGTGAGGTCCTGCCCGTCCTCGAATTTCACGCCGATCGAGAGATAGTCGTGGAAGGGCGGCGCATCCTCCGGCTTCGCCGACGGAAGCTGATCGATCTTCCAGCGCCAGCCGAGCTTGGGCCGCGTGGCGAAAGTGAGCGGCAGCGGACGCTCGATGATGGAGGCGGAGCCCGCGCTCTCGCAGACGATCTCGCCATTCGCCTCGCGGCCGAACGCCTCGGCGCCGCCGCCGAGACTGAAAAGATCGTTCCAGCCCTCCGGCAATTTGCGACCCCGTTTCAGTCGCGCGATCTCCGCCGCGACGAGACCGTCCACATCGCCCGATGCGGCGAGGCTCTCGAGGCCGGCGAGCGCCTCGCCCTTCCAGACCAGCGCGACGCCGGCGATCTTCACCTCCTGCTTGCGATACTCCGCCTCGGGCGTCCACAGCCTGCCGTCCGCATCGGCGAATTGCGCGGCGGAGCGGGCGATCTCCAGCGGGCCGTCATGGGCGGCGATCATCGTGCCGGTGTCGACGCCGGGGCTGTAGATCGGCCTTTTGCCACGCGTGCGCGCATGGAAGACCAGGCCCGGCTTGAACCAGAGGTCATAGGGCCGAGCGATCCACATGCGGCCGGTGACGAGAAAGCTGACCTGCTGACCCTTCGCCGCCGCGAGGCCGAGATCGATCCAGGGCAAATCGTCGCCATCGATCTCGAACACACGATAGGAGACGAGCTCGCCCGAATGAGCGCGCGCGATCAGCGCTGCGATGTCACGTTTGAAATCGGCGCTCTCGGCCGCCGCGGCCGGAGCGATGAAAGGCAGAGCGGCGCCCAGCGCGCCCATCTGCAGCATCTCGCGCCGAGACAATCCGGCCGACGCGCGTCCGAGACAATAGAGGCACATGTCCAAAAATCCTCCCCGAGCTCGGGCAAATCCCCCGATGGATCGGCGTTTGTGAGCCGATCGGGAATGCTATCGTCCGGTCGCTGGCGACGCTTGCCAGGACATGCCGAAAACGCCGAACGGTGGCGCGTGAGGGCAGATGCGACAAACCGGCTACACACGCGCGAGCACGCTGGGGCCGATCGCCGAGGTCGTCGGCGGCGCCGGCCGCTCGATCGAGCGCGTGTTTCGCCGCGCGGAGCTGCCGCTCGGCCTGCTCGAAGCGCCAGACACGCTGCTGCCGCTGCGCGATCACTTTCGCCTGCTGGCCGCCTCCTCCCGCGAGCTGGCGGACGAAGCCTTCGCCGCCCGCCTCGGCCGCCGCACGTCGATCGCCGGCCTCGGCGTCTATGGCAAATGGGTGACGCAGGCGCCGACGCTGCTCGAGGCGATCCATCGCGCCGGAACCAGCCTGCCGCATATGCTGCAGAGCGCGACGCGGCTGGTCCTGCGACGACAGGGCGAGGAAGCCGTCTGGTCCTATGAGCTGGACGACCCCGCGACGGAAGGCCGGCCGCAGAACGAGATGCTGGCCGTCTGGTATATGATCGCGCTCGTGCGGCATTTCGCCGGCGCGCGCTGGCTGCCGAGCCGCGTGATGTTCGGCGGCCTGCCGGCGAGCGCGCGACGATCGATCGGCGAGCTGATGGGCGCGGACATCGTGCTCTGCGACGGCCCGGGCGCGATCGTCTTCGATCAGCGGCTGCTGATGACGGTCAATCCGCGACTGGGCGAAGGAGATGGCCTGGGCGCCGACGAGATCGCCCGCATCTTCGACATTCCGGCGCCGGACGATCTTCCCGGCAGGATCGGCGTGCTGATCGAGCTGGAGCTGCTCGGCGGCCGCCCCACGCTCGAGACCGTCGTGCGGCGGGCCGGACTGTCGAAGCGCACGCTGCAACGACGGCTCGGCAGTCTCGGCCTGAGCTACGCCGATCTCCTACGCGACACGCTCCAGCGCCGCGCGATTGGTCTGCTGCGCCGGCCGGAGCTCTCGATCACCGAGATCGCCGCGCAGCTCGGCTATAGCGATCCGGCGCATTTCACCCGCGCCTTCGAGCAATGGAGCGGCCTCGCGCCCAGCCGCTGGCGGGAATCGGCGAGAGCCGCGGAGCGATAGACCAGAGACGAAAAAGGCGGCCCGCGGGGCGCCTTTCTCATTTTCCTCGGATGAGGCTCACTCGGTGTAGGCGAGCGCCGCGGCCGGCAGCTGCCGCTCCACGCCTTTATAGCGATCGGAGCGCTTGCCCATCATCGTCTCGAAGGCCTCATGCACCTCGCTGACCGACTTCGGCTTCATCTTCTTGCCCTGGCGGGCGAAAAAGATCGGCTTATTGGCGCGGGCGGGCCGCGGCAGCAGCTTGGCCGCCGGCGAGTCGGGCGCCTCCTCCACCTTCGCCATGAAGCGCGCGGCGTCGTCCGGCCCCAGGAAGTGGATGAGATAGATCTCGCCCGCCGTCAGCGGCCGGCCGATCCGCTCGGCGATGCGCTCGCCGTCATGCTTCAGCATCTCGGCCGCGAACACCGCGGAGAGATAAGGATCGTTGCGCATGGCGAGGATTTCGGAGCGCTTCTGCGGAGCGACGCGATAGTCGCCGCCGATCGCCTCGGCCGCCGCCTCCTGGCCATAGCTGCGGCCGAACATGCGCACGGCCTTGAACCAGGTCGAATCGATGAACTGGAACAGACCGCTCGCCGAAGAGGTGCTGGCCTTGGCCTTGGGCGCGAAGCTCGACTCCTTGTCGGCGATCGCCATCAGCAGCGCCGGATCGGAGCCCGTGGTGCGGGCGGCCTGCACGACGTGCTCGACAATGGCGCGGGCGACGCGCACCGGGCCGAATTGCAGCACCGCCGGCGCCGCGCCGGCCATGCCGGACTGCGCCTCGTTCGCCGCATCGACGGAGCCGGACCAGGCCTTCACCGCCTCCCCCATCGCCTCTGCCGCATCGGCGTCGAGCGGCTGATCGGTGAGACCGCGATTGGTCAAGAAGAACAAAGGCGGAGGCGCGCGGCGGCTCTGCGCGCCAGCGCGCGAGGCCTCCGACAGTCTGAACCGACCCCAGCCGTCTGGCATAGACAGCAGCGCGGCGACCAGGGCGAAGGCGAGAGCCGTCGCTATGGCGAACGCGCGTAGGAGCATGTGAACGGATCCGTCGGCCCCCGTGAGGGGGCGGTCCGCGTCTGCGCGGTTGAGCACGGGCAGAAAGCGCGACCATTTCGGCGCCGACGCTTCGCCGCGAACGGCAGGAGCTATCGCTTCGAAAGACACTCTGTTTCATTCCTCGCTGTTGTAGGGACGAGACAGAGGCTAGCAACCGCGAGGGGCGAAAAATCGACTGCTCGCGTCACGCGAGCGTCACATTCGGCCGGGGCTCCGTATTTCCCACAAGCCCTTAAAAATGAAGCGATCCGCTCCTCCCGGAGGGCGGCCGTCGATTCGCCCGCCTTATTGGCGCCAAATCGACACAGCCACGCTTCCGATTGAAAAAGCTCGAATTTTTATCGAATGCTCAGAAGCTGGTGAGCTTCGACAGCATATTGCGGATGAAATTGAACTCGGCCCCGGCGGTCGGCGTCGTGCGGCTGATGAAATCGACGACCTTGCCGTCCTTCAGCCCATAGTCGGCGATGCGCTGCACTTTTTTCGATTTGTCGAAATAGACCGAGAGAATGTGCTGGTCGGCGACCTCGGGCGGCAGGAAGGCGAGCTCGCGCTCGATGCGCTGGCTGACATAATACCAGGCGTCGCCGCCGATGGTGGAGGTCGTCGACGGCGTGCCGAGCAGGGCGAGCACCTGCGGCGCCGGCATGCCGACCTTCACCTGCGCGGCCTTGCGCTCCTCGATGACCGCGCCACGGTTAATGACGCCGTCATAGCCGAGGCACCCGGCGAGCGGCGCCGCGAGCAGCGCGAGCGCGGCGAGGCTTTGGGCCTGCCGCGAAACGACGACGAGCGAACCCCGAAACCGCATCTTTTTCTCCGCGCTGAGCCTCGCTGCGAGGCCGACCTCTATCGCGACAATGTTCGAGACGTTGCCTAACTCTCGCTCCGAGCGAAAGCAAGCGGCGACGCCTCCGGCGCAACCCTCAGGCTGGCGTCTGAGCCTCTTCGACCGTATCAATGGCCGGAAAATGGCGAAGCTTCGACCAATGGGCGCGGCGCCCATCTATATTTATACAGCGCTGACCGACGCGGCCGCGTCGGAGAGAAGGAGCGGCGAATGAGCGACGATCTGCAATTGCCCGAAACGCCTTTCTCGCGTCCGCTCGCCGCAGACGAGGTTCCCGAGGACGGGCTGGAGCTCGCCATCGCCGCCGAGGCGAAGGAGCGCGCCGCGCTCGCCGAGGCGGACGGACTGCCGGCGCTGAACCGGCTCGAGGCGAAGCTGCGGGTGACGCACGCCGGGCGCGGCGGGCTGCACGTCACCGGCGCGCTCGAGGCCGATCTGCGCCAGATCTGCGTGGTGACGCTCGAGGCGTTCGACGCGCGCATGGTCGAGACGATCGACATCGCTTTCGCGCCCGAGCCCGCGTCATCCGCGCCGCAGAACGAAGGTCGCCGAGAGCGAGAACGCGGCCGAGAATGGGGCCGAGATTCGGGCCGAGATTCGGGCCGAGAGCGCGTGTCGCGGCGCCGGCGCGAGCCGGAGCCCGAGGAGCCGAAAGAGCCGCGGACGAGCCATATCGCCGATCTCGACGAGGACGCGCCCGACCCGCTCGTCGACGGGCGAATCGATCTCGGCGCGATCGTCGCCGAATTTTTCGCGCTCGCGCTCGACCCCTATCCGCGCAAGCCCGGCGCGTGCTTCGCCCCACCCGTGGAGACGACGGAGGCGGAGGAGCAGGAGCCGGCGCCGACCAGAGCCTCGCCTTTCGCCCATCTGCGCGACGCGCTCGACAAGGATGGCGGAAACTAGGACGAAGCGCGAGCTGCGGCAGGAATTGCTCTTGCGCTGGCGCCGCGCAAATGGCAATTCGTCAGCCGCTGGCGCCTTGGGTCGGCGGCGATCCTGGTCCGTGTCGAAAGATCGCGGAGAAACCGTGGAACGAGCGGACCCTAGCGGTCCCGCTCCGCCGCGTCTTTCGCGCGACCGGCGGCCTCGTGGGACGGAACATTGCTGGCCGCGCGGACTATCGTAATTCGTAACAGGTCGGGAGACGAGGCAGAATGGCGCAGCCCATTCGCATAGCGTTGGACGCCATGGGCGGCGATCATGGTCCGAAGGTCACCATCGCCGGCGCCGCCATCGCTCACGATCGCCACCCCGACAGCAGCTATCTGCTGTTCGGCGACGAGGCCGCGATTCGCGCCGAGCTCGCCGCGCATCCGCGCCTCGCGCGCGTCGCGACGGTTCGCCATTGCGACGTCGCCGTCCGCATGGACGACAAGCCGAGCCAGGCGCTGCGCTCGGGTCGCCGCGTCTCCTCCATGTGGCAGGCGATCGAGGCGGTGAAGAAGAACGAGGCCGATGTCGCCATCTCCGCCGGCAACACCGGCGCGCTGATGGCCATGGCCAAGGTCTGCCTGCGCACAATGGCCAAGATCGAGCGCCCCGCCCTCGCCTGCCTGTGGCCGTCGCCGACGGCGCGCGGCTATTCCATCGTGCTCGACGTCGGCGCCTCGATCGGCGCGGATGCGCGCCATCTCGTCGATCTCGCCGTCATGGGCGCGGCGATGGCGCGCTCGCTGTTCGACCTCGAGCGGCCGAGCGTCGGCCTGCTCAATGTCGGCGTCGAGGAGATCAAGGGCGTCGAGGAGGTCAAGACCGCCTCGCGCCTGCTGAAGGAGGCCGATCTTCCCGATCTCGATTATCACGGCTTCGTCGAGGGCGACGAGATCGGCAAAGGCGTCGTCGACGTCGTCGTCGTCGAGGGCTACTCCGGCAATATCGCGCTGAAGACCGCCGAGGGCACGGCGACGCAGATCACGAATTATCTGCGCGAGGCGATCGGCCGATCCTGGCTGGCCAAGATCGGCTATCTGCTGGCGCGCGGCGCCTTTCGCGAGCTGCGCGACAAGATCGACGTGCGCAACATCAATGGCGGCGTGTTTCTCGGCCTCGAGGGGATCGTCATCAAGAGCCACGGCGGCGCCGATGCGCTGGCCTTCGCCCGCGCCGTCGAGATCGGCTATGAGATGGCGCATCAAGGCCTGCTCTCGAAGATCCGCGACATGCTGGCGGCCAGCCGCCGCGACGATCAGGAAGCCGCTCAGTGACCCTCTCCTCGCGCCCTCTGCGCTCGGTCGTCGTCGGCCTCGGCAGCTATCTGCCGAGCCGCATCCTCACCAATGAGGAGCTCGCCGCCACCGTCGAAACCAGCGACGAATGGATCACGCAGCGCACCGGCATAAAGGAGCGGCGCATCGCCGCGCCGGGCGAGACCACCTCCATGCTCGGCGAGAAGGCCGCGCGCGCCGCTCTGGCGGACGCCGGCCTCGGGCCCGACGACATCGATCTCATCATCGTCGGCACGTCGACTCCCGACTATACGTTTCCCTCGACGGCGACGATGATCCAGGCCGCGCTCGGCGTCACGCACGGCGCCGCCTTCGATCTTCAGGCCGTGTGCTCGGGTTTCGTCTTCGCGCTGGCGACGGCGGAGAAGTTCCTGCGCTCGGGCTCGCATAAGCGCGCGCTGGTCATCGGCGCGGAGACCTTCTCGCGCATTCTCGACTGGAAGGACCGCACGACCTGCGTCTTGTTCGGCGACGGCGCCGGCGCCATCGTGCTCGAGGCGCACGAGAGCGAGGGCTCGCTGGCCGAGCGCGGCATTTTGACGACGCATCTGCGCTCGGACGGGCGCCATCGCGCAAAATTGCATGTCGACGGCGGCCCCTCGTCGACCGGGACGGTCGGCCATTTGCGCATGGAAGGCAAGGAAGTCTTCCGCTTCGCCGTCGGAATGGTAACGGATGTCGTTACGGATGCATTCGCGGCGACGGGCGTCACGGCGGCCGATCTCAGCTGGTTCGTGCCGCATCAGGCCAACCGCCGCATCATCGACATGTCGGCGGCGAAACTTGGCATCGCGCCCGAAAAAGTGGTCGCCACGGTGCATTTGCACGGCAACACCTCGGCCGCCTCCATCCCCCTCGCTTTGTCGGTCGCTCGCGACGACGGCCGCATTCGTCGTGACGATCTCGTGATGCTCGAGGCGGTCGGCGGCGGGTTCACCTGGGGATCGGCGCTCATCCGCTGGTGAGCGGCCCGGCGCATCCGGTCGCGAAAACTGCAACCTGTGCTTGATTTCCTGTGTAGTTTCTGAAAAATAATCAAATTGAGTTTTTCGCTCCTCGCGATATGCGCCCGCGGAGGCCGGTCGCGATCGAACGCGACGAAACTTCTCCCGCGAGCGTTGTCACAAAACAGAAAAAGAAATCCAACCGAGCGATGTTAGTTTTCGTTTTGAATCCATAAGGTCGATCATGTCTCAAAATGTTTCTGAAAAAGCGGCGTCGGCAGTCGAAGAGTTTTCCAGGGAAAACGCCATTTCCAGCAACGCGCCCTCCCCGCAAGCGCATCACACCGTCACACGCGCCGATCTCGCGGACGCCGTGCATCGCCGCATCGGCCTGTCGCGCGCCGAATCGGGCGAGTTCGTCGAGGCCATGCTGTCCGAGGTTTTCGACGCCATCGTCTCCGGCGACGATGTCAAGCTCTCGTCCTTCGGCTCGTTTCACATTCGCGCCAAAGGCGAGCGCGTCGGCCGCAATCCCAAGACGGGCGCCTCGGCGCCGATCACGGCGCGCCGCGTCGTGATGTTCAAAGCGTCGAATGTGCTGCGGGCGCGCATCAACGGACAGCGCGTGACCGAAGAATAGAGGCGCGGCTCGCTTTCGCCCGCCGTTTCGCTTGCGGAGGCGCGGATCGTCGACGTACAAGCGCGCCCATGAGCGAGCCGACGCGCGATCCGACGGACACCCCTATGAGCGAGCGCGCCGGCTCCGCGCAGATGCGCGGCGTGACCGCATCCATGCCCTCCGCCGTCTGGGCGCTGGGCGTCACCTCGCTGTTCATGGATTTCTCCTCCGAGATGATTCATGCGCTCTTGCCGGTCTATCTCGCTGGAACGCTGGGCGTCGCCATCGCCGAGATCGGCTGGATCGAGGGCGCGGCGGAGGCGACGGCGCTGGCGGTGAAAGTCGTCTCCGGCCGCATCTCGGATATGATCGGCCGGCGCAAGGAGCTGGCGCTCTTCGGCTATGGCCTCGCCGCGGCGACAAAGCCGATCTTCCCGCTCGCCAGTGGCGCGGCGGAAGTCATTGCGGCGCGCATGCTCGACCGGCTCGGCAAGGGATTGCGCGGCGCCCCGCGCGACGCGCTGATCGCCGACGTCACCACGCCGGAGCAGCGCGGCGCCGCCTATGGTCTGCGCCAGACGCTCGACACCGTCGGCGCGGTGATCGGTCCGCTGGCGGCGATCGGCCTGATGCTGGCGACCCATGACGACACGCGCTTCGTCTTCTGGATCGCCTGCATTCCGGCGCTCGTCTGCGTGCTGGTGCTCACGATCTTCGTCCATGAGCCGGAGGAGACGCGGCCGCCCGCCTCCGGACGCAAGGCGCTGCTCGCGGGATTTTCCGAGCTGCCGCGCGCCTTCTGGCTGCTGCTCGCTTTCGGCGCGCTGCTCGCGGCGGCGCGCGTCGGCGAGGCGTTTCTGGTGCTGCGGGCGACGGGCGCGGGCCTGCGCATCGCCTTCGCGCCGCTGACGCTGGTCGCAATGTCCTTCGTCGCCATGCTCGCCGCCTATCCGGCGGGCAAGATCGTCGATCGCTGGAGCGAGCGCCGGCTGCTCGTCGCGGCGAGCGTGACGCTGGCGCTGTCGGAGGCCGTGCTCGCGGTCTCGCCGGACATCGCCGTCGTCTTTGCGGGCATAGCGCTGTGGGGCCTGCATATCGCGCTGGCGCAAGTGGCGTTTTCGGCGCTGGTGGCCCGCGCGGCGCCGGCGCATTTGCGCGCCACCGGCTTCGGCGTCTTCGGCCTCGCCAACGCCGTGGCGGTGATCGCCGGCAATGTCGCCTTCGGCGCGCTGGCGGAGACGAGCGGCCAGGGCTTCGCCTATGGCTGCGCCGCGGTCGCCGCGCTGGCGCCGCTGGCGCTGCTCCCCGTCATGGCGCGCGGAGGCGCGGCCCGCCATGGCTAAGGCGCGACAGACCTTCGTCTGCCAGAGCTGCGGCGCGGCGACGACCCGCTGGCAGGGCCGCTGCGAATCCTGCGGCGCGTGGAACAGCATCGTCGAGGAGAATGGCGCGGCCGGCGGCGGCTTCGGCCCCGCGGCGCGCACCGGGCGCGGCCGCCCCTTCGCGCTCGAGGCGCTCGCCGGCGACGCGAGTCCCGCCCCGCGCATCGCCACCGGAATAGAGGAGTTCGACCGCGTGACCGGCGGCGGCTTCGTGCCGGGCTCGGTGGCGCTGCTCGGCGGCGAGCCCGGCATCGGCAAATCGACGCTGCTGATCCAGGCCTGCGCGGCGCTGGCGCGGCGCGGCGAGAGGGTGATCTACATCTCCGGCGAGGAGGCGCCCGCCCAGGTGCGGCTGCGCGCCGAGCGCCTGGGGCTCTCCAGCGCGCCGGTCGAGCTCGCCGGCGCGACTCAGGTCGAGGATATTCTCGCCACCTGCGCCACCGGAAAGCGCGCGGCGCTCATCGTCATCGATTCGATCCAGACGATGCATACGGAGGCGGCCGATTCGGCGCCGGGCACGGTGACGCAGGTGCGCGCCAGCGCCCAGGCGCTGCTGCGCCACGCCAAGCTCAGCGGCACGACGGTGATTCTCGTCGGCCATGTGACCAAGGACGGCCAGGTCGCCGGGCCGCGCGTCGTCGAGCACATGGTCGACGCCGTGCTCTCCTTCGAGGGCGACAGCGCGCATCATTTCCGCATGTTGCGCGCCTCCAAGAACCGATTCGGCGCGACCGGCGAGATCGGCGTCTTCGAGATGACCGGCGCCGGCCTCGCCGAGGTCGCCAATCCGTCCGCGCTTTTTTTGGCCGGCCGCGACGCCGCCGCGCCGGGCGCCGCCGTTCTCGCCGGCATGGAGGGCCAGCGCCCGATGCTGGTCGAGATTCAGGCGCTGGTCGCGCCGACCTCGCTCGGCACGCCGCGCCGCGCCGTCGTCGGCTTCGATTCGAATCGCCTGTCGATGATTCTCGCCGTGCTGGAGGCCCATGCCGGGCTGAAGCTCGGCATGCATGACGTCTATCTCAATGTCGCCGGCGGGCTGCGCGCCGACGAGCCCGCCGCCGATCTCGCCGCCGCCGCCGCCCTCGTCTCCTCGCTGACCGGCGCGACTCTGCCCGCCGAATTGTTGTTTTTCGGCGAAATCGCGCTTTCGGGCGCGGTTCGCCCGGTGATCCACGCCAGCGCGCGCTTGAAGGAGGCCGGCAAGCTCGGCTTCCGCCGCGCCGTCCTGCCCCAGGCCCAGCAGACGACCGACGAGGACAAGAGCGCGGGCGTCGCCCTGTCGCATTGCGGCCATGTCGCCTCGCTCGTCGCCGACATCGCCAAAGATTCGGTCGCCGCGCGCGAGCCCGGCCGCCCGCCGCGGCGCCCCTGAGCCGTCGATTTTTTATTTCGCGCGAATTCTCGCTGCTCGAGCGACTCCATTCGCGCTGCAAGCGCTCTTTCCATTAATACAGAATACGTAGCCGCGACCCCGATGAATACGTATTTACACTTGCCGTTCCGAGCATTGATCACAGAAATGAAGACGTAGACGCAGAATTATCGGTGAAGCGTCGTCTGCGGATGGTTGCAGAAAATTAACCATGCGCAATAATGATTTCATTCAGCGAATCACGCGTTTTTCAAGTTTCCACGAGGCCAAACGATGCAATCTCGGGAATTTGCGGAGACGAGCAGAGAAATCGCCCGCTGGAGTGAACCATTAGTGGCGGATCGAATATTCAGTGTCTATGAGACCTGGTTTCGAGGACGTCGTCAGATGTGGGACGCTCTCGGACGACAGCATTGCCGCATGTGGCGAAGCCTGCTCGAAGGGGAGCCGCTCATGGCGCGGGATGCGCGCGACGACCTCGTGCGGCTCGCCCGGCGCGCCAATATCGAGGAGCGCTCGCTCGAAGCCATAGACGAGACGGTGATGGACGAGCTGTTCCGGGTGATCCTGCGCCGCTGGCAGGGCCGCGACGAGGCCCGCATCCATGGCATGGCGCTGATGATCGCCGCCTCGACGCTGGGCGAGATCCGCCGCGCCGCCTGAGCCCTCTCGCGGCGAAGCGCCTCGCTTCGCCCGAGGCGCTTCGCGCGCCGGATCCGCAGGCTCGGTCCGCGCGCTTCATCCACCGCGCGCCTCTCGCGCCGCGCTTCTCGCAAATGCCGCAATCGCGGGGTTTGTATCCCGCCCATGCCGGGCGGCCTCCGACGCGCGCTTGTGGACAAACGGCGCCGCCCGCGCCGGGACGTGACGAAATTGGGCCGCTCCCTTATACTCGGCGTCGAGATTCCGACGGCGACGACGAACGCGCCGGCCTCGACCTGCGGCGGAGCCCTTCGCGAGCCTCGCCCGAGCGCCGCGCGCGACCCAAGGGATTCACGTTAGAGAAGACGAAACACGAGAGGCCTTGCACATGCCGTCCTATCTCGATCTCGCCGTCACCATTGTGGTGCTGGTCTCGGGCCTGCTCGCGCTGCTGCGCGGCTTCACGCGCGAGGTGCTGGCCATTTTGTCCTGGGTGGCGGCCGCAGCGGCGGCCTATTATTTGCATCCGCTCCTCGTGCCCTATGTCAAACCCTATGTGCCGAAGGACAATATCGCCCTGCTCGCAGCGGCGGCGATCGTCTTCTTCGCCACGCTCGTCGTCGTGTCGCTGTTCACCGTGAAGCTCTCGGACGTCATCCTCGACTCCAAGATCGGCGCGCTGGACCGGACGCTGGGCTTCCTGTTCGGCGCGGCGCGCGGACTGCTGCTCGCCGTGGTTGCCTTTTTGTTCTACGCTTGGCTGGTGCCGGACGCGAGCCAGCCGGAATGGATCAAGAATGCGCGCACCAAGCCGGTGCTGCAGGCCTCCGGCGACAAGCTGCGCGAATATCTGCCCGACGACATCGAGGCGCTCGTCGCCAAGATCAAGACCAAGAAGGCCGGCGTCGGCGCGGAAGAGCCGCCGGCCGAGCTCGACAGCGACAAGCCGGACGCCGAACCCGCGCCCGAAAAGCGCGGCGATCTTACAAATCATCCGTCCGTCGCCACATATGGCGCGAACGACCAGCAAAAGCTCGACGCCCTCGTCTCCGGGCGAAAAGCGCGGTGAACGTGAGCGAATGGGCGTGACGCCCGAGGAGAGAAGCAAATGAGCGGTTCTGACCTGGACGGCGGCGGCGGGCGTCCTTCCATGTCGAGCAACGAGGCCGTGTCGACCGTGTCGGACGATGATCTCGACAGCGACCGGCTCCGCGAATATTGCGGCGTCTTCGGCATATTCGACCATAGCGAGGCGACGGTTCTGACCGCGCTGGGGCTGCATGCGCTGCAGCATCGTGGCCAGGAGGCGGCGGGCATCGTCGCCTTCGACGGCAAGCGCTTCAACTCGGAGCGCCGGCTCGGCCTCGTCGGCGATCATTTCTCCCATGAGAGCACGATCAAGCGCCTGCCGGGCAATTCGGCCATCGGCCATGTCCGCTATGCGACGACCGGCGAGACGATTCTGCGCAATGTCCAGCCGCTGTTCGCCGAACTCAACACCGGCGGCTTCGCCATCGGCCACAATGGCAATCTCACCAACGCCCATACGCTGCGCCGCGATCTGATCGAGGAAGGCGCGATCTTCCAATCGACCTCCGACACGGAGGTGATTCTCCATCTCGTGGCGCGCAGCCGCAAGACGCGGCTCATCGAACGCTTCATCGAGGCGCTGCGCTCGATCGAGGGCGCCTATGCGCTCGTCGTGCTATCGAACAAGAAGCTCATCGGCGCGCGCGATCCGCTCGGCATTCGCCCGCTGGTCATCGGCGAGCTCGACGGCAAATATATACTCGCCTCGGAGACCTGCGCGCTGGACATCATCGGCGCGCGCTTCGTGCGCGATGTCGAGAATGGCGAGGTCGTCATCATTTCGGAGGACGGGCTCGAGAGCGTCAAGCCCTTCCCGCCGCAGCAGATGCGCCCCTGCATCTTCGAATACATCTATTTCGCGCGCCCCGACTCCATCGTCCACGGCCGGCCCGTCTACGAGGTGCGCAAGGCCATGGGCGCCGAGCTGGCCCGCGAGCGGAGGATCGAGGCCGACGTCGTCGTGCCCGTGCCCGATTCGGGCGTGCCCGCGGCGATCGGCTATGCGCGGGAATCGGGCATTCCGTTCGAGCTCGGCATCATCCGCAATCATTATATCGGCCGCACCTTCATCCAGCCCACGCAATCGGTGCGCGAGATCGGCGTGCGGCTGAAGCACAGCGCCAATCGCTCCGTGGTCGCCGGCAAGCGGGTGATCCTCATCGACGATTCGATCGTGCGCGGCACCACTTCGGTGAAGATCGTGCAGATGATGCGCGACGCCGGCGCGCGCGAGGTGCATTTCCTCATCTCGTCGCCGCCGATCACCAATCCCGACTATTACGGCATCGACACGCCGCAAAAGGAGAAGCTGCTCGCCGCGACGCATACGCTCGAGGAGATGCGGCAATATATCGGCTCGGACAGCCTCGCCTTTCTGTCGATCGACGGCATCTACCGCGCCATGGGCGAGGGCAAGCGCGATCCTCTGCGGCCGCAATTCACCGACCATTGCTTCACCGGCGACTATCCGACGACGCTGACCGATGTGACGGAAGAGCGCGTGCGCACGCAGCTGTCGCTGCTGGCGGAGGCGAGCTGAGAAGGGCCGGATTGACGCCTCCGCGGGCTGCGCTATGATATCATTGATATCATCGGAGCATTCCGCATGGCTCAGCTGCTCGTACGCAATCTCCCCGACGACGTGAAGCAGAAGCTTCGGCGCCGCGCGACGGAGCATGGGCGCAGCATGGAGGAAGAGGCGCGCCGCATCATAGAGGCGGCAGTCGGCGGCCAAGCGGCCGAAGACTATGGATGGGCTTCTCGCCTCTCTGCGCAATTCTCCGAATTCGGCTTCTCCGATGACGAAGCGAACGCTTTGGAGCTCCGCGGAGCGGCGCGGCCGGCCGAATTCGAGTGATCCTGCTCGACACGAATGTCGTCTCCGAGCTCGTGAGAGCGAGACCTCATCCCCAGGTCTTGGCTTGGCTCGATCGCCATCCTCTCTCTTCGGTCTGGATATCCTCGATTTCGGTGATGGAGTTGCATTTTGGCTTGGAGCTTCTCGACCCGAGCAGAAAGAAGGCGGAACTCTCCGCAGCGCTCGCCCTGCTGGCGGAAACGACATTCGGCGACCGCATAGCGCCTTTCGACGCAAGGGCGGCGGAAGCGGCCGGACGGCTCGCAGCCTCACGCCGCCGCCGCGGAACGACCGTGGACCACCGCGACACGCAGATCGCCGGCATTGCTCTCGCCCATCGCGCACGGCTCGTGACACGCAATCGGCGCGATTTCGCCGATCTCGATGTCGAGGTGACGAATCCTTGGAATGAGTGAGACCGCTCCCGACGACATCGGGAGCGGCAAGCTTGCCTCACCAGCTGTATTTCAGCCCGCCCTTGCCGCCGTAGCTGCGCGAGAGGTCCGAGAATTCGCCCTGGAAATCCACGAAGAGCGCCAGACGATCCTCGAGATAGAGCTGCGCGCCGGCTTTGATCTGCGCGAGATTCGAGGCTTCGCGCGGGCCGAAGACGGTGAAGCTCGCCGCCGGCAGCGCGACCAGCGCATTGGCGAGACGACGCTGCGGGAAGAACTCATGGACCCAGGCGACGCTGCCCGTGGGCATGACGCGCCAGCCATTGTCGAGGCGGAAGCTGTCGGAGAAGCGCAGGCCGAGGAAGGTCGGCAGCGCCGTCGTCGACTGGCCCTTGTTCGTCAGCGCCAGCGGGCTCGCCGGATTGAGGCCCTTCTCGGTGAAGGCGTCGGATTCGTAGAAGGCGACCTCCGCCGCAGCGAAGGGCGTCAGCTTCACGCGGCCTATGTCGAAGCCATGGCCGATCTCGCCGCGCGTGCGATATTCGCGCGAGGAGAAATCCGCGGTGAGCTTGTCATAGGGCAGGAAGCCGAAGCCGCCGGCCGTGCGCGTCGTCGAATTCTGGAAGACGCTGAAGGTCTCGCTCAGCTCGACATAGGAGCGGCCGAAGAGACGGCTCGTATAGAGGCCGCCGTGGAAAGCGGTGATCTCGCCCGTGGTCTGCTGCGACGCGACGCTGAAGCTCGAAGCGCTGCCGCCGGCCGCGACGCCGACCAGCCAATCGCGATCGATCTGATAATCGAGGCCGATGATCCCGCCGTAATAATTGGATTTGGCGGCAGGCGAGCCGAGGCCGGCGTCGGACGATATGTCGGTCGCGCCGCCGAAGAACGAGCCCCAGGCGCGCCAGCTGCGGGTGAAGACCGGCGGGCTCTTCACGGCGATCGGGCCCTTGCGTGATTCCAGCCGCGTGTAGTTAAGCGCGCCGGAGACGCTTTCGCGCGACGTGATTCCGGTGACGTCATTGGTCTCGCCTGAGCGCCAGAAGGCCGCCTGATCGGCGATCGCCGAGCTCGCCAGCGCGCCGATATGGATCGCCGTCGATTGCGCGCCCGCGAGGCCGGCGCCGCTCAGCGTGTCGAACAGCGATTGCGCGCCCTGCGCGCTCTGCAGATAGAGCGTGTTGAAGAGCGTTGCGCCCGGCGCGCCATAGGCGCCCTTGCTCGCCGCCGTCAGCGCATTGGCGACATTGCGCTGATTGGCGTTGGCCGCGACCGCGCCGAAGGCGAGATCATTGCGGTTCAATGTCAGATAGACATTGTTGGCGTCATAGCCGAGCCATGGCGTCAGAAACGCCAGATTGGTCGAGGCGTCGGAGAAGCGCCCTGACACGCCGCCCTGCGCGTTGAGGATCGTGTAGGACGCGCTCGGCAGATAGAGCCCCGAGCCGGCGAGAACGCTCACCTGGCCATTGAGCGACGCCGTCCCCGTGACATTGGTCCGATCGGCGACGAAAGGCGTCGCGCGCACCGAATAGATCGCGCCCGGCTGGAAGGCGAGCGCGCCTTTGACGGTCAATGTTCCGATCGTGTCGACCGCGCCGGGCGCGAGCGTTCCGCCCGAATTCACCGTCACATTGCCGATGGTTCCGGCGCCGGCGAGCGCGCCGCCCGCATTCACCGTGCTCGCCGAGACGATCGAGCCCGCCACCTCGAGCGTGCCGCCATTGACGATGGTCGGCCCCGTGTAGCTGTCCGTTCCGGTGAGCGTGAGCCGACCCGTGCCGTTCAGCGTGAGGCCGCCCGCGCCGGAAATATCATTGTTCCACGCATCCTTCGCGTTGAATCCGCCGAGGGCGGCGTTCATCGTGACGGAGACTTGCGAGCCGAAGGAGCCATAGCCGTCCGCCGCGGCGAAAAGATTGAGCCGCGCATAGCCCGAGCCGTCGTCGAGCGGCTGGCCGGAGGCGAGCTCCGTCGTCGCCAGCACGTCGCGAAGCTGCGCCGTGGTGAGATAGGGAAAGCGGCTCGCGATGAGGACCTCGGCGCCGACGGGCACGACCGGCGCGAGATTGGTGGGGCCGACCGGCGCGAGACCATAGGTCAGCCAATAGGTGTAATTGGCCTTGTCCGTCGAAAGATTGCTGAAGCGGTCCGTCGAGGATGTCGTCGCGCAGGCGGCGATCCCGCCGGAACATGTGTTCAGCAGCGTGCGAAGATCGCTCTGCGCGGCGGAAAAGAGCGCAGGAAAGTCGCTGGTCGTGGTGATGGTTCCGCCGAGCAGGCCGGGCACGGTCTGATTTTCGTATTTCGAACTGCCGTTCAATATCTGCACCAGATCGTAATAGGTCTGGATGCGCGCGCCGATGACATCGAGCGGATAATGCGCGCCGAGCACGATGCGGCTGTTGCCGAATTCCGCGCCGCGGGTGATGAGCTGCTGAAAACGCTCCGGCGCCATTATCGCGAGCAGCAGGCTGGAGGTGAAGCCATAGGTCGAATGACCGCTCGGGAAAGAGGCGTTGCTCTTCAGCGTCGGGATGACGGCCGTGGCCGAATCTGTGCTGACGCCGAAATAATCATTGGCGACGAAGGTCTGAATCTGCGTCGGCGCGACCTGAGCCGGCCGACTGTCGCCGACCGTGTTGGCGTTGGCGGCCAGCGGGCTATAGGCCTTGTCATAGACGTTGAACACGCCGCCCGCGGGCAGCGAGACGCCGACCGCCTGATGCGCCGGATTGCCGTCCGTGCTGCCATTGGCGAAAAAATTCTTGGTGAAGGCGGAATCGCTCGCCGTGACCAGCGTGTTGATCTGGGTGAAGAGGCTGGAGAAATTCGTCGACAGGCTGACGGCGGTGTAATTCGGCGAGACGGAATCCTTCGTCGCGAAAACCGCGAGCAGCTTGGAGCCGAGCCCATCCGCCACCGTCGTGCCGTTCTGCATGGAGCCGACGAGCGCGGCGATCGTATTGTCGGAGATGGCCTGCGCGCGCACCGCGGCGGATGAATTATTGTTGATGGCGATCGCCGTGGCGAGATTCTGGTTCAACACCGAGACGCCGGCGGCCGTGTTGCCGAGCAGGCTGAATCCCGACAGTAGATTGGCGTTGTCGATATTCGTCGCGGTCTGCGCCGAAACGACGGAAGGCGACAATCCGGCGGCGCCGATCAGCGCCGCCGAAGCCAAAAGGCGATGTTTCATCTCGATGGCTCTCCTGAAGCTTTGCTATTCCTTTCGGCCCTATTGCTCCTTCGTGTAGGCCTGATGACAAAGCCTGCGCCGGCCGGACCGACCCGCGACGATCGCGGCGGCCTCTCTCTTGCTTGGACGCGGATCGAGGTGACCGCCCGCATGACGCCAGAAACCGACGACAAACGCCTCTACGCCCCCGCCGCCGCGCGCAATCGCAAGCCGATTCTCGATGTGCTGCGCGAGGAGCTGCCGGCGGAAGGGCTCGTGCTGGAGATCGCCAGCGGCACCGGCGAGCACTCCGTGCATTTCGCGACCCATCTGCCGGGCCTCGTCTTCCAGCCGACCGACCGCGACGAGAGAGCGCGGGAGAGCGTCGCCGCCTGGGTCGCGGCGACAGGCCTCGCCAATCTGCGCGCGCCGCTCGCGCTGGATGCGACGCAGACGCCCTGGCCCGTCGAGAAGGCCGACGCCATTCTCTGCGTCAACATGATCCATATCTCGCCATGGGAGTCGACGGAGAGCCTGTTCGCGACCGCCGCGGCGATGCTGCCGGAGGGCGCGCCGGTCTGTCTCTACGGCCCCTATAAGCGCGGCGGCGTCCACACCGCCGCGAGCAATGAGGAGTTCGACGCGAGCCTGCGCGCCAACAATCCCGCCTGGGGCGTGCGCGACATCGAGACGGTCGTCGCCTGCGCGCAGAAAAACGGGTTTTCCGAGCCGCGCATCGTCGAGATGCCGGCCAATAATCTGACCCTCGTGTTTCGCCTGCGTCGTGCTAGATAGGCGCTCATGACAGCGCCCGCCCGCGAGCTGATGACGATACCGGAATTCCTCGCCTGGTCGGAGCGGCACGAGGAAGCGCGCTACGAGCTGGCCGCTGGCGAGATCGTCGCCATGCCGCGCGAGCAGCCGGAACAGGTGACGGCGAAGGGCAAGATCTGGCGCGCCGTCGCCGAAGCTCTGGCGCGCGCCGGGGCGCCCTGCGAGGCCTATGTCGACGGCCTCGGCGTCGCGGTGGACGAGCATACCGTCCATGCGCCCGACATTCTGGTGAATTGTGGCGATCCCATCACGACGGAAGAGAGGCTCGCCCCTGCCCCCATCGTCATCGTCGAGCTGCTCTGGCCGACCTCCGACCCGAAGGACGCGAATGTGAAGCGGGAGGACTATTTCCGTGTGGCGAGCCTCGCCCATTATCTCGTCGTCGATCCCGCGCGCCGCGCCGTGCTGCATTACCGCCGCGACGCCGCCGCGACCTTTCGACCGGAGACCGTGACCGATGGATCGATCCGGCTCGACCCGCCGGGCGTCGACCTCGCGCTGAGGGATATTTTCGCATGACGACTCTCGAAGGCCGCGTCGCTCTCGTCACCGGCGCCTCGCGCGGCATAGGCCGCGCGCTCGCCGTCGCCCTCGCGCGTGAGGGCGCGCATGTCGTCGCGCTGGCGCGCGGGCAAGGCGCGCTCGAATTCCTCTATGACGAGATCGTCGGCTTCGGCGGCGAGGCGACGATCGTGCCGCTCGACGTCGCCGAATTCGACAATCTCGACCGGCTCGGCGCCTGCATCCACGAACGCTGGAAGAAGCTCGACATTCTGGTCGGCAACGCCGGCCTGCTCGGCCCGGTCACGCCGCTCCCCCATGCCGATCCGCCGCAATGGAGCCGTCTCCTCGATGTGAATGTCACCGCCAATTGGCGGCTCATCCGCGCGATGGACGTCCTGCTGCGCGCCTCCGACGCCGGGCGGGCCGTGTTCGTCACCTCCGGCGCGGCGCATCGCATCAAGCCCTATTGGGGCCCCTACGCCGTCACCAAGGCCGCGTTGAACGCGCTCGCCCGCACCTATGCGGCCGAGACGCAGAACACGAGCCAAGTGAAGGTGATGCTCGCCAATCCCGGCCCGCTGCGCACGCAGATGCGCGCCGCCGCTATGCCGGGCGAAGATCCGGAGACCTTGCGCACGCCGGAGGAATTGGCGCCCAGGCTCGTCGCCCTGTGCCGGCCGGATTGGACCGAGACCGGCAAGCTCTACGACTTCCCCACCGACAGCATCATCGATTTCGCGTGAGCGCCCAAAGGGCGCCCACGCCGCTCCGCCTCACCCTCAATGGTGGTGGTGGTGGTGGTGGTGATGATGATGATGGCAGAAGCGGCCGTGATGGCGGCCGTGGCGACCGGCCGGCTCCGGCGCGTAGCGCAGGCTAAGATGGCCGACGCCGGCGGAGAGGATGACGCCCGTATTCGCCTCGACCGAAATCGGCTGCAACGTCACAGTGTCATTGGAGCCGCCGACGAGGACCGAGCCGCCGCCGCCGACGCCCAGCGCGAAAGAGCCATGCGCGCCGATATAATCGCCGGACAGCGCGCCGGGACCGGTGGCGCCGCTCGCCGCCACCACGCCCCAGGCGAGCTCGCCCGGACCGCCGACGCCGATCACCGCGCCGACATTGGTGACGCTGCCGACATAATGCACCGGCGGCGCGCCGCTCTCATCCTCGAAGAGGCAATCGACCGTCCGCTCCTCGACGATGATCGCGACCTTGTCGCCGGAGAGCTTGCACTCGAGCACGCCGGCCCGGCCATGCGCCGATGCGGAGACCGGCGCGAACGCCGCCAGAACCGCCGCGACGCCGACCGGCGCCGCCGCCATGCGAAACAGAGACTTCAGATAATTGGTCATAGATACCTCCCAGTTTCCCGCGCGCGCCGCCCTCTGCGGACGACCAGGCGGCTTTCGAAAGCCCTTCTTGTGCTTCGCCGTCACTTAAGCGCCGAGCGCGACGGATGAAAGTGCGCACCCGCACAGGCCAGCGCTCGCCCTTGCGGCGCGGGCCCGTTCATCCGATCTTATCGATCGGGGCGAGGGCGATCGAAGTGAGAGAAAAAGCGTGTCGCAAAGACTTCCCGTCGCGATAGAACGGCCGTTGACGGAGGCCGACCGCGCCGCTCTGCAAGCGGCGGTCGAGATATTGGAGCGCGAGAGCTTCGCCGAGCGGCTCACCACGCTCGCCGGACGGCAGATCGGCTTCGCCGGCCGCATGATTCCGACGGCGTTGCAAGAGATCGCCGCCAGCGCGGCCCGGCGCGGCCTCGCATCGGCGCTGCGCGTCGCGATCTCGAGCCTCGACCGCGCCGGGCCGGCGCACGACAAGGCGCGCCTGCATCTGCGCCTCGCGGCGGCGAGCGGGGCGATCGGCGGCGCCATAGGCCTCGCCAGCCTGCCGATCGAGCTGCCCGTCTCCACGGTGATCATGCTGCGCTCGATCGCCGACATCGCCCGCCGCGAAGGCGAGGACCTCGCCGATCCGGAGGCGGCGCTCGCCTGCCTGCAAGTCTTCGCGCTCGGCGGCCATGCGGAGGAAGGCAATATTCTCGAGGGCGGCTATCTCGCCATTCGCGGCGTGCTCGCCAAAACGGTGAGCGACGCCGCGCGCTATATGGCCGCCACCGCCGTCGCCGACGAGACGGCGCCGGTGCTCGTGCGGCTCGTCGCGCTGCTCTCGACGCGCTTCGGCGTCATCGTGTCGCAGAAGGCGGCGGCGCAGGCGGCGCCCATCATCGGCGCCTTCGGCGGAGCGGCGGTCAATGTCGCCTTCACGCGGCATTTCCAATCGCTGGCGCGCGGCCATTTCACCGTGCGGCGATTGGAGCGCGCCTATGGCCGCGAGATCGTCTATCGCGAATATGCGCGAATGGCCGGACGCGCGGCCGCCTGACCATGACGCTGGCGATGCGCCGCGCGCGAGCCTATTTCGCCACTTCCGCCGGATGCAGCGCGCGCCAGAGATTTTCCACCTGGCTCAGCGTGCCGATATTGGCCTCATTCTCCTCGAGCACGATCGCGTCGGCCTCTTGCGCGCTGGCGCGCAGCTCGGCGAGATCGGCCGGCCGCCGCTCGCCATTGCCGGTCTCGCCCGGCTCCGTGTGATAGCGGACGAGATCGAAATCATCATTGGCGAGCCGCATCGAGAACCAATAATCGATCTGCGGCGGGCACGGCGCCTGCGCGAGAGAGACGATGATCTCGCGCACGAAGCTGCCGCCGAGCGCGAGCAGCTTGGGCGCGCGCGCGCATTGCGCCTTCGCATCGGGCGCGCGCAGAATGGCCGCGACCGGATAATGCGGATCGGGCCAGAGGAGATTGAGCAGATCGAGCAGATCGCGGTCTGTCCCCATGGCGACCTCGCCGCGGCGCCAATCGAAATCGAACAGGCCGAGGCCCCCGTCCTCGCCGATGAGGCGCGTCGCCTCGCGCGTCGCCATCGCGGCGCCGAGCAAATTCCAATGCGTGCCGCCGCGTGGAAAGAAATCGATGTCGAATTCCTTTTTGCGCGCTTCGAGCAGGGCCGGCGCATCGACGAAGCGAAGACTGCGCGCCTCCAGCGCCGCACGATAGGGCGCGAGCTTGTCGATCGTTCCGCGCGCCAGCGCCGGGCATTTGGTCCCGGCGGGGAAATATTGCGGATATTGCGAGGCCTTGGACGGCGAGATCACATAGGCGAAGCCTTTTCCGCGCGCATGGGCGGCGGCCTCGATCTCGACGACGCGCTGCGCCCAGCGCGCCAGCGCCGTCTCATCCGGCGGCGCGCCACGGCGGCAGAATTCGTCGATATAGAAACGCTCGAACAATTGCTCGCCGCGCCCGATGACGAGGCCGCTCGCGCCGGAAGCGCCGAACAGCGAATAGAGCAGCTGATTGCGCGCCCGCACGGCGAAGGGAAACACCGGAAGAGATTGCGCGAGATTATCGGAAAAGCTTTTCTGCGTCTCGCCGGAGAGGATCTTGTCGAGCGAAACCTCCGTCGGCGCCGGCTTGGCGACGCCGGCGAGCGGATTGGCGCTGCGCAGCCGCCATTTCGGATGATCGCGCTCGACCGCGTAATTCCATAAGCTCGCGAGAAAGAAGAACACGACGCCGCTGGCGGCGGCGAAGATCGGCAGACGATGCAGAAGCGCGCGACGCATCGATCAGAACCGGAAATAGATGAAAGGCTTGAAGGGATCGGCGAGCCCCTTGCCGATGGCGCAGGCGAAGAGCAGCGCGAGAGCGCAATTCATCGCGAAAGCATGACGCTGCGCGAGCAGGCTCCAAGACAGCCTGTCGCTAAACGAGAGATAGAGCCGCTGCGCGAGGCAGATCGCCGCCGCCATGGCGAGGACGGTGAAATGATAGGCGGGGATGGCGATAGGCTCCGCGCCGGACGCGAAGGGCCGCGCCATGGCGACGAAAAATGCGCCCGCCTGCTCCAGCGACGAGGCGCGAAACACCGTCCAGCCGATGGTCACGACGAAGAAGGTGAGAAGATTGGCGACGACGACCGGCCGACGCTTCAGCCAGTCGAGCAGGAACAGCCGATCGAGCACGAGGAAGAGGCCGTTATAGGCGCCCCAGGCGACATAGGTCCAAGCCGCGCCATGCCATAGGCCCGAGGCGAGGAAGCAGAGCCAGAGATTGACCTGCATGCGCAATTCGCCGCGCCGATTGCCGCCGAGCGGAATGTAGAGATAGTCGCGAATCCAGGAGGTCAGCGACATGTGCCAGCGGCGCCAGAATTCGCTGACGCTCGTCGCCACATAGGGCATGTCGAAATTCTCCTGCAGGCGAAAGCCGAACATGCGCGCGAGGCCGATCGCCATGTCGGAATAGCCGGAGAAATCGAAATAGATCTGGAAGGTGAAGAACAGCACGCCCGCCCATGCGTCTGCGAAGCCGAGATGCGCGGCGTCCTGCGAGAAGACGAGATCGGCGCCGCCGGCGAGCGTGTCGGCGATGAGCAGCTTCTTGCCGACGCCGAGCATGAAGCGCGAGAAGCCCTCGACGAAATCCTCGCTCGTCGCATGGCGGAAGCGCGCCAATTGCTCGGCGATATCGTGATATTTCACGATCGGCCCGGCGAGCAGCTTGGGAAAGAAGAACACATAGAACGTGTAGAGCGCGAGGCTCTGCGCCGGCTTCGTCACGCCGCGATGCACATCGACGAGAAAGGTGATCTTCTCGAAGACGATGAAGGAGACGCCGATCGGCAGAGCGATCGCGGGAAAAGCCAGCCCCGGCATGGTCAGCGCGCGCAGCACGACGTCGAGATTGGCGACGAGAAAGCCCGCATATTTGAAATAGACGAGCAGGCCGAGATTGCCCGCGACGCCGAGCGCGAGCCAGAGCTTGCGCGCTTTGTCGTCCGGCGCGAGCGCGTCGATGCGGCGCGCGATGAAGACATCGGCGAAAGCCGAGCCGAGCACGACGAAGACGAAGAGCGGCTCGCTCCAGGCGTAGAAGAAAAGGCTCGCCGCGAGCAGAACCGCAAGACGCGCGCCGCGATTGCCGCCGATGAGCAGATAGAGGCCATAGACCGCGGGAGCGAACAGGAACAGAAACAGCGGTTCGTAAAAGAGCATCCGTTCGTCCGCGGCCCTTTCCTCGAGGAGGCCTGCGTCTTAGCAGAGCGGCCGAGCGCGAGCAAGAAAGCCCCACGAGCTGGAACGCTGCTGGACGCGGCGCCGGTCTCGCAGTATCATGCTACCGTAACGTTGGTTTTTTATCGTGCTTTCGAGAGCGTCGCATCGCGACCGTCGGGAAGAGCGACGGATGCGATCATCCGCTCGCCTCCGCGCATTCGTTCAAAGAGGATTTCAAAAATGAAACACTCGGCTTTCGCTTTCGTCGCGTTGTCGCTCGGCCTCCACGCAACGGCCTTCGCCAAAGAACCGGAATATGAAACCGCGCCCGCCGCCGCGGCCGGCATGTGTCCGCCGCCCGGCTGGCAGGAAAATCTGGGCAATTTTCAAAAGCCGAACGCCGCATTTCCGACGCAGGACACCGCCTCGCTGCCCACGCCCGATTGCAATTTCCACGAATGGTCCTTCGAGGCCTTCGTCTGGGCGACGGCGCTGGACAGCAATGGAACGCCGCGCTTCCTGACGCTGCCCACGCCCGACGATCTGCTCTCGACCAATGTGAAGGCCGCCGAGATCGGCCCGCGCCCCCTGCAGCTCGCGGCGCGCTCGCTGATGCCGCATGGCGCGGCCGGCTTCACCGAAGGCGCGGGCGCCATCGTCGAGGCCGACGGCAATGTGCTCGTCGGACCCAACGGCTATCCGGTTCTGGCGTCGGTTCACATGAACCAATCCTATTTCGCGACGGCCAGGAAAAATCTGATCGTCACCAAGGGCTATGCGACGCAGCCGCAGGATTCCTCTTTCGAGACCGGCGCCGCCGTGTTCAAGGCGACATGGCTGCGGCTCGCGCCGGGCGAGACCGCGCCGGCGGGCGCCTATGTGACGGAAGCGGAAGTGCCGGTGCTGACCGTGCTGCGCACCAAGACGTCGATCGCCATTCTGCCGATCGCCGGACAATTCGTGAAGGCGCAGGTCGCGCTGGTCGGGCTGCATGTCGTCGGCAGCACGGTGAACCACCCGGAATTTCTCTGGGCGACCTTCGAGCATAAGCTCAACGCGCCCGCCGTCGCCGACAACACATTCTCGCCGAGCGGCCAGAATCCGGGCTCCTTCACCTTCTATCGGGCGAACACGCCCTTTCAATTCGTCAATATCGCCAACACGCCGCCGACTCTGACGTTCGACCTCCGCACCCAGCGTTTCGCGCCGATCAACAATGTCGCGCTGGAAAATCGCACCGGCGGCGAGAACCAGGCGGGCGGACCGGCCAATGTGCTCTCGGTGAACGCCTCCGGCCAAACCTTCCTCGCCGGCGAGCCGGCGCCGCAATCGGTCTTCGCCAATTACAATCTCGGCGGCACCGTGTGGATGGCGCCCAACAGCTATAATCTGAATAGCAATCAGACCAATGCGGTGGGCTCGGTCAATCTCGCCAACACGACCGCGGAGACCTTCTTCCAGGAGGCGCGCAATCAGCCGCTGTCGAATGTGCAGAACTGCTTCACCTGCCACAATCCGACGTCCTACTCCTTCCAGCCGAGCCCGCCTCCGCTGGCCAATCGCCTCATCGCGCTCAGCCATGTGCTGGCTTATGGCTCGCCCTACGCCGTGCCGAACCTCATCACCGGCCGCGTGACGACGAATTTGCGCTGAGAGCTCGGCGGCCGGCGCGCGGTCTCGCGCCCGCCGCCGTCACGTCTTGAAAAATGCGTCGGCGGCGGCGAGCGAGGCCGCCTTGGCGGCGCGCGCCTGCTCCAGCCGCTCGATCTCGGCGCGCAGCAGCGCGATGCGCGCGTCGAATTCGGCGACGGAGAGCGCGTCGAGCTTCTGTCCGATCTCATGGGAGGCGGCCTTGCTCCCCGGTCCGGCGCGCGGCCGGTCTTCATCGTCGATCATGACGGGCCCTTCATCCGCTCTGTTCACACACGCTTAAGGCGCGAGCGCAAAGATCATATATGCGGCCCTGCGATACGCAAACGCGAGAGATCCTGGACGCGAGAGATCCTGGATGAACGACATCTTTCGTCTCGACCTCGCGGATAAGGATTGCGAGTTCATCAAAGACACGCTCGACGGCTTTTGCGAGGGCGCATCGCAATATCGCAGAAAACTCGTCGAAATTCGCGGTCGACGCGCGATGGTCGACAGACTCGCTTCGCAGCCCCAGGAAGGGCGACCATACGAATCTGTCACGATCGTCGTCACGGATACGGGTTTCGACGACACGCTGGAGGTCGTCCTCGCCCCAATTTGCTGAACTAGGTTCACGCACGAAGAGCGGGATGAGACGAAACCTCGAACCGTTCACGGAATATTCGTCTCGGCCGACCTATTTTGTGACAAGGACCAGCCGCTCGCCCGCGCCTCCGGTTGCGAGCGTGAGCTCGAATATGCGAAACCCATAGCTCGCGACGCTGAAAACCGTTCGGCCGGTCCGGTTCTTGTATGTTGCGCCGCAGCGTGGCGCCCGGAAAATGATGCTATGACCAAATGGGTCTATAATTTCGGCGGCGGCGCGGCCGAAGGCGCGGCCGTGATGAAGAACCTGCTCGGCGGCAAGGGGGCCAATCTCGCCGAAATGGCCGGGCTCGGCTTGCCGGTTCCCCCGGGCTTCACCATAACCACCGAGGTCTGCTCGCACTTCTATGCGAATGGCAAGACCTATCCGGCCGAGCTCGGCGCGCAGATCGACGCCGCGCTGGAGCGTCTCGGCAAGCTCGCCGGCCACAGCTTCGGCGAGGCCAAATGGCCTTTGCTCGTCTCCGTGCGCTCCGGCGCCCGCGCCTCCATGCCCGGCATGATGGACACGGTGCTGAACCTCGGCCTCAACGACGACACGGTCGGAGCGCTGGCGGGGATCGCCCGCAATGAGCGCTTCGCCTATGATTCCTACCGCCGTTTCATCGAAATGTACGCGACCGTGGTGCTCGGGCTCGAGCATCATGAGTTCGAGGACGCGCTGGAGCATTACAAAGCCGAGAAGAGCCTCGTCCTCGACACCGACCTCTCGGCGGCCGATTGGCGTACGATCGTCGGCACATTCAAGACGATTGTCGAGAAAGCGACTTCCCGCCCCTTTCCGCAGGAGCCGCGCGAGCAATTATGGGGCGCGATCGGCGCAGTGTTCTCGTCCTGGATGAATCATCGCGCGCTCATCTACCGGCAGCTGCATAATATTCCCGAGGATTGGGGCACGGCCGTCAATGTGCAGGCCATGGTCTTCGGCAATATGGACGACAATTCCGCGACCGGCGTCGCCTTCACCCGCAATCCTTCGACGGGCCTGCGCGAGCTCTATGGCGAGTTTCTGATCAACGCCCAGGGCGAGGATGTCGTCGCCGGCATTCGCACGCCGCAGTCGATCACCGAGGCCGCGCGCCGCGCCGGCGGCTCCACCCGTCCCTCGATGGAGGCGGCGCTGCCCGACGTCTTCGAGGAGTTCCGCCACGTTTCCGATCTGCTCGAGCGGCATTATCGCGACATGCAGGATATGGAGTTCACCGTCGAGCGCGGGAAGCTCTGGATGCTGCAGACGCGAACCGGCAAGCGCACCGCGCCCGCGGCGCTGAAAATCGCCGTGGATATGGCCAATGAGGGGCTGATCACGCGCGACGAGGCCATTTTGCGCATCGATCCGCTGTCGCTCGACCAATTGCTGCATCCGACGATCGACCCGGACGCGAAGCCGACGATTCTCGCGAGCGGCCTGCCGGCCTCGCCGGGAGCCGCCGTCGGCGAGATCGTCTTCGACGCCGAGGAGGCGGAGGCGCTCTCCGCCGCCGGCCGCAAAATCATTCTGGTGCGCGTCGAGACGAGCCCCGAGGACATTGGCGGCATGCATGTCGCCGAGGGCATATTGACGACGCGCGGCGGCATGACCTCGCACGCCGCCGTGGTGGCGCGCGGCATGGGCAAGCCCTGCGTCTCCGGCGTCGGCGCGATCCGCGTGAGCTATGAGGACCAGAGCTTCACGGTCGCCGGGCGGCGCTTCGCCAAGGGCGATGTCGTCACCATCGACGGCTCCGCTGGACGCGTCATCGCCGGCGCGGTGAAGATGCGCCAGCCCGAGCTCACCGGCGAATTCGCCGTGCTGATGGAATGGGCCGACAAGGCCCGCCGCATGCGCGTGCGCGCCAACGCCGAGACGCCCGCCGACGCCCGCGCCGCCCGCCGCTTCGGCGCCGAGGGCGTCGGCCTCGCCCGCACCGAGCATATGTTCTTCGAGGACGATCGCATCGTCGCCGTGCGCGAGATGATCCTCGCCGACGATGTCGAGGGCCGGCGCGCCGCGCTCGCCAAGCTGCTGCCGATCCAGCGCAGCGATTTTCAGGAGCTGTTCGAGATCATGGCCGGCCTGCCGGTCACGATCCGCCTGCTCGACCCGCCGCTGCACGAGTTTTTGCCCCATACGGAGGCCGACATCGCCGAGGTGGCGCAGGCCATGGGCGCGGACCCGGCCAAATTGCGCCAGCGGGCCAAGGAGCTCTCCGAGTTCAACCCCATGCTGGGCTTTCGCGGCGTGCGGCTCGCCGTGGCTTTTCCGGAGATCGCCGAGATGCAGGCGCGCGCGATCTTCGAGGCGGCGATCGCCTCGGCGATCGAGACCGGCGTTCCGGCTTCGATCGAGATCATGGTGCCGCTGGTCTTCTCCAAGACCGAGCTCGATTTCGTCGCCGAGCGCATAAGGGCGACGGCGAAGGCGGTGGAAGCCGAGACCGGCCTTGCGCCCAAATATCACATCGGCACGATGATCGAGCTGCCGCGCGCCTGTCTGCGCGCCGCCGAGATCGCCGAGACGGCGGAGTTCTTCTCCTTCGGCACCAACGACCTGACGCAAACGGCGCTCGGCGTCTCGCGCGACGACGCCGGCTCCTTCCTCGGCGCCTATACGCAAAAGGGTATATTGGCGGCCGATCCTTTCGTGACCATCGACCAGGAGGGCGTCGGCGAGCTGGTGCGCCTCGCGGCCGAGCGCGCCCGCGCCACACGCCCCTCGATCAAGCTCGGCATTTGCGGCGAGCATGGCGGCGATCCGGTCTCGATCGCATTTTTCGAGAGCGTGGGGCTCGATTACGTGTCCTGCTCGCCCTATCGCGTGCCGATCGCGCGGCTTGCCGCAGCGCAGGCGGCGCTGGGCAAGGCGTCCGCGGCCGGCACGGCGTAGCGAGGCGCCGGCCGCCTCGCCAGAGGATTTGCGACACGGCCTGTCAGGGCCGTGGCGCCGAGGATCGCGAGGCGCGGTGGTTTTCGACGACGGCGACGCGTCTTTCGACATGGACTGTCCTGGCGCCGCCGACCATCTTCCGGCTTTCATGGACGGACGCTGGAAGCGCCTCGATCGCGCTGTGCAGCGCCGCCACCTCCGCCCGCAATTTCTCGAACGCCGCCGCGTCGATCGTGGCGGGCCCGCGCGCGCCGCCGCACTCTTTGGCGATCGAGCCGGTCGTCTCGTCTTTTATCGGCGCTTTATCTGCGATTTCCGCTGGCGGCAGCCAAACCAGCGAATTTGCGTCCGAGGCCGGCCCGACCGCGGCGGGTCTCGGAGATTGCGGCGCGGCCGACGCTCGCTGTCCGCCGAGGACGCCCGAAATGGCTAAAACGCCAAGCATGGTGAAGAGTCGCCACATAGGTCCCTCCCGAGAATCGATAGCTCAATGAGCCAACGCTGGCGCGCATTGGTTAACGATCCGCTAACAAATAAAGGCCGCGCGTCCGACGGATGAGCCTCGGCGGTCGCGCTGGACATCGCCGCCCGTCGCCCGCACAGTCCCATCCATGCGACAGGCGATCCACCACTTCCATGTCGAGACCCGCGGCAAGGGCTTTTACGACGTCACCAGCGTCATCGCCGCCTGGGCCCGCGGCGAAGGCATGACGACGGGCCTGGTGACGCTGTTCTGCCGGCACACATCGGCCTCGCTGGTCATTCAGGAGAACGCCGACCCGGCCGTGCTGCGCGACCTCGAGCGCGCCTTCTCCGGCCTCGCGCCCGAGGGCCATGGCCTCTATGAGCACGACACCGAAGGCGCCGACGACATGCCCGCCCATATTCGCGCGGCGCTGACGCAGACGCAGCTCTCCATCCCACTGTCGCGCGGCGCATTGGCGCTCGGGACCTGGCAAGGGATCTATCTCTGCGAGCACCGCCGCGGCGCGCAGACGCGCGAGCTCGTCGCCCATCTGCTCGGCGAGTAGCGCTCGAGGCTGATCCAATCCGGGACGCGCGACGCGCGGCGCCTGTAACAGACCCGCAAGCCTAATGAGCGATAAGCTTTCCCCGTAAGCTTTTCTGCGTTTGCGTGTAGCGTTTCGGTTACGCTTGCGCTGGTCGAGACGGGGCGTCAGCGTATGAGTCGTCGGTCGGGAGTGAGCTGGGCCATTGGCGTCATCGCGCCCTGGTGGCTGGGCGCGGGGCTGTTGGTGTCCTTCACCGCCGCGGCCGGACAGGACCCCTCGCAAGGCTGGAACATGGCGCCGCATCTCGCGCGCCTGCAGACGGCGAGCCTTTCGGTCGGCTCGCAGGCGGATGTCCACGCGCAGCCGGACGAGCGCGAGCCGCATGCCGCGCTGAAGCCCAACGCCGAAGCCTTTCCGGAGGTCGATCGCAGCAAGAAGGGCGATCCCGTCATCGCCATGCGTCCCTCTTTCGACACGAGACGGAACGACGGCGAAACAGTGGAAATCTCGCTCGGCGCCGATGGCGAGACGACGACGATCGCCCTCGCCGGCCCGGAGGCCGCCGATCTGCCCGAGGATTCCAGCAGCGCGCCGACGACGCAGCGCGGCAATGGCCACGTCTCCCCGCAGCAGCGCGGCTCGGCGACGACGCAGCGCGCCTCCGAGGCGATGCGCGAGCGCGCCGCCCACGGCGCGACGCAGCAGGTCGCGCGCGCCGCGGCGCTGGCCTCCTCGACGCCGGCGCAGCCCGATGCGGTGCCGATCGCCGTCGCCTCCTTCGCGCCCTCGCGCGCCATACAGACGGCCAAGGCGCCGCCAGATTACGCCTCGCTGATCGATCCGGACAAGCTGGCGCGCGAGAAGCGCTGCCTCGCCGAGGCGGTCTATTTCGAATCGCGCAGCGAGCCGGAGGCGGGTCAGGCCGCGGTGGCGCAAGTGGTGCTGAATCGCGTGTCCTCGGGACTCTATCCGACCAGCGTCTGCGGCGTCGTCTATCAGAACCGCAGCCATTACAAGGCCTGCCAATTCTCCTTCGCCTGCGAAGGCCGCAAGCTGCGCGTCACCGAGCCCGACTCATGGGCCACCGCCCAGCGCATCGCCGATGAGGTGATGAACGGCCACACCTATATTTCCGATGTGGGCCGCTCGACGCATTACCACGCCAATTACGTGCAGCCACGCTGGGCTAAACAATTGAAAAAGATGGACAAGATCGGGCATCACATCTTCTATCGGCTGCGGCCGGGACAGACGTGAGCCTCACTGACGCTCCGCGAAGCTCAGCCGCAGATCGGCCATGCGAATGATCATCGCGCGGCGCGGATCATAGGGCAGCTCGCAAAACCCCCATCGTGCGTAAAAGCTCCGCGCATTATCGTCGATCGGATGCGTGGTTCGGGAAAGAACCTCCGCCTGGGCCGATCGATTGGACCTATTGAAGTCGCTGCGCGATTTAGTCGCTTTGATCAATTTCTTCGAATAGCGGCGGCCGGCAGCCCCCTCAATACAACCTTGCCCCATTCGGCACGGCCCTCTCCGGCGCGACCAGCACAACATCTCCATTTTCGTCCGGAAAACCCAGCACCAGCGCCTCGGACATGAATTTGCCGATCTGCCGCGGCGGGACATTCACCACGGCCGCCACCTGACGCCCGACCAGCGTCGAAACATCGTAATGAACCGTGATCTGCGCGCTGGAGCGCTTCACGCCGAGGCCCGCGCCGAAATCGATCTCGAGCCTATAGGCGGGCTTGCGCGCCTCGGGAAAAGCATGGGCGGCGATAATCGTGCCGATGCGAATGTCGACGGCGGCAAATTGTGAAAAATCGATCTGCGCGGCCGCGGGCGCGGCGGGGCCGAAAGTCATGGGTCTCGTCCATGGCGCGTCTTGTGCGCCGCGTTTCGTCGAGAAGCCGCACGAGGCGGCCTCTCGACAAAGAAAACTCGCCGCCGGCCCACGCTCTCGGCGGGCCGGCGCCGGCGTCAGTGAGCGGCCCAGTCGTCGCGCGTCGGCAGCACGTCGCGCAGCGTCTTCATCTCGACCCAGGCGAAGGCGCCCTCCGGATCGGCGACGGCGATGCTGTTCTCGATGATCAGCTTGTCGCACAGCATCACGCAAATGGCGTCGATCGGCGCGCTGGTGTCGTTCTCCTCGGTCATGCGGTCGATGGAGATCTCACCCTCTTCCTCGCCCTCGACGAGGTGCATGATGAACACCTCCTCGTGGCCGGCGACGCCATGCGCGTTGACCCTGAAAGTTTCGCCACGATATTGGAATTCGCGGATCATGCGTTCCCTTCCCCCGAGTTCTCACGGCGCGAGCGCCGATTATGTCCACCTGATGTCCATCTCAATCCGCCACGCGCGCGAGAATTCCGTCCTCGGGCGCGCGGAACGGCGGCTGGCCGCCATTGGGGAAATTGCTATAGCGCAACCGAAGCGCTTCGAAAACCTCGCATACGAGCGGATCGGCGCGGCAATTCGCTCGCCTGACTGGCGCATGGCGCCACGCATATGGGCGCGCCGCGTCGCGAAACTTTCGCTATGATCGGGGCAGAGTGATTTTATCCGGACGGGCGTCCGGAGCGCCGGCGCGGCGCGTTTTTCCTCAAAGCCGCTCGGGGCGCCCTGCTCCGCGCCGCCTCTCGCGATCGGACCGAACGAATGATGCGACGTCTCATCCTGCTGCGCCACGCCAAAGCCGACGCCCATTCCGCCGGAGGCGACCGTCAGCGCCCGCTGACCAAGCGGGGGGAGGACGACGCCCGCTCGGTCGGCCGCTATCTGGCCGAGGCCGGGCTGGCGCCGGATCTCGCCGTCGCCTCCGACGCGCGCCGGGCCAAGCGCACGCTGGACCTCGCGCTGGAGGCGTTTCCGCGCGACGTCGAGCGTCGGCTGGACGATGAATTCTATCTCGCGACGCCCGATCGGCTGCTGGACGCCGTGCGTCAGACGCCGGCCGAGATATCGACCTTGCTCGCCATCGGCCACAATCCCGGCTTCGCCGAGCTGGCCTCGGCTCTCGCCGCCGACGGCGAGCCCGCGGCGCTCACCCGCATGCGCTCCAAATATCCGACCGCGGCGCTGGCGGTGCTGGATTTCGACGCCGCGGACTGGGCGGAGGTGGCCGAAGGCGCCGGCCATCTCGAGCGTTTCGTGACGCCGGGCGATCTGCGCGGCGGCGTCGCCGACGAGCCGGACTGAGCCGTCCTTACTCGTCGCCGCCATGCATGCCGGGCGGGTCGGGCTGCGGATTGAAGGCCTGCGCGCCGGCCGCGCTGAAGACGAAGCCGGCGATGAGGCTAAGGGTGAGGAAAAGCTTCTTCATGGGGTTTCTCCGAATTAGGTGCGTCGCGTCATTTGCGATGTGTGGAGATTAGTCGGCCCGCCCCACGGCGTTTGTGCGCTGGCGAACAGTGCGCGCCCTACCCAAATCGCCGGCCGCTTGTTACATCAGACGGCCCCGCCGCCCGAGCCAGCACGCCCTTGTCGCAGATTTCCGACCTTCTCTTCGAGACCACCGTCGCCGCCGCCAGCCTGAAGGACTTTTTGGCGGGCGGACGCCTGCGCCTGGGCGTGACCGGCCTGTCGCGCTCCGGCAAGACGGTGTTCATCACCTCGCTCGTGCATCATCTGACCCGCGCCGTCGCCGTGCGCAGCGCCGGGTCCAGCCGCAAGAATCAGCTGCCCGTGTTCCGCGTCGCTGCCGAGAATCGCCTGCGCAGCGCCCATCTCGATCCGCAGCCCGACGACGCCGTGCCGCGCTTCGCCTATGAGGAGCACCTTTCCGCGCTGACCGGCGCCGACCGCCATTGGCCACAATCGACGCGACGCATCTCCGAGCTGCGGGTGACGCTGGAATATGACCGCAAGGCCGCCGGGCTGCTGGGCGGCTTGCGCTCCGGTCCGGCGCGGCTCGACATAGACATCGTCGACTACCCGGGCGAATGGCTGCTGGACCTACCACTGCTGGAGAAATCCTACGCGCAATGGTCGCGCGAGACGCTGGAGGCGGCCGCGGCGGCCGCGCGCGCGACCATCGCCGCCGACTGGCGCGGCGCCACGGCGGGGACCGATCCGCTCGGCCGCGCCTCCGAGGACGATGCGCGCAAGCTCGCGGCGCTGTTCACCAATTATCTGCGCGCCGCCAAGACCGAGCGTTTCGCGCTCTCGACGCTGCCGCCCGGCCGCTTTCTGATGCCGGGCGAGCTCGAGGGCTCGCCGGCGCTGACCTTCGCGCCGCTGCCGGTGGAAGAAGGCTCGGCGCCTCCGTCCGGGAGCCTCGCAGCGATGATGGAGCGCCGCTACGAGGCCTATAAGACTCATGTGGTGCGGCCCTTCTTCCGCGATCATTTCGCGCGGCTCGATCGGCAGATCGTGCTGGTCGACGCGCTCGCCGCGCTGAACTCCGGCCCGGCCGCCGTGCGCGACCTCGAGAGCGCGCTCGCCGATGTGCTGACCGCCTTTCGCACCGGCCGCTCCAGTCTGCTGGCGACGATCTTCCGTCCGAAGATCGACCGCATTCTCTTCGCGGCGACCAAGGCCGACCATCTCCACCACACGAGTCACGACCGGCTGGAGGCGGTGCTGCGGCATTTGACCTCGCGGGCGATCGAGCGGGCCGAGGGCGTCGGCGCGACGATCGACGTCATCGCGCTCGCCGCCGCGCGCGCGACCCGCGAGGCGATCGTCAAGCATGACGGGGAATCGCTCGCGGCAATCGTCGGCACGCCGATCGCTGGCGAGCGCATCGGCGACGACGTGTTCGACGGCGTGGCGGAGGGGGCGATTTTTCCGGGCGAATTGCCCGCCGATCCGCGCCTCGTTTTTCGCGGCGACGCTCTGGCGTTGCCCGAGGAGGACGCCGATTTCCGCTTCCTGAAATTCCGCCCGCCGATCGCCGCCCTCGGCCGCGACAAGGAGCCTTTGCCCTTGCCGCATATCCGGCTGGATCGGGCGATGGAGTTTTTGTTCGGGGATCGGCTGGGGTGACGTAGCCGCGACTCATTTACAGAAAAATTGGAGCATGACGATGCTTCGCGCTTTCACGACGATTTTCATCGTCTCGATTTTTGTCCGAGACGTCCGAGCCGAAGAGTTCGGGTGCAAGCTCCTCTCTAGTGGCCATCCTTTTGTCATCGTTCGAAACGGCGAAGGAAACGAAATCACCTACACAGTTTCGATCGGCAATTCCAATTGGGCGCTGGGGCTGCTCGGCGATCACGCCACGGCCGTGATCGAAAGCCTTCACCGCGAGCCGGGGCGATTCGTTCGGGGGCTCGTTTGGCTGGCCGTATTGAATGAGCCACCTCACCAACTCGCCGAGGCAGTGTCGAAAAGCGTCCTCGAGGGACGGTCCCCAATGTGGCTTTTTGCCCCTTACCAGAGCGCGAAAACGAAGGGCGAGGAGCGGGCGGCGCGATTTGGAAGCTTCGTCGGGTGGCGCCGCGATTTTGAGACTTATCAGAAAGACGGGCGCGCGAGCCACGACATTGTCGCGGTCTCGGCGGATGACGGCTGCGGGCTGATCAATTTATGGTTGGAGACGTCGCCGCAGGACGCCGATCGCTCTATAGCCGATTCCGTCGAAGATCTATTGACGGCGATAAAGATCACGAAGAGCGGCGGATGATCATGACGCGCCGGATCGCCGCCAACATGTCGCGCTCCACCTGCGTAGCGAATTTCTCTCGAACGACGGCCATCGCGCTCTTCCTCGGAAGCGAAAATCGGCCCCTATCGAGAAACGTCGAGATAAACGGAGAACCGAAGCCGAAACGAAAAAGGCGGGGTCGCCCCCGCCTCTTCTAAACGCTTCGCGATATGTCGCTATCGCCTCACCGCGCCAAAATCGCCAGCAGCAGCAGCGCCACGATATTGGTGATCTTGATCGCCGGATTCACGGCCGGGCCGGCGGTGTCCTTATAGGGGTCGCCGACCGTGTCGCCGGTCACCGAGGCTTTGTGCGCGTCGCCGCCCTTGTAGTGGGTGACGCCGTCCTTATCGACGAAGCCGTCTTCAAAACTCTTCTTGGCGTTGTCCCAGGCGCCGCCGCCGGAGGTCATCGAGAGCGCGACGAACAGGCCGTTGACGATCACCCCGAGCAGCGCCGCGCCCAGCGCCGCAAAGCCATTGGCCTTGGAGCCGGAGATGATGGTCACGCCGAAATAGACGACGATCGGCGCCAGCACCGGCAGAAGCGAGGGAATGATCATCTCCTTGATCGCCGCCTGCGTCAGCAGATCGACCGCGCGGCCATAATCCGGGCGCTCGGCGCCGTCCATGATGCCGGGCTTCTCCTTGAACTGCCGCCGCACTTCTTCCACCACCGAGCCCGCCGCGCGGCCGACCGCCGTCATGGCGATGCCGCTGAAGAGATAGGGGATGAGGCCGCCGAGGATGAGGCCGGCGACGACATAAGGATTGGCGAGATCGAAATCGACCTTGCCGATATCCTTGAAATAAGGAACGCCGCTCTCGGTGAAATGCCGCAGATCATTGGAATAGGCGGCGAACAGCACCAGCGCGCCGAGACCGGCGGAGCCGATGGCGTAGCCCTTGGTCACCGCCTTGGTGGTGTTGCCGACAGCGTCCAGCGCATCGGTATTGTGACGCACTTCCTTGGGCAGGCCGGCCATTTCGGCGATGCCGCCGGCATTGTCGGTCACCGGGCCGAAGGCGTCGAGCGCGACGACGATGCCGGCGAGGCCGAGCATGGTCGTCACCGCTATGGCGACGCCATAGAGCCCGGCCGCCTGATAGGCGAAGATGATGCCGAGCGCGATGACGATCGCCGGCGCCGCCGTCGCCTCGAGCGAGATGGCGAGACCCTGGATCACATTGGTGCCATGGCCCGTGACCGAGGCCTGGGCGATCGACACCACGGGACGCTTGCCCGTGCCGGTGTAATATTCGGTGATATAAACGATGAGGCCGGTCACGACGAGGCCGATGAGGCCGGCGAAGAACAGGCCATAGCCGTGGATCGCCTCGCCATTGGCCTTGCCGATCTCGCCCCAGCCGACCGTGAAGGTGGTGGCGAGGAAGAGCCCGCCGATCGACAGCACGCCAGCGGCGATGAGGCCCTTGTAGAGCGCGCCCATGATCGTGTCCGGCACGCCGATCTTCTCGAACAGCGGGCCCGAGACCTTGCCGATCTCGGAATCATCGGCGCCGAGCTTCACGAAATAGGTGCCGGCAATGGAGGTGACGATGCTGAGGCCGCCGATCGCCAGCGGATAGACGATCGCCGAAGAAAGCCCGTCCTGGCCGGCGAAGAAGATCGACGCCAGCACCATGGTGGCGACGATGGTCACGACATAGGTCTCGAAGAGATCGGCCGCCATGCCGGCGCAATCGCCGACATTGTCGCCGACATTGTCCGCGATGGTGGCGGGGTTGCGCGGATCATCCTCCGGAATGCCGGCCTCGACCTTGCCGACCAGATCGGCGCCGACGTCCGCGCCCTTGGTGAAGATGCCGCCGCCGAGACGCGCGAAGATGGAGATCAGCGAGCCGCCGAAGCCGAGCGCAACCAGCGCATCGACCACCACGCGGTCGGAGGGCGCATAGCCCGCGAAGACGGTGAGGACGAAATAGTAGACCGCGACGCCGAGCAGAGCGAGGCCGGCGACCAGTAGGCCGGTGATCGCGCCCGCCTTGAAGGCGATGTCGAGGCCGCCGGCGAGCGACACCGTCGCCGCCTGCGCGGTGCGGACATTGGCGCGCACCGAGACATTCATGCCGATGAAGCCGGCCGCGCCCGAGAGCACCGCGCCGATGAGGAAGCCGAAGGCGACCCACCAGCCGAGCAGAATGACGAGCAGCACGAAGATGACGCCGCCGACATAGGCGATCGTCGTATATTGGCGTTTCAGATAGGCCTGCGCGCCCTCGGCGACGGCGCCGGAGATTTCCTGCATGCGCGCGGAGCCGGCGTCTGCCTTCTCGAGCTCTTGCCAAGTCTTGACGCCATAGGCGATGGACAATAGTCCAAAGACGATGCTGAGAAACAATACCATGACGATTGCGCCCTCTCCGTTCCTCGGCCGCGCGCGCTGATCTGTTCTCGTCGTCCGCGCTTGCGGCTAATTCGTCCCGGCGACACAACGACGGTCAGACCGCAGTCGAATCGTTCGTCTGCGGCGCCGGGGAATATCGCTTCAGTCATGCCAGAAACGCGGGTTTTCGGCAATGGCGGCAAAGGTCGCGCGGCGCCTCGGCGGTTAGAAGTGGCTGAAGGATAGGCGACTGAAATTGATAATATTTCCAGTCGATCCGAAGAATTGTGGCGGCTCGGCGCCGGCTGTGGCCGCGCCGATTTCGGTCAAGGCGACGCCCGCCTCGCGCGCCGCCTGCGTGATCGCCGCGCAGGCGGCGGGAGCCGCGCAGCAGAGGATTTCATAATCGTCGCCGCCCGTGATTGCGCGCTCGAAGAGCGCAGGCTCCACCGCGACCGCCGCGCGCGTTGCATCGGAGAGCGGGACCCGCGCGAGCTCCACCCGCGCGCTCACGCCGCTCGCGCGCAAAAGCTTGGCGAGATCGCCGCCGAGCCCGTCGGAGATATCCATTGCCGCGCTGGCGTGGCCGCGCAGCGCCGCGATCAACGGCAGGCGCGGCCGTGGCAGCAGGTAGCGGTCGAGCAGCTGCGCCCGCGCCGCCTCGCCGAGCCTTTCCGCGAAGGCCTCGCCGCGGGCGACGCCGAGGCCGAGCGCGGCGTCGCCTATGGTCCCGGAAACGAAGATGCGATCCCCCGGCCGCGCGCCCGAACGCGAGACGAAGCGCGTCGCGCGGCCGAAGGCGGTGATGGAAATGGTCAGCGGCCCGGGAGTCGCCGTGGTGTCGCCGCCATAGAGCGGGCAGGCGAATGCGCGCGCATCCTCGGCGAGGCCGGCGGCGAAGCCGCGCGCCCAATCATTGGTCCAGTCGGGCGGCAGCGCCAGCGTGAGCAGAAAGCCGATCGGCTCCGCCGCCTTGGCCGCGAGATCGGAGAGATTTACGCGCAAGGCTTTCCTGGCGACGAGGCCCGGCGCATCGTCGGGCAGGAAATGCACGCCGGACACGAGCGCGTCGGTGGTGACGACGATCTCCTGCGCTCCGCGCAGCGGCAGCAGAGCGGCGTCGTCGCGCAGGCCGAAGCCGCCCTCCGCGGCGAGGGGCGCGAAGATTTCGGCGATCAGCTCGTCCTCGCTGAAGCGGCGCTCCGCCATGCGTTCTTCCTCGGAAGCGAGCCTCTTCAGCCTCGCATCGCCCTTTACGAACCAGTCCCTCATCCTGAGGAGGCCCCGAAGGGCCAGCGCGCCTCACTTCTCGGCGAAATGCTCCGGCCGCGCCTGCCGCGCCAGGCGATCCAGCACGGCGTTGATCATGCCGGATTCGGTCGAGCCGAAAAACGCGCCGGCGACGTCAACATATTCCTTGATGACCACTTTGACAGGGATATCGCGCCGAAACCCCAGCTCATAGCCGCCGGCGCGCAATATGGCGCGCATCACCGATTCGATGCGCTGCAACGGCCAGCCGCCCTGCAGCGCGGAATCGAGCGCGCGGTCGATGGTCGCCTGATTGTCGAGCACGCCCTTCACGATATCGCGGAAGAACTGCAGCTCGGCTGGCTTATATTGCACGCCCTCGATCTCGCGGCCGATCCAATGGACCTCGAATTCGGCGTAGATCTCGTTGAGGCCCTTGCCGGCGACCTCCATCTGATAGAGCGCCTGCACGACGGCGAGCCGCGCCGCCGATCTCTCCTCGACGCTCACGAGCGGCCTCCGAGCTTGCGCTTCAAGCGCACCAGCGCCAGCGCGGCCAGCGCCGCGTCGCCGCCCTTGTCGGCCCCGCCCTGCTTGGGATCGGCGCGCACGGTCGCCTGCTCCTCATTGTCCACGGTCAGGACGCCATTGCCGAGCGGCAGACGGCGCGCGACCGAGAGATCGGTGAGCGCGCGGGCGCTCTCATTGGCGACGATCTCGAAATGATAGGTGTCGCCGCGAATGACGCAGCCGAGCGCGACCACGCCCTCATAGGGCGCGCCGGCGGCCTCGGCGGCGTCGAGCGCTATGGCCGCGCCCGCCGCCAGCTCCAGCGCGCCGGGAACGGTGATGGTGGTGACGTCGCAGCCGAGCTCCTCGAGCGCGTGGACGGCGCCCTCGTGCAGAAGCTCGACGATATCTTCGTTGAAATGCGATTCGACGACGAGAATGCGCGCGCCTTCGACGGGCGCGAGATCATCGTCATCGGCGCGGTAGGACCCTGCCATTCATGACTCCATGGGCGGAGGGGGCTGCCCCCTCCCTCACCCTCCCCCGCTCCGCGGGAGAGGGATGCGGCGAGCGTTGCGCGCACTCTCGATGAAGCGCGCAACCTGCTCCCTCTCCCGCGGGGGAGGGTTGGGGAGGGGGCGCGCGACGCTCTGTGAAACGAAGCCGCGATGGATACACATATTTTCGCGGAAAGCCTACTACTCGCGAATGTCGGCGGGCGCATAATTGCGCCGACGGCCATCAGCCCGTAATCAAATGCTTTGCCAACCGAGACGAGGATTAAATGTCGATCTCGAGTTCATCTGAGACGGAAGCGCACATTTTTTTGTACGCCGGAGAGCGCACCGACCACTCTATCGAATTGGGAATACGAGCATTTGCGGAAGGTTTTTGTGCGCGCGGAGCGGCATTTTTCAGCGTCACAGAGATCGAGAATTTCTTGTCCGCGCTTGGCAATTTTCCATTGATTGGAGAACAATTTATATCCGGAGGATATTTCGATGACGCAGGCAATAATATCGACAGCGAGCATTTCCACATTTCTGTGTCCCCGTTGAATGCCACTGGGTTGCTTGCAATGAAGGTCAGAGCATACACTCCACATCCAGAATATTGGAAAAAAGGATTTGGTGCCGGTGGCCGGTGCAGCTATTTTCTACAATACGAAGATTTGATGAAATTCGTTGATAAATTTGAACGCCTCGCCGGAGGTAAATCCACGTATTTCGAATTTAACAACTTCAGCAATATTTAAACAACTTGCTTACTTCGTCCCGACCACCCACGCCATGACGTCGCGAGGGCTATGCGATCCGATACGAAAGAAGAAAGCCCTCAATGTTTCTGCAAGACGACGAAAACGCCGTCGTCGCGAGCCGAGCGACGAGACCCTACTTCCCCGCTTCCGCCAGCCGGGCGGCGTATCTCGCCATCAGATCGACCTCGAGATTGAGGCGGTCCCCTGCCCTGTAGCCGCCCCATGTCGTCACATTGAGCGTGTGCGGGATGATCAGCACGGAGAAACGATCGCCCTCCACCGCATTCACGGTGAGCGAGGTTCCATCCAGCGCCACAGAGCCCTTCTCCGCGATGAAGCGCGCATAGTCATGCGGCGCCGCGATCCAGAAGCGCGACATGCCGTCGAAATCTTCGCGGGAAAAAATCGTCGCGACGCCGTCGACATGGCCGGTGACGATATGGCCGCCGAGCTCGTCGCCGATCTTCAGCGAGCGCTCGAGATTGATGCGGCGGCCGACGACCCATTCGCCGGCCGTCGTGCGCGCCAGAGTCTCGGCGGCGGCGTCCACCTCGAACACTGTGCGCTCGCCCTCGCGCCGCAGCCCCACCGCCGTCAGGCAAGGGCCGCAGCAGGCGATCGAGGCGCCGAGCGCGATCCCATCCAGCGGATAATGGCAGGCGATGGCGATGCGGCGCAATTCGCCGCGCGGCTCGACCGAAAGAATTTCGCCGACGTCGGTGACGAGGCCCGTGAACATTTCAGCCGATCCTCTCGTAGCGGGTCAGGCGGTCGACGCCGAGCATGGCGGCGTCGGCGAGGCGATAGCGGCTCTCATCCTCGAGAATGGCCCGCGCCGTGGCGGAGAAAGCGGGCCGCCCCGGCCGGCCGAGCGGCCGCAAGCCCGTATGAATGACGACGTCGTCGGCGAGCGCGGCGACGAGCAGGCTCTCGGCGACACGCGGGCCGCCCTCGCTGAAGACGCGCGTGATTCCGCGCCGCCCCAGCTCGCCCAGCGCCTCGCCGAGCACAATTCGGCCAGCGGCGTCGAGCCCGACGCGCGCCACCTCGATCCCGGTCGCGGCGGCGAAATCCTGCGCCTCGGCCTCCGTGACGCCCTCGCCGGCGATGACCAGCGTCGGCGTCTCGCGCGCGGTGGCGGCGAGGCGCGAGCTGCGCGACAGGCGCAGACGCGGGTCCAGAACCACGCGCAGCGGCTTGAAGCTCTCGAGTCCCGGCAGGCGCACGGTGAGCAGCGGATCGTCGACCGCGGCCGTGCCATGGCCGACCATGATCGCGCTGTGCAGCGATCTCTCGATATGAGTGACCGAATCGGCCAGCGCGCCGGTGATGAAGAGGCGCGGATCATGGTCCGCCCCGGCGGCGTAGCCGTCCGCCGTCTGGGCGAGCTTCAGAGTGACCATCGGCCGCCCCTGCGTCACCCGCAATATGTGGCCGAGATGATCGGCGCGGGCCTGCGCGGCGCGCACGCCGGTCGTCACCTCGACGCCGGCCTCGCGCAGCCGCGCATGGCCGCGGCCGGCGACGCGCTCGTCCGGGTCCTCGAGCGCCGAGACGACCCGCGCGATGCCGGCGGCGAGGATCGTGTCCACGCAGGGCGGCGTCGCGCCGTGATGCGAGCAAGGCTCCAGCGTGGCGTAGAGCGTCGCGCCGCGCGCCGCCTCGCCGGCCGCCGCCACGGCGATGGCCTCGGCGTGCGGGCGGCCGCCCAGCGCTGTGTGGCCGCGCGCGATGACGACGCCGTCCTTGACGATCAGCGCGCCGACCGAAGGGTTCGGCCCCGTGCGGCCGAGATTGCGCCGGCCGAGCGCCAGCGCCGCCGCCATGAAGGCATCGTCCGATAGCGCTTGAGATTCGGTTTCCGGCTTCGTCGCGGTCATCTCCCGCCCGGCGCGGTTTCGGCGTCCTGCGCCTTATCCGCGCTCTGCTCCGCGTCGCTATGCGACAATTCGTCGATCAGCGCATGGAAGTCGCCGACCTCGCGAAAATCGCGATAGACGGAGGCGAAACGCACATAAGCCACGTCATCGAGCGATTTGAGGCCCTGGATCACCAATTCGCCGATCTGCGCGCTCTCGATCTCCGTGTCGCCGGAGCTCTCGAGCTGGCGCACGACGCCATTCACCATGCGCTCGACACGCTCCGGATCGATGGGGCGCTTGCGCAGAGCGACCTCCAGCGAGCGCATCAGCTTGTCACGATCGAAGGGGACGCGGCGGCCCGATTTCTTGACCACGATCAGCTCGCGCAGCTGCACGCGCTCGAAAGTGGTGAAACGCCCGCCGCAGCCGGGACACACCCGGCGGCGACGGATCGAAGACGAATCCTCGGCCGGACGCGAGTCCTTCACCTGCGTGTCTGGCGAACCGCAATAGGGACAGCGCATGGCCTCACCTTACCGCCGACGATAGCGCGGCTTCCCTCTCCCCGCGAGCGGGGAGAGGGAGAGGGCGCCGATCAATAGATCGGGAATTTCGCCGTCAACGCGTGGACCTTCTCCTTCACCGCCGCCTCGGTCGCGGCGTTTTCCGCCTCGCCCTTGGCCGCGAGCCCGTCCAGCACCTCGACGATGTAGCCGCCGACGAGCTTGAACTCCGCCGTGCCGAAGCCGCGCGAGGTGGCGGCCGGGGAGCCGAGCCGAACGCCGGAGGTGACGAAGGGCTTCTCCGGATCGAAGGGGATGCCGTTCTTGTTGCAGGTGATGTGCGAGCGGCCGAGCGCGGCTTCCGCCGCCTTGCCGGTCAGCTTCTTCGGGCGCAGATCGACCAGCATCAGATGATTGTCGGTGCCGCCGGAGACGATGGCGAGACCGGCGTCGACGAGCGTCTGCGCCAGAGTCTGGGCGTTGTCCTTCACCTGCTGCTGATAGGCCTTGAACTCGGGCTTCAGCGCCTCGCCGAAGGCCGCCGCCTTGCCGGCGATGACGTGCATCAGCGGGCCGCCCTGCAGGCCGGGGAAGACCGCCGAATTGATCTTCTTGGCGATGTCCTCGTCATTGGTCAGCACCATGCCGCCGCGCGGGCCGCGCAGCGTCTTATGCGTCGTGGTGGTGACGATATGCGCATGCGGGAAGGGCGAGGGATGCAGTCCCGCCGCCACCAGACCGGCAAAATGCGCCATATCGACCATGAAATAGGCGCCGACGCTATCCGCGATCTTGCGGAAAGCCTCGAAGTCCCAAATGCGCGAATAGCCGGAGCCGCCCGCGATGATGATCTTCGGCTTGTGCTCGGCGGCGAGCGCCGCGACCTGCTCCATGTCGATGCGCTGATCGTCCTTGCGCACCGTATAGGGCACCGGCTTGAACCATTTGCCGGAGAGATTGACCGGCGAGCCATGGGTCAGATGGCCGCCGGCCGCGAGGTCGAGGCCCATGAAGGTGTCGCCCGGCGTCGCCAGAGCGAGGAAGACCGACTGATTGGCCTGGCTGCCGGAGTTCGGCTGCACATTGGCGAATCCGCAGCCGAACAGCTGCTTGGCGCGCTCGATCGCGAGATTTTCGGCGATGTCGACGAACTGGCAGCCGCCATAGTAGCGCTTGCCCGGATAGCCCTCCGCATATTTGTTCGTCAGAACAGAGCCTTGCGCTTCCAGAACCGCCTTTGACACGATGTTCTCGGAGGCGATGAGCTCGATCTCGTCGCGTTGACGGCCGAGCTCGAGGCCGATGGCCTTGGCGAGATCAGGGTCCGAATCGGCGAGCGAGGCAGTGAAGAAAGCGGATTGGCTCATTTAGCATCCTCTATCGAGACAAGGCGCGGCAAGGGACGGCGGCTCCCGACTCGCCCGCGCCTTCGGGGAAGCCGTTCGCGGGAAGCGGGGTTTCGCGGGAGCGCCGGCGGCGACGGTCCCTCATGGCCTCGAACTTCCATTTCTAGCGCAAAATTCTCTCGGCCGACCGACATTCGTCCGCAGAATGCGCGCTCGCGCATCGGTTTATCGCGTTCGCTTATCACGCTCTCGCAGGGACGAAAAGGGGCGGCGCGGCCGCAGGAATAGGAGTTTGTCGCGGCGTCGACGACATTCGGGCCGCCAAACGCGCCGCCGCCGGGCTTTTTCCGGCCGCCGCCGCTGTCATCGCCTCGATATGTTCCGTCGCTAGCGTCCGCGCCGCCTGATATCTGGGGGCTACAAAAATGTTTCTGAAGCATTCAATATGCGGCCTCACGGCCGTCGCCTGCGCGACGGCCTTGACCCCCGCGCGTTCCGAGTCTCTGCGCGAGTTCGATCATATCGTCGTCATCTACCAGGAAAACCACAGCTTCGACAATTTGTTCGGTCTATGGGGCGCGGTGAATGGCGAGCCGGTGCAGGGTCTACCTTTCGCCGATCCGGCGCATAGCAAGCAAGTCCGCGCCGACGGAACGACCGCCTATTCCTGCCTGCTGCAGAACGATGTGAATCTCACCTCGCCCTCGCCGCTGGCGACGAGCTGCACGGATACGACCGGCGCGACGCCCTTCGTGAGCGCCTTCCCCGACAAGCCCTTCGAGATCGACAACGTCATCGCCGCGACGGACAAGACCTGTCCGGCGCCGGGGGTCTCCGCTTCGAACGGCTTGCTGAAGAATTCCGCCGGCGCCCTCACCGGCGGCTGCACGCGCGATCTCGTGCATCGCTTCTACAGCGAGCAGTTCCAGATCAACGGCGGCAAGCAGAACCGCTATGTGACGGGCAGCGACGCCGCCGGCCTCTCGATGGGCTATTACGACACCACCAAGCTGCCGATCTATGTCGCGCTCCACAAGCATGGCGCGCCGCATTACGTCATCGCCGATCATTTCTTCCAGTCGGCCTTCGGCGGCTCCTTCCTCAATCACCAATGGCTCGTCGCCGCGACGACGCCGGCTTTCGCCAATGCGCTCAACGACGCTTCCGGGAATGATCTTCACTCGGTCGTCGACGCGAACGGCATGGCGACCGGCACGCCGCTCTACACGTCCCCGCTCGGCTCTTCCGCCAAGGACGCGCAGCTGACCGCCTCCTGCAACCCGCCGTCGGGACGGCCGGCGACGCCGGCGAATGTCGTCTGCGGCGATTTCGCGATCAACACGATCCAGCCCTCGTATCAGCCCTACGCCCCCGGAACGGCGAATGCGAAGCGCCTGCCCCCGCTGGAAAATCCGACGATCGGCGATCGTCTCTCCGCGCGCGGCGTCGACTGGGCCTGGTATTCGGGCGGCTGGTCCAACGCCAATGGCGACGTCGGCGCGGCCGGCTGGACCAATGGAGCCGGGCCGAATTGCGCCGACGCGAATGCGATGGCCACGGCGACCTATCCGAACTGCCCGGACAAGCTGTTCCAGTTCCACCATCAGCCGTTCAACTATTTCAAGGCCTATGCTCCGGGAACGGCGGCTCGCGCCGCGCATCTGCGCGACGAGGCGGAGTTCGTCCGGGCCGCCAACACCGGCCGGCTCAAGCCGGTCAGCTTCGTGAAGCTCATCGGCGCGGAGAACGAGCATCCCGGCTACGCCAGCGAGCCGGGCGGCAGCACGCATCTCGTCGATCTGATCGCATCGATCGTGAACGGCCCGGATGGACGCGACACGCTGATCATCGTCACCTATGACGAGTTCGGCGGCTCCTGGGATCATGTCCCGCCGCCGCCCTATCAGAACGAGCGTGTGGCCGAGTGGGACCATCACCACGGCCACGATCACGACCACGACCACGACCACGATCATCACGCCGGCGGCGGCGCGCATGATCGCTGGGGTCCCGGCACGCGCATTCCGACGCTGCTGATCTCCAAGCGCTTCGATCGCTCCGGGGTGGATCATGCGAATTACGACACGACCTCGATCCTGAAGCTGATCGAGGAGCGCTACCACCTCGCCCCGCTCGCCTCGCGCGACGCGGAGGTTCACAGCCTGGCGCGAGCGCTCGAATCCGCCGAGAGATGATCCGCGACGAAGCGGACACGAGACGATCGGCCCCGCGCGAGCGGGGCCGATGGCTTTCGGGCGGAGGTTTCGCCGCACGGCGAACTTTTCAGAGCGGCGGGAATCATGCGATGAAACCGGCGGGCGCGGACATGTTCCGCCCGCGCCGCAGAGGGGGCGCGCCAAGATGATTTCCTCGGACGTCGGTCGGCTCGCGAGGCTCGCTTGCTCGGGCTCGCTTCTCATCCTGGTCGCGGCGCTGGGCTCGATCCTGGTCTCGAGAGCGGCCGCCGCGCAGGACGACGAATTCTCACAGCTGCCGATCTATCGCGAGTATCGCGACCAGCTCGCCGCCCAGGGCTGGCGGCCGGACGCCGAATTCGGCCTCAAGCTCGCCTCCGGCAAGCCGCTCTACCGTTTCCCCGAAGTGCTGTGCGGCCCGAAGATCTGCCACGCGCGCTGGATTCGCTCGGGAACGGAGAAGATCGTCACGCTGATCCGCGGCGACCTCACCGAGGAATATCGCGTCTCGCCATGAGGCCGGGACTGTTTCCCTGCTTCATCGAAACAGAGCCTCGGCTTTATTTTCGACGCGTCTCCGACGCCGAACCGCGTCCACTCCGCCTGGAAACGCTTTTGCTCACTGCCGCGCCGGCGCGGCGACCTGCGTCGCGAGAACGCTCGAGAGCCGCTCCACGAGATCGGCGGCGAGCGCCGAGGGCAGAGCGAAGGCCAGCCGATTGCCGTCCGGCGAGACAAAGGTGAGGAGCAGATTGTCGCCGAGCATCTCGCGATGCAGCGAGACCGTCTCCACCGGCGTCGCCAGCACAGCCTCGACCTCGCCGCTCGCCGACTGCCGCTCGGCGAGATCCCTCTCGCGCAGCTTGAGGGCCGAGCGCGTCAGATCGAGAATATCGGCGGCGGTGAGGACGATTCTAGCCGTCACGCCATCGTCGCCAGTGCGGCTCAGAATGAAATCATCGCCAACGGGATCGAGATTGAGGCCGGACGCCGCCTCGGACATGGGTCTGCACTCCTGGGACCGAACAGGGAGCGGCAGCATATTCGAGGCCGTCGCAAATGTCTCGCGCGGGCTCGGGGCGCGTTTCCGGGGCGCGGCGGACTTCAGCGCGACGCGTCGGAGAGCGCGGCTTCGGCGCGATCGCGGCCGATGTCCCGATGCGGAACGAGACGAGGCTCGTCCCCGCCCGGCTCGCGGCGAGAGCCGGGAAGCAATGATTCGACGAAGTCGATCCCTCTGTCATTGCCCTCGGCGCGCAACGCTTCTCCCATCAATCGCGCCTGAAGGCGAATGAATGGGTCTTTTTCCACCTGCTCCAGCAGAGCCGCCAGCCCGATCGCCGAGATTTTGCGAATTTCTCCGCGCAGGCCGAGACCGTGGTAGACGATCCTCGCCGCATTTCCCGGCTGATCGAAGCCGATCGGAAAGACGATCATCGGCACGCCGAAATAAGCGCACTCCTTCATGCTGTTGGCGCCGCCATGAATGATCGCGATTTTGGTCAGCGGCAGAAGCGCCAGCTGAGGCGCTCGCTTCACGAGGATGACATTGGCGGGAACGCTCGCGAAATCCTCCGGCGCGACGGCGTCGTAGAGACATACGACCCATCGATCGTTCGGCCTCGTCGCGGCGACGTCCAGCACCGCCTGAAAAAACGCCAGATACTGGTCTCGCCGGAACCACGTCAGAGTGCCGAGGGCGCAATAGATCAACGGCCGCGAATCGAGCTGATCCCACGGAAAATCCGCCTGCTCCCGCTCGAGATCGATATTGCACCCCAGATAATAGCGGCCTGGTCGCTCGGCGACCGGAAAATCCAGTCGACGCGGCCAGGCGATCAACTCCGGCAGACGCGCCTTCAGGCGCAATGTGTCGCTCGATCCGACGAGCTCGCGAGGATAACGGCAACGCTCGGCGATACGCCTGCTCGCCTCCGAGAGCGGATTCTTTTGCCCGCGCGCGAAGCAAAAGGCGAGCGCTGCAGAAATGCGGCGCGAGAGGGTCAATTTTTTCCAGGCCAGCCAGATTCGAACGGACGACAGCCAGCGGTCGTTCGGAATGATGGACGTCGCCAGAGGCGGCAAGCCGCACTCTTCCGCGCTCGCCAGTATGGAGTTGAGGTAGACGCAGGCGACTCCCGCCTCGATCGCCAATAGCGACGGGATGACCACCTCGAAGTCGGAGCTATGAATGATCAACAGATCGGGCGCCAGGCCGGCGACGAGATGCTGAAACTCCCGATTCTGGTCCGACGCCACCGCTTCCAGCAGCGCGCGAATCGCTTCGCTTCTCGATCGCCGATAGTCTCGGCGCTCCTGCGCGCTCCAGCTCTTCATAGAGTCGGCGGTCGGCGTCTCCGGCAACGCTTCTGCGTAGAGAGGGGTAAAGAAAAATCCATGCGGCTCGACGAAGGGTCTGCTGTCCGCGGGTCCGAGATAGGAGACGTCGTGTCCTCTCGAGCGCAGGCCGCGCGCGATTTTCAGCCCGGAAATGACGGAGTCCGTCATCGGCCATACCATAAAGACGATCCGGGCCATGAAGAACTCCACACGATCTCGGCTGAAAGCAGAGACGTTTGAAGGCCCGCTTTTCCGTCATGCGTCTCGCGCACGACATCGCCGAACGCCGGCGCCCTGCTCTTTCGTCAGCCCTTGGCCGCTCCGCTTTTCTGATAATCCTTCACATCGGAGAACACGATCGCCGGATACCGCTCCGCGTCATAGCGCAGCTGGAACTCGCTCGACGACATGAACACCGGCGCGCCGTCTATGTCCTCCGCCATCGACGAGCCATGCGAGTCGACGAAGCTCTTCAGCGCGATCGGGTCCTGCGACGTTATCCAGCGGCAGATCGCGAAGCGCGAGGTCTCGTATTTCGTCTCCAGCCCATATTCGGCCTCGAGCCGCGTCGTCAGCACGTCTAGCTGCAGCGCGCCGACCACGCCGACCAGCGCGCCCGAGCCGTCATTGGGCAGGAAGAGCTGCACGACGCCCTCCTCCGCCAGCTGGCGCAGCGCCTCGCGCAGCTTCTTGGCCTTCATCGCGTCGGTGATGACGATGCGGCGCAAAATTTCCGGCGCGAAGCTCGGCACGCCGCGGAAGGAAATCTCCTCGCCCTCGGTGAGCGTGTCGCCGATGCGCAATATGCCGTGATTGGGAATGCCCACCACATCGCCGGCATAGGCTTCATCGGCGATGGAGCGGTCGCGCGCGAAGAAGAATTGCGGGGCGTTGAGCGAGATCGTCTTGCCGGTGCGCACGATCTTCGCCTTCATGCCGCGCGAGAGCTTGCCCGAGCAGACGCGCATGAAGGCGATGCGGTCGCGATGGTTCGGGTCCATATTCGCCTGAATCTTGAAGACGAAGCCGGCCATCTTCGGCTCCTTGGCCTCGACATGGCGCTTGTCGGCGTCCTGCCCGCGCGGCGAGGGCGCATAGTCGGCCATCGCGTCGATGAGATCGCGCACGCCGAAATTGCGCAGCGCGCTGCCGAAGAAGACCGGCGTCAAATGCCCCTCGCGAAACGCCGCGAGCTCGAATTTCTTGCAGCCTTCCTCGGCGAGCATGGCCTCTTCCAGCCAGGCGTCCGCCTCATGGGCCGGCAGCAATGCGAGCAGCGCCGGATCGTCGAGGCCGGAGACGGTCATCGGCTCGGTGTCGGCGTCGATCTTGCGCACGGATTTGGTCGCGAAGCAGTAGGTGCCGGCAAAGCTGCGGCCAGAGCCGATCGGCCAGGTGACGGGCGCCGTGTCGAGCGCCAGCGTCTTCTCGACCTCGTCGAGCAGCGAGAAGGGATCGCGGCCGTCGCGATCGAGCTTGTTGATGAAGGTGACGATCGGAATGTCGCGCAGCCGGCACACTTCGAAGAGCTTGCGCGTGCGCGCTTCGATGCCCTTGGCGGCGTCGATCACCATCACCGCCGCGTCCACGGCGGAGAGCGTGCGATAGGTGTCCTCCGAAAAGTCCTCATGGCCCGGCGTGTCGAGCAAGTTGAAGACGCAATCGCCATATTCGAAGGTCATCACCGAGGTGACGACGGAAATGCCGCGCTCGCGCTCTATGCTCATCCAGTCCGAGCGCGTCTGCTGGGCGTTGCGCTTGGCCTTCACCGCGCCGGCGAGCTGGATCGCGCCGCCGAACAGCAGAAGCTTCTCGGTGAGCGTGGTCTTGCCCGCGTCCGGGTGGGAGATGATGGCGAAGGTGCGCCGCCGCGAGACGGGGTCGGCGGATGGTGTGCTCAAGGCGTGGGCTCACTGGGAAAGGGCGGGGCGACTGTCGCCACGCCCTTTACGGTCATTTGCGCCGCAAGGCCAGCCTCGCGTGGGCGGGCGCTCGCGCATCAGACCGAGGCGCCGGGTCGGACGCCGCGCCAGAGCGCTCATGCCAGAGCGCTGATGCCCGCCGTCGGGCGAGCGCTGGCGAAAGGCGACGGCGCCGCGCTTCGGATGAAGGGCGCCGAGCCGATTCCGGCCGATGGCGTCGCCGTCATCGTCGCCATCGGGGCGGGCGGCGGCGGCGCAGAGGCGCCGGAAGGGCCCGCAGCCGCCCCGAACGCGGCCTCCACCTGCGCGTAGAGCTCCTGCACCGGGCCGACGCCATCGATCATCCGGCCGTTTCTCTTCGTGATCAGGCCGATCAGCGTCCCACCGACCGCTCGGACCGCGCCGCCGCTCTTCTTTGCGATGAATTCATATAGCCTGGACTTCAGAGTCAAAAGTGCGCCACTATTGTCCGGAGCGACTTGATAGGCAAGCATAGCGGCGTCCAGCGCACGCAGCTCGATGCTTCTTTTCCGTCCGGCGAGGGAGGTGCGCGCCATCCAAACATTGTAAGTCATGATAGCGGTCATTTTCGTCCCCGTTCATCACTGTTGCGATGAACGAATATTTACGAGCGCCTCCGCCCTAAAGATGTGGCGAAAACCACAATTCGCGATCTTCCGTCATCCGAGACCGCGGAAAAGCACGACAAAGCCGAGCCCTGCGAGAACGAGGCCGGACAACCGTGTCGATCCGACTCGGCGCGGACGAAAAGGCGCAGGATGACAGCCCTTCTCCCCTCACGCGAAATCCCCGGAAAGCTCCGCCCGCACCGCCTCCGGCATGACCGCGATATGCCCGTAATTCTGATGCGTGAAGCCGATCAGCACGCGCGCGCCGGGCTCTCGAAAGCCCGCGACCTGCGCGTCGGTGAAGGGAAAATGCACGAATTGCACGGCGGAGGCCTTGCCGTCGGCTCTGGTGCGGTCCTGATCGGCTTCGGCGACGCCGGCGATGCGCTCGCCTCCCACTTCGATGAAGGCGCTCTCCTCGATCGCGCCCAGCGTGTCCAGCACGCGCTTGCGGCGCAGCGGATCGTCGATCTCGATCATGAAAGTGGCGACCAATTCGCGGCCCTTGGGGATCAGCGGCGCATAGGCGGCGATCTCGCTCGGCGCCTGCGCGAGCGTCCCCTTCTCTATGTGGATCATCTCCTGGATCTGCAGCCAGATCGTCTCGAAATTCTCGAAATAGAAGGTGACGAAAGGCCCGACCTCGACTCGGCGATCACGCTTGCGCGCAGCGATGCGGCGGCGGCTCTCGACGCGGACCTCGGCATATTCGTCCGGAGGAAGAAGATCGGCGACGGTGATGTGGTGCTTCGCCATCGTGGTATCCCTATGTACCTAAAACTTAACGCTGCAGTTTGTGTTCGTCTTCAGGCTCAAATGCAATTCCGGCCGCTCGGTAGCGAGCCATCAGATCGAAGAACTGTGCGCCGTCAGGAAGTCGATCGCGTAGCCCCTGTTTGGTAATTACCGTATCTTCTTCTTTCAAGACCACAACGCCTTGAACATGACGGCTCAAAAAACCTCGCATTTGCTCTGTCGATTCGGTTGCCTGCCGTAAGCCCTCTCGTAGCAATTTTAGCGGTATTGCGTGCTCGTATGTGATACGGAAGCGCCTTTCATTAAAGAGAATACCTGTTTCACGCGCTCTGCGGTGCATATCCCTCGCGGCTGCCGAATGTGGCCGATCGAAAGACCACTTTGCCGCTGCCCCGCCCTCGTAAAGAAAGAAAATTGCTTCACGCCTTACTTTGTCAATCTGTTGCTGTGGTAGGCCACGGTCAGCGAGATCATGTAGCTGGATCAATATTTGTCTAACCGCTTCAACAATCGCATTTTCCATCTTGCTTCCCTGAGTCTGCAGATCAAAAGAACCCATAGGCCCGCGCGATCAGCTCGATCGGATGCGCGAGAAGCTCGGGCTTTTTCGCCTCCGCGTCGAGTCTTTCCATGCCCTGCACGATATGCGGGCCGGAAAGCGGACATTCGGAAACAATATAGCTTTTGCCAGAGGATTGCGCCTGCCGCGCCACCGGCTTGCCGACCTTCAGCGCCGTCTCGAAATTTTGCGTCTTATAGCCCCAGGCGCCGCCGTGGCCCGAGCAGCGCTCGATGACCGCGACATCCGCCCGCGGGAGGAGACGCAAAAGCTCCGCGCCCTTCTGCCCGATATTCTGCGCGCGCGAGTGGCAGGAGACATGCAAGGCGACGCCGCCCTCGATCGGCGAGAGCCCTTCCGCCAGCCCCTCCTTGCGCGAGATGCCGACGACATATTCGCTGAGATCATAGGTCGCCGCGGCGAGGCGCTTGACCTTCGCGTCATCGGTCGCGATCAGCGGCCATTCGAATTTCAGCATCAGCGCGCAGGAGGGAACCAGCGCGATAATGTCATAGCCCTTGTCGATCCAGGGCTCGAAGGCGGCGGCGACCTGCTTCGCCGAGGCCGCGACCTCCCCGATGAGCCCCTGCTCGAGCAGCGGCATGCCGCAGCAAGCAGGGTGCAAAATCTCCGTCTCGACGCCGTTTTTGGCGAGCACGGCGCGCGCCGCGAGGCCGACGCCGGGATCATTATATTCGCCGAAGCAGGTGGCGTAGATCACCGCCTTGCGACCGAAGCCCGGCGCTTCCCGGTTCACCTCGACCGGCGTGTCCTTCGCGAGCGCCTCCAAAGTCTTCTTCGAATATTTCGGCAGCGCGGCCTCATGATGCAGGCCGGCGACCGTCTCCAGCGCATTGCGCGCCGCATGATGCGAGCAATCCGTCGCCCAATTGGCGAGCGGCGCGAGCTTCACCGCCACGGCGCCATTGCGGTCGGTGTCGGCGAGCTGGCGATCCGCGAAACCGACGCCGTTCTTCTTCGCCTCGACGGCGCGATAGCGCAGCATCAGATGCGGGAAGTCGAGATCGAACTCATGCGGCGGCACATAGGGGCATTTGGTCAGGAAGCACATGTCGCAGAGCGTGCAGGCGTCCACGACCTTTTTGAAATCGACGCTGGCGACGGTCTCGATCTCGCCTTTGGCGGATTCGTCGACGAGATCGAACAGGCGCGGAAAGGAATCGCAGAGATTGAAGCAGCGCCGGCAACCATGGCAAATGTCCAGCACGCGGCGCATTTCGGCGTCGAGCTTCGCCTCGTCGTAGAAGTCTGGATTTTCCCAATCCAACGGACGCCGAAACGGCGCCCCGAGCCCGCCTTCTCTCATCTCGCGTCCAATTCCTTCTCGTGTCCCCGCGACGCGCCGCCCACCGAGGCGTGCGAAAACGCCCCGGAGCCGGACCGCGGAAAAACTCCCGAGGGCCGTTCCGGCGGCGCCGCTCTTCGACTTCGGCGGGCCGCCGGACGGTTGCGTAGCGAGGCTCAGTTCAGCTCGTCGAGAGCCTTCTGGAAGCGGCCGGCGTGCGAGCGCTCGGCCTTGGCCAGCGTCTCGAACCAGTCGCCGATCTCCTCGAAGCCCTCCTCGCGGGCCGAGCGCGCGAAGCCCGGATACATATCCGTATATTCATGCGTCTCGCCGGCGACGGCGGCCTTCAGATTGTCCGAGGTCTTGCCGATCGGCAGGCCGGTGGCCGGATCGCCCACCGCCTCGAGGAATTCGAGATGGCCATGCGCATGGCCCGTCTCGCCCTCGGCGGTCGAACGGAACACTGACGCCACATCATTGTGGCCTTCGATATCGGCCTTTTGAGCGAAATACAGATAGCGACGGTTCGCCTGGGACTCGCCCGCGAACGCATCCTTCAGATTCTGTTCGGTCTTGGTGCCCTTGAGCGTAGCCATAACGCAGCTCCTTGGATGAACCCTGATTGGGGGCGCCGCCGCTGTCCCGATGGCCAGTCGGAACGCCCTTCTTTAGAATAATTCGAAATTAATGATTGCCAAGCGCCAATCTCGTCATTGGCTGGGGACGAAGCGCCAAAAACATGCTGCGCCGCGATATTGGCTCCGAAACTGCATGTAACGCGAGATTGTACAAACGCGGCCGGCCCTTTTCGCACAAAAGCGACGGGCGCGGCGCCTGATGCATGAGAGCGCGCTGCATGGCGGAGGAATCGGCGGGGGAATCGGCGGAGACATTGGACTGGGTCGTCTGGAACGGATCGCTCGGCGTTTCCGACAAGGTCACGATCGGCCGCGTCGAGATCGTCGACGGCGTCCGAATGGCCTGTCTCGCGCCGCCCTATGACGTGGTGGGGCCGTTCAGCCTGGACGAATTGGAGACGCAGGGCCGCATCGCCTTCGGCGCCTGCTTCGTGATGTCGCTCCAACGCTGGAAGGAGGATCAGGTCGAGCTGCGCTTAGAAGGCCGCAAGCAGCGCGCCGCCTTCCAGAAGATGTTCGATTTCGACGAGGACGACAATCAGGAGCACCGCGAGACGCTGGAATTGCCCACAGAGGGCGCGCTGGACCCGGCCGAGATCAAATCCGCCTTCCGCCGTCTGGCCAAGACCGCGCATCCCGACGCCGGCGGCACGGCGGAGGATTATCGCCGCATCGCCGAGGCGCGCGACGCGCTGCTGGCGCAGTTCGAAGGGGCGAGCTGAAAAGCGGGGTTGTCGATCGTCTTCGTGTCTTCGTGTCTTCGTGGTGAATTGAACCACGAAGACACGAAGGACACGAAGCGGCCTATCGCTTCCCCTTGTCGTAGGGATTCTCTCCCCCGCGCGTCGAGATGCGGATCGGCGTGCCGGGCAGATCGAAGCCGCGGCGCAGGCTGTTGACGAGAAAGCGCAGATAGCTCGCCGGCAGCTCGTCGAGCTGATTGCCGAACAGAATGAAATGCGGCGGCCGCGCCTTGGCCTGCGTCATATAGCGAATCTTGATGCGTCGGCCGGAGACCGCCGGCGGCGGCGTCTCGTCGATGACGCTCTCGAGCCAGCGATTGAGCCGCGCCGTCGAAATGCGCCGGTTCCAAACGTCATGCGCCCCGAGAATCGCGCGCATCAGATTGTCGAGCCCATAGCCGGTCACGCCGGAGACGGGAACGACCGGCGAGCCCTTGATCTGCGACAGCAGGTGATCGGCCTCCTCGCGCAGCTTGGCGAGCCGGGTTCCCGGATCGGCGACTGTATCCCATTTGCCGAGCGCGATGACCACCGCCCTGCCCTCGCGCGCGGCGAGATCGGCGATGGTCAAATCCTGCTTTTCGAAAGGAATGGCCGAATCGAGCAGCAGCACGACGACTTCCGAGAAGCGCACGGCGCGCAGCGCATCGGCGCCGGCGAGCTTCTCCAGCTTGTCGACGACCCGCGCGCGCTTGCGCAGGCCGGCGGTGTCGAACAGCTTCATCTCGCGGTCGCGCCAGCGGAAGGGCACGGAGATGGAATCGCGGGTGATGCCCGCCTCCGGCCCGGTGAGCAGGCGATCCTCGCCGAGCAGACGGTTGATCAGCGTCGATTTGCCGGCGTTGGGACGCCCGACGACGGCGATGCGCATAGGCTTGGTCGGATCGGCCTCGCTGCCGTCCTCATCCACCGAGATGGCGATGTCGGTCGTGGCCTCCTCGTCCTCCTCCCAGACCGCTGTCGCCCCCGGCAGCGCTTCCCGCAGCGCGTCGTAAAATTCGCCGAGACCCTCGCCATGCTCGGCGGAGAGCGGCACGGGGTCGCCGAGGCCGAGCTCATAGGCCTCGACCAGACCCGCCTCGCCCTTGCGCCCTTCCGACTTGTTGGCCGCGAGGATCACCGGCTTGCCGGCGCGGCGCACCAGATCGGCGAAATATTTATCGTCCGGCGTCACGCCGACGCGCGCGTCGATCATGAAGAGAATGGCGTCGGCGGTCTCGATCGCCGCCTCGGTCTGGGCGCGCATCCGCCCTTCGAGCGTCGCCGAGGCGCCTTCCTCGAGCCCCGCCGTATCGATGATGGTGAAGCGCAGATCGGCGAGGCGCGCCTCGCCCTCGCGGCGGTCGCGGGTGACGCCCGGCCGGTCGTCGACCAGCGCCAGCTTCTTGCCGACGAGCCGGTTGAATAAGGTCGATTTACCGACATTCGGTCGGCCGATGATAGCGAGCGTGAAGGACATTGTGGCCCTTTGGTCCAACGTCGCGGCGACGCCGCCTCTAGCGATCGCGCTTACTTGGCGCCGCCGGGAACGGGAGCGGCGGGAGCGGCGGCCGGCGGAACAGGGCCGCGCGCGGCGTCGAGCAGCGCCTTATAGGCGCTGGCGCGCTGGCGCATCGCATGCGGCGCCTCCTGATCGTTGAGGATGACCTTGAAGGCGCGGTCGGCCTCGTCGAGATCGCTGTCCTGAAGCGCGTCGAGCCCCAATAGCTCCTGCGCCGTGTAGCGGAGCGGCCCATCGGCGGTGACGAGCTCGCCGAAATGATCGGCCATCTTCTGCCGCTCGCCGAGCTCGAGCAGGACGAGTCCGGCGCGCAGCTTCGCGACTTGCTGCGTCAGCTTGTCGACGCCCTTGTCCGCGGCGATGGCGTCGAAGGCGGCGACCGCCTTGGTCTTGTCGCTCTGCGCCATTTCCTCGGCCGCGCGCAGCCGCGCCAGAGTGGCGTAGCCCTTCGGCGCATCCTTGATAACGGACTCGAAGCCGGCGAGCGCCTCGGCGCTCTTGCCCTGGGTCGCGAGCGCGGCGGCCGCGCCGAAGCGGACATTGGCGCCCTCGGCGGCCTTGATGCGGTTGCTCTCGTAGAAGCTGTAGGCCCCTGTCGCGACGACGACCAGAAAAGCGCCGACGATGACCGGCGTCTGATAGCGCTTCCAGAGGTTCGCCGCCTTGTCCCGGCGGACGTCTTCGTCGACCTCGTGGAAAATATCGGACATGGCCGCTCCTGCTCGAGATTGGCGCCGGGACGATCCGGCCGCCGAGGCCGCTGTTAGCATGGGCAAGGACGCAAGGCCAGTTCTCCCGCCCAACCCGATGGGACAGGGAGCGGCCTGCGGCATTCCACCTCGCCGGCGAAGGGCGCCGCCCGGCCGCCGCCGGCTTGTTCGCGGCTATCGTGTGATGTAATTTTATTTAAATCATACAACGCCACGGGAGGCGCTCCGCCATGAATTTTCGGGTCCGGCCGGCGACGGCCTTTTTCGCGGTCTTCGCCTTCGCCGCTTCCTGTCTCCCGGCTCTCGCCCATACGGCGGACATCTCCAGCGCCAAGGTCCTCCCCGAAGCCGGCGACCGCTACCGCGTCGACATCGGCTTCCTCGGCACGGATATAGAGCGCATGTTCCAGGAGACGCAGGAGGAGCGCGCCGGCGTCGATCTGTCGCCGCCGGGCGTGCTCGAGGCGGAAATCGGCAAATTCATCGTCAAGCGCGTCGATCTGCGCAACGCCGACGGCAAGCTCTGCCCGAGCAAGGTGATCTACTCCGGCGAGGACCCGTCCAATCCGTATGACGCCAAGGTCTCGCTGCAATTCGACTGCTCGGGCGTCGCCGGCCCGATCCTCTACGATCCCGACCGGCTGATGGCGACGCAAGGCAAGCGCGCCAAGCAGCTCGTCTCGATCGGCGAGCGTCCCGATCCGCCCGTGCTCACCCCCGAGCAGCGCGTCGGCGCGACGCCCGGCCCCGGGCAAGTGCTGATCTTCCCCGCCGACGGCGCGGTCGATCTGTCGAAGCCGCTGCTCACGCCCTGGGAGCTCGCGCCGAAATTCTTCCATGCCGGCATAGAGCACATCATGACCGGCTATGATCATCTGTGCTTCCTGCTCGCCGTGGTGCTGTGGGCGAGCCGCGTCTGGCCGGTGGTGAAGATCGTGACCGCCTTCACCGCCTCGCATTCGGTGACGCTGTCGCTCGCCGCGCTGAATGTCGTCACGCTGCCGAGCGCCTGGGTCGAGATCGCCATCGCGCTGTCGATCGTCTATGTCGCGGTGGAGAACTTCTTCACCCGCGTCACCGAAACGCGCTGGCGCGACACATTTCTCTTCGGCTTCATTCACGGCTTCGGCTTCGCGAGCGGGCTCATCGAGATCGGCGTTCCGCAGCGCGCCGTCGTGCCGGCGCTGGCGAGCTTCAACATCGGCGTCGAGGTCGGCCAGATCGGCGTCGTCCTCGTCGTCGTGCCGCTGCTGCTGGCGCTCGATCGCTTCTCCGACAAGGGCAAGCGCAGCCCGAAGATCGTCTATCCCTGCTCCGCGCTCATCGCTCTGTTCGGCCTCTATTGGGCCGCCGAGCGCGTCGGCCTCATCGGCTGACGAACGCCTTCGCGTCTCGGTGGTCGACTTCGCCGCCGAGACGCGAAAACGAAGCTCGAATACGAAGCTCGCGCGCGTCAGGCGCCGCCGGGCTCTCCGGTGAAATTCACCAGAATATCCTGGTTGCGCACGACATATTGGCAGGCGAGCCGAAACTTCGGCGGAATGTCGTCGACCTCGGCGCGGACGATGTCCTCCGCCGTGATCTTGCCCACGGACTTCAGCTGCGCTTTCTCTTTCTCGGTGAGCGTCGCGCCCATCGTCTTGTCGTCGAGCGGCGTCACCTCGATGAGGCAGGAGCCGCATTCGCCGTCCTTGCAATCATGCGGTATCGGAATCTTATTCGCCTCGGCGACGGCGAGTATCGTGTGCGTGTCGCCGGCGACCGCATAGACCGTCACATTTTTGTGGAGAAGAGGGGTGGAGAAAGTGACGTCGGGCATGGCCGTTCTCCCTTATTTTCTTATTTACGAGGAGAAGCGTACGCCTCGATCCGGCGAGCGTCAATCGATGATCGCATGCGGCAAAAAGCGCGAACGATCCGTCGTCACCAGCGACGAATCCTCACGCAGGCCCATGCCCGCCGGCGCGCCGCCGACGAGCCAGCAACCGAGCACGGGATAACGTCCGCCGACATTCGGCAACAGACATAATTCCTGCCGCACATAGCCTTCGCCGCCATAGGCTCCCTTCGTCTCCGCGAGACGCGCATCGCCGTCGACGAGCGTGACATTGGCGCCCTCGCGCGAATAGAGCGGCTTGCGCGCGAAGCGCGACAGCGAGGACGCGCGCGCGTCATCCTCGAAGAAGCAGGGCAGCAGATTGGGATGGCCCGGCGCGGCCTCCCACAGCAGAGCGAGAAAGCCCTTGCTCGAAGCGACCGCCTTCCACGGCGGCTCGACGAAACGCGTCGCGCCCATCGCCGCGGATTTGCCGAAGGCGTCGGCGAACATCCACTCCCACGGATAGAGCTTGAACATTCGCTCGACGCGCCGCCCCAGCCGATCGACGAACATCTCGCCGCAAAGTCCGATGTCGCGCATGTCGACGCGCGCCGTCCACGAGCCCGCCTGCGCCGCGCAATCGGCGAGATAGGCGACATTGCCGCGATCCTCGACGCTCGCCGTCATGCAGGCGAAATGCACAGGCCCGCCCTCGGCGATCTCGCGCCATCGCGCGATCAGCCGATCATGCAGCGAATTGAACTGATCCGCGCCCGCGGGCAAATGGCCGCGCTCGATCATCCGCTCGAGCCAGAACCATTGCACGACAGAGGATTCGAACAGGCTCGTCGGCGTGTCGGCGTTATATTCGAGGAGTCTCGGCGGCCCGCTTCCGTCATAGGCGAAATCGAAGCGTCCGTAGAGCGAGGGATCGCGGCGCGCATGACTCTCGGCGATCGGCGCCCATGCGTGACGCGGAATGCGCAGACGCTCGAGCGCCTGCTCATCGGTCACGATGCGCGCGACGACGTCTTCGCAGAGCGCGGCGAGATCGGCCGTCGCGGTCTCGAGACGATCCTCGATCTCGCGCATGGAAAAAACGTAACGCGCCGTCTCGTCCCAATAGGGCTCGCCGTCGGCGTGAGCATAGTGAAAGCCGATTCGTTTCGCCTCCTCGGCGAAATCGGGACGCGGCGGCGAGGGCTCGCGCCTCACGAGCCGCCGCCATGGCCCGCGCCCATGCCGCCGAAGCCGCCGAAGGAGACCGCATGGCCGGAGGCCGCGCCCGCATGGCCAGAGGCGCTCTCGCCCCCGGAAGAGTGAGAGGAGGACGACGATCCGCTCGACGACGATCCGCTCGACCATGAATGGCCGCCCGAGCCGCCATGGCTGCTCGAATGATTGCAGTCCCGCCGCTCCGGATCGGCGCCCTCGGGACAGTCGCGCCGCGACGTTTCAAAGAGCGTCAACGCGCCGATCGACAGCGAGCCGACGGCGATCGCCGCTATGGCCAGCGAACGCTTGCGAAACGGCGATGGAGCGGGGGCGCCGCCGGGAAGCCCCTTCGGCGCATGAGTGACGACGGGCGGCGCCTGGCCGCGGCGTCCGAATTCCTTGCGGGGCGGCTCGGCCATGGCCTCAAGGACTCATGCAGGCGGCGCTGAGCACGCCGGCGGAGATGGAGACGGCGGCGAGCCACACCGCCGCGGCGATGGCGTTCTGCTCGATCGCCTGCGAGAGCCCCGGATGCGCGAGGCGCGCGAGAAGATAGGCGATGATCTGCGTGGCGAAGGCGACGAAGCCCCAGATGATGAATTCGAGCCCCGATTGCGTATTGTGCACCGCGCCCGCGAGCGCGATGGCGAAGCCGATGAGGCTGCCGCCGAAGGCGATGGCCGCGGAGGCGTTGTGCTCATTGACGATGAGATCGAATTCGCAATGCGGCGTGAGCCGCGTGTAGACGACGCAGAATGCGGCGCAATAAGCGATGGTCCCGAGAAAATAAGCGGCGAAGGACAGGAGGCCGGAGGCGAGGTCTGCGGGCAATGTCGGTCCTCTCGGAAATGTCGTGCGCAGAGGTTAGCAGGGTCGCCGCGCGAAAGGAACGGGACGATGATTCAAAACACCCCCGCCTCCAGCCCCGCGGCCATCGCCATTCCCAGCTCGCGGCACGCCTCGACGAAATCCTCGCGCCAATCCCCGCGAAAGATCAGCGGCTCCTGCACCGCGCGCCAACGCAATCCCGTCGCGACGCTCTCGACGCTGCGCCTGGCGCCGGCGCCGTCGTTGCCGGCGCGAATATAGAGCGCATAGGGCCGCCCCTGCATGCGCTCGAGGCAGGGATAATAGCTGCGGTCGAAGAAATCCTTCAGCGCGCCGCTCATATAGCCGAGATTTTCCGGCGTCCCCAGAATGAGCGCGTCCGCCGCCAGCGCATCCTCCGGCGTCGCTTGCAGCGGCGCGCGGGCGATCACCTCGACGCCGGCGATCGCGCGCGCGCCGTCGAGCACGGCGTCGCGCAATCGCCGCGTGTTGGGCGAGGGCGCATGGGCGAGAAGGAGCAGGCGCTTGGCGGCCATCGGGCGATCGATTCTCCTGCGGGCGCTCCGGCGCGTGCGCTGCCGCACAGCGCGGTCGTCCGCCTCGATGATAGCGCTTCTCGGCGACCGCGCGAGCCCCTAGGGCGCGGCCGTCGGACGGGCTAGAGTCCGCGCGCCACTTCGAATCGAACGGATGCCCATGGCGCAGCAATTCCTCACCCAGACTCCCTCCGACGGCTCGAGGACAGGACCGACCCTCCCCCAACGCATCATCCTCGCCGAAGGCTGGACGCGCCGCGCCATCGCCTTCGCCGCCGGAGCCGTGGGCGCGCTGGCGCTGGCTCCGGTCGATCTCGCGCCGGCCATGCTCGTCCCCATGTGCGTCGCGGTCTGGCTCCTCGACGGCTCGGCGGCAGCCAGCGGCGAAAGCGGCTTCTCCTATCTCGCCGCCTCGGTCCGCCGCGCGGCGGGGGCCGGCTGGTGGCTCGGCTTCGGCTATTTTCTCGCCGGGCTCTGGTGGCTCGGCGCGGCCATGCTGGTCGAGCCCGACCAATTCGCCTGGGCGCTGCCGCTCGCCGTCATCGGCGCGCCGGCGGTTCTCGCCCTTTTCCCGGCGCTGGGCTTCGCTCTGGCGCGGGCGCTGTGGTCGGGCGGCTCGGCGCGAATCTTCGCGCTGGCGGCCGGCCTCGGCGCTTCGGAGCTTTTGCGCGGGCGACTCTTCACCGGCTTTCCGTGGAATGATTTCGGCATGGCGCTCGCCGCCGTCCCCTATCTCGATCAGACGGCGGCGCTCGTCGGCATGCACGGGCTCGATATTCTGGCCGTCATTCTGTTCGCCGCGCCGGCGACGCTCATCGACGGCCGTCGCCGCCTCACGCCGGCGATCGTCGTCGCGCTGGTCCTCGCCGTCGCGATGGCCGGCTATGGCGCGCTGCGGCTGGCGTCGGGCAAGACGGACTATGTCGACGGCGTGAAATTGCGGCTGATGCAGCCGAACCTCCCGCAGGACGCGAAATTCAAGCCGGAGAACGGCCCGGCGATCCTGAGCCGCTATCTCGAGCTCTCCGACCGCGCCGTCGCGCCCGGCCGCTCCGGCGTCGCCGACGCGACTCATATCATCTGGCCGGAGTCGGCTTTTCCCTTCATCCTCTCGCGCGATCCGGACGCGCTGGCGCGCATCGCCGCGACGATGCGCGACGCCGTTCTCGTCACCGGCGCCGCGCGCGTCGAGGACGACTCGCGCCGCGAGGACGGCCGGCGCCGCACGAAAATCTTCAATTCGATTTTGGCGGTGCAGAACGGCCGCATCGTCGCCGCCTACGACAAGATCCATCTCGTGCCTTTCGGCGAATATCTGCCGCTTTCGAAGCTGCTGGCGCCGCTCGGCGTCACGCAGCTCGTCCCCGGAACCTGGGACGAGGGGACCGGCCCACGGCGATTCGTCGCGCCGGGCCTGCCGCTCGCCGCGCCGCTCGTCTGCTACGAGGCGATCTTTCCGGGCGAGGCGGTCGAGGCCGCCGGCGAGCGACCGCAATGGCTGCTCAATGTGACCAATGACGGCTGGTTCGGCACGACCAGCGGCCCCTATCAGCATTTCGCCCAGGCGCGGCTGCGCAGCATCGAGGAGGGCCTGCCGCTGGCGCGCGTCGCCAACACCGGGATTTCCGCGGTCGTCGACCCCTATGGGCGCGTTCTCCACCGCCTGCCGCTCGGCGTCGATGGCGTCATCGACGCGCGCCTGCCGCGGCCCGCGGATGCGCCGCCGTTTGCCGCCCATCCTTTTCGCTGGACTTCAACGCTTTGGTTCTTCACAATAATTTTCGCCCTGTTCGGACGCTTTCGCGGCCTTGCGGGTTTGACTGCGTTTCGGACGGGTGCTTCGTGAGCCACTCCTCGAAATCGCGGCGGATGCGTCCGCGCCAACCCTAGGCTCGGCGAAATCCTCTTTAGATCAGCCCCTTAGATCAGCCCCTTCGACGAAAGGCCGGACGACGATGAGCAAAAGGAACCAGTCGCAGTGAAAAAGGCGCCCGATCCGATCGACCGGCACGTCGGGAGCCGCGTGCGCATGCAGCGCATTCTGATGAAAATGAGCCAGGAGAAGCTCGGAGAGGCTTTGGGCCTGACATTCCAACAAGTGCAGAAATACGAAAAAGGCACGAACCGCATCGGCGCGAGCCGTCTGCAGCAGATTTCGAAGACGCTGAATGTGCCGCCCTCCTTCTTCTTCGATGGCGCGCCGTCGACGCAGCCCGCCGGAGACGGCTTCGCCGAGGAATCCTCCTCGCAATATGTCGTCGATTTTCTGTCGACCGCAGAGGGCCTCCATCTCAATCGCGCGTTCGCCCGCATCAAGGATCCCAAGGTGCGCAAGCGCGTCATCGACCTGATCTCGACGCTCGCCGATCAGGACGAGGCCGCCAAGGCGCCGGACGCCGGCGATCCCGCCGCCAAATAGGCCGACGCCCGAGTTCTCTATAAAGAACATTTCGCCATATATGGCTTGACGAAACGAACGACGCCTGTACTGATTTGGGCACATGGAAGGGTCCGTCCGCCCACGGGCGGCGGGTCGACGCTTGGACGGAGATCGGATGTGACGAGACAGAACTATCTTTTCACCAGCGAGTCGGTTTCGGAAGGCCATCCCGACAAGGTGTGTGACCGCATTTCGGACGAAATCGTCGATTTGTTCTTTCGCGAGGGAGCCAAGTTCGGCGTCGACCCCTATCAGATCCGTGTGGCCGCCGAGACTCTCGCCACCACCAATCGCGTGGTGATCGCCGGCGAGGTGCGCGGCCCGGCCATCCCCAAGGAGCAGATCGTCGACGTCGCCCGCAAGGCGATCAAATCCATCGGCTATGAGCAGGCCGGCTTCCACTGGCAGAACGCCGACGTGGAAGTGCTGCTGCATGCGCAATCGGCCGATATCGCCCAGGGCGTCGACGCCGCCGGCAATAAGGACGAGGGCGCGGGCGATCAGGGCATCATGTTCGGCTATGCGGTGCGCGAGACGCCCGATCTGCTGCCGGCCCCGATCTATTACGCGCACAAGATTCTCGAGGATCTCGCCCATGCCCGCCATACGGGCAAGGAGAAGGGCCTCGGCCCCGACGCCAAGAGCCAGGTCACGCTGCGCTACGAGAACGGCAAGCCGGTCGAGGCCACGCAGATCGTGCTCTCGCATCAGCACACCGACGAGAATCTGACGCCGCAGGACATACGCGCCATCGTCGAGCCCTATATTCTGGACGCGCTGCCCGCGGGCTTCGTGACCAAGGAGACGGTGTGGCACGTCAATCCCACCGGCAAGTTCCATATCGGCGGCCCGGATGGCGACGCCGGCCTCACCGGCCGGAAGATCATCGTCGACACCTATGGCGGAGCCGCGCCGCACGGCGGCGGCGCCTTCTCCGGCAAGGACCCGACCAAGGTCGACCGCTCGGCCGCCTACGCCGCCCGCTATCTGGCCAAGAACATCGTGGCGGCGGGCCTCGCGGATCGCGCCACGCTGCAGCTCTCCTACGCCATCGGCGTGGCCGAGCCGCTGTCGATCTATGTCGATCTGCACGGCACCGGCCAGGTTCCCGAGGACAAGCTCGAGGCGCTGCTGCCGCAGATCATGCGCCTGTCGCCGCGCGGCATTCGCGAGCATCTGCAGCTCAACAAGCCGATCTACGCCCGCACCTCGGCCTATGGCCATTTCGGCCGCACGCCGGACGAGGAAGGCGGCTTCTCCTGGGAACGCGCCGATCTCGCCGACGCGCTGAAGGCGCATTTCTCCTGACCGACGCCATCGCCGGCGACGACGCCATGAATGAGACCGACGACGGCGCGACCCTGGTGTCGCGCCGTCTCTATGGCCGCAGCAAAGGCAAGGCGCTCCGCGCCGGCCAGGCTCGCCTCATGCGGGAGCTGCTGCCCAGACTGACTCTCGATTTGTCGCAGCCCTGCCTTCATGCGCCGAGCCTGTTTTCGACCCCCGTCGAGGATGTGTTTCTCGAGATCGGCTTCGGCGGCGGCGAGCATCTCATCGCGGCTGCGGCCGCGTCGCCCGATGTCGGCTTCATCGGCTGCGAGCCCTTCGTGAACGGCATCGCCAAGCTCCTCGCCCGCATAGACGCGCTCGGCCTCGCCAATATCCGCCTGCATCAGGGCGACGCCGCCGAGGTCATCGCCCGGCTGCCGCCGGCGAGCCTGGGCCGGACCTTTCTCTTCTATCCAGACCCCTGGCCCAAGCGCCGCCACCGCAAGCGGCGCTTCGTCGCGAAAGAGACATTGGAGGCGCTCGCGCGGGTCATGCGGCCGGGCGCGCAATTGCGTTTTGCGACGGATATCGACGATTATGCCGGCTGGACGCTGGCGCGCGTCCGAGAAGCCACGGATTTTGCATGGAGCGCCGCGACGTCGACGGACTGGCTCACGCCCTGGGACGGCTGGACGCAGACGAAATACGAGGCGAAAGCGATGGCGGCCGGACGCAAACCGGTCTATCTGACTTTCGTGAGGCGTCGAGAACGCGAGCACGACCCTGCGAGCGACGCCTAGAGTCTTTTGATTTGACGCGTTTCCAAACGCCGAACCGGCGTCCACTTCGACTGGAAACGCTCTAGCGGAACAGTGCTGGAGACGGTGCGATGGCGGCGGAACTGACGGCGCAAGACGACGCCCGGACGACCGAGACGACGACGGCGACATTTCGCGCCGATGTTCTGGAGGCGTCGCTGCGCCAGCCCGTGCTCGTCGATTTCTGGGCGCCCTGGTGCGAGCCCTGCAAGCAGCTCGCGCCCGCGTTGGAACGCGCCGTCAAGGCCGCCGGCGGACGGGTGAAGCTCGTCAAGATGAATATCGACCAGCATCCGGACATCGCCGGCCAGCTCGGCGTGAAATCCATTCCCGCCGTGGTCGCCTTCCAGCGCGGCCGGCCGGCGGACGGGTTTGTCGGCGCGCTGCCGGAAAAGCAGATTCGCGGCTTCATCGAACGACTCGCCGGACCGCTCGAGGACGAGGGAACCGACGCCTTTCTCACCGCCGAGGCGTTGATCGGCGAAGGCCAGCTCGAGGCCGCCGAGGCGATCCTGCTCGAGCTCGTCGGAGAGACCCCGCCCTTCGCCAAAGCGGCGGCGGAACTCATCCGCCTCTATGTGGAGCAGGACCGTCTCGCCGACGCGCAGGCGCTGCTCGAAGGCCTGCCTGCCGCGGTCGGCGCGGACCCGCTGGTCGCGGCGGCGGCGGCGTCGCTGGAGAATGCGCTCGCCGCCTCCGATCTCGGCGAGATCGACGAGCTCCAGAAGCGCGTCGCCTTCGACCCGGACGATCTGCAGGCGCGCTTCGATCTCGCCCTCGCGCTCAACGCGAAAGGCAAGCGCGAGGAGGCCGCCACCGTGCTCCTTGACATCATCCGAAAGGACCGTAGTTGGAACGACGACGGGGCGAGGAAGCAACTCATCCAATTCTTCGATGCGTGGGGGCCGCTCGACAAAGCGACCATAGGCGCGAGGCGGCGCCTGTCGTCGCTGCTGTTCTCCTGATGCGAGCGAGTTTCTCGAGGAGTGGCGGCGATCGCCGCCGACCGACATGAGCGTCAATCAACCCTATAAAGATGCGAACACTTTGCCGGGCGTCGTTCCGGTGTTTCCACTGACGCGCGCGCTGCTGCTGCCGCGCGGCGAGCTGCCGCTCAACATATTCGAGCCGCGCTATCTGGCGATGGTCGACGACGCCATCGCCTCGCAGCGCGTCATCGGCATGATCCAGCCCCTGCCCGGCCAGGACGAGAATGATCCGACGCCCGCGCTACGCCAGATCGGCTGCGCCGGACGCATCACGCGCTTCTCCGAGACCGGCGACGGCCGCTATCTCATCTCCCTCACCGGCATAGCGCGCTTTCGCATCGAGGAGGAGCTGCCGACGACGCTGGCCTATCGGACCTGCCGGGTCAGCTATGATGATTTCCTCATCGACCTCGAGCCCGGAGCCGGCGAGGATAATGTCGACCGCACGGGGATGATCCGCATGCTGCGCGAATTCGCCGACGGCTCGCAGCTCGACGTGGATTGGACCAGCATAGACGCCGCCCCCAACGAGGCGCTGGTCAATGCGCTCGCGATGATGAGCCCCTTCGGCTCGAATGAGAAGCAAGCGCTGCTCGAGGCGGTCGACCTGCGCTCGCGCGCCGAAATTCTCGTCGCGCTGGCCGAGCTCGATCTGGCGCAGAACAGCGACGATCCGCCGCAATTTCATTAGAGATTTTTTCCGCCGCTGCGGCATATACGGTTTCTGACTTGCAGAAAGGCGCCACGATGAGCGACAAATCCGAGAAGCCCACGCATGAGGGCGAGGACGCCCCCGCCTCCGCAGCGACGAAGGTCGACCCTCGCCTGTTGGAAATTCTGGTCTGCCCGCTCACCAAATCGACGCTCGAATATGACGCCGAGCGCCAGGAGCTGATCTCCCGCTCCGCGCGGCTCGCCTATCCGATCCGCGACGGCATCCCCATCATGCTGCCGGAGGAGGCGCGGCCAGTCGACTGACCCGCATGGACGCCCCCCTCCCCACGCAGGAACTGGTCGCGCTGCTCGATCTCGAGCCGATAGGCGAGGACGCCTACCGCGGCTATAGCCGATCCCGCAGCCCCCGCGTCTATGGCGGGCAGGTCGTTGGACAGGCGCTCGTCGCCGCGCAGCGGACCGTTCCGTCCGACCGCCCCGCCCATTCGCTGCACGCTTATTTCATCCTGCCCGGCGATCCGGGGACGCCGATCGACTTTTCCGTCGAGCGCCTGCGCGACGGCAAGAGCTTCACGACGCGGCGCTGCGTGGCGCGGCAGCGCGGCCGCGAGATTTTCTCCATGGAGGCGTCGTTTCAGATCGACGAGCCCGGCCTGGAGCACGCCTTCGCCGCGCCGCCTGCTCCCGACCCCGAGAGCCTGCCGACGAAAAATGCGCTGGCCCAGCGTTTCGCCGAGTTCCTACCGCTCGACGCCGCGAAATGCATCGCCGGTTCGCCGGCCGTGGATATACGCGTCGTCGATCCACACGCTTTTTTTCTGAACACGGGGACGGCGGACACGCGGCAATATATCTGGTTCCGGCTCGTCGACCGCATCCGCGACGATTTGGCGACGCATCAGGCCCTGCTCGCCTATCTTTCGGACATGACGCTGCTGAACACCGCGCTCGTCGCGCATGGCCTCTCGATTTTCGACGAGAGGCTGCAGGTCGCGAGCCTGGATCACGCCTTGTGGTTCCATCGGCCGTTCCGCGTCGACGAATGGCTGCTCTACACGCAGGACAGCCCGACCGCCGCCGGCGCCCGCACGCTCGCGCGGGGCATGATCTTCTCCATGGATGGACGCTTGATCGCCTCGGTGGCGCAGGAGGGCTTGATCCGTAATCACTCACTCGAATCTCGAGCAGATAATTGATTATTTCATAGGCGCCATCTGCCTTTTTGCAGGCGCCTTTTCTTTCACCTGCTTGCTGCGCCACGGCGACGGCGCAGGGCCGCAATCCCTTGTCCTGCGCCCTTGTCCTGCGCTCCACCGCCCGCCGCCGGCTTGCTGCGGCGCTTCGCCACGGATTTGATTTTATTTGCCGTTCTTTTCTGCTTCGCGTCTGTCCGCGAGACCGTGCGCGAGCTGGCACGGCATTTGAAGGTTCGCGGCATGAGCACAACGGTGCTCGTCATGGCCCTCGCCATATTGGGCGCCGTCTCACAGGACGAGACGTCACAGCCATGTAGGTCCAGAACAACAGGATAGGCAGATGAAAATCGTGACAGCGATCATCAAGCCCTTCAAGCTCGATGAGGTCCGTGACGCGCTGACGAACATCGGCGTCCACGGTCTCACCGTGACGGAAGTCAAGGGATACGGGCGTCAGAAGGGCCACACCGAGATCTACCGCGGCGCGGAATATGCGGTGAGCTTCCTGCCGAAGCTCAAAATCGAGGTTGCGGTGACGTCGGAGCTCGTCGCCAAGGCCATAGAAGCGATCACGACCGCCGCCCATACCGGGCAGATCGGCGACGGCAAGATTTTCGTTCTTCCCCTCGAGCAGACGATCCGCATCCGCACCGGCGAGCGCGACGCCGACGCGCTCTGACCCTCTCCAGAAAAATCACCAGGAGTTCCCAATGAGACTTCGTCTGCCTCGGAGCCTGTCTGCGGCTTCGGTCCTCGTCGGCGCGGCGATCGCCGTGGGCCTCGCCGATCCCGCCCTCGCAGCCGGCAATGCGCCGACGCCCAATCCTGGCGACACGGCCTGGGTGCTCATTTCCTCGGCGCTGGTGCTGATGATGTCCGTCCCCGGCCTCGCGCTCTTCTACGGCGGCCTGGTGCGCTCGAAGAACATGCTTTCCGTGCTCACGCAGACCTTCGCGATCGTCGCGCTGGTCGGCGTCGTCTGGACGCTCTACGGCTATTCGCTCGCCTTCGGCGACGGCGGCTCGCTCAACGCCTATGTCGGCGGCTTGAACAAGCTGTTCCTGAAGGGCGTGGACGCCTCCTCCAACGCGCCGACCTTCACGCCCGGCCATGTCATTCCGGAATACGCCTATTTCGTCTTCCAGATGACCTTCGCCATGATCACCCCCGCCCTGATCATCGGCGCCTTCGCCGAGCGCATCAAATTCGGCGCGGCCTTCGTCTTCGTGCTGCTGTGGGTGACGATCATCTACTTCCCGATCGCCCATTGGGTGTGGGGCGTCGCCGATCCCAACGCGATCGTGGACGCGGCGACCAAGCTCGCCGCTGCGACCACGGATGAGGCCAAGACCGCGGCTCAAGGCGAGATCGACAGCCTCACGGCCTCGGTCGGCTGGATCGCCGGCGGCCTCGCGCCCTGGATGAAGGGCGTGGGCGCGCTGGACTTCGCGGGCGGCACCGTCGTCCACATCAACGCAGGCATCGCGGGCTTCGTCGGCGCGCTGATGCTCGGCAAGCGCATCGGCTACGGCAAGGAGGCGTTGCCGCCTCACTCGCTGACGCTGTCCATGGTCGGCGCCTCTCTGCTGTGGGTCGGCTGGTTCGGCTTCAACGCCGGCTCGGCGACCGCGGCCAATGCGCTCGCCGGCGCGGCCATGGCCAACACCCAGGTGGCGACCGCCGTTGCGGCGCTGTCGTGGATGGCCGCCGAATGGCTGGTGTCGAAGAAGCCGACCATGCTCGGCATGGCCTCTGGGGCCGTGGCCGGCCTGGTGGCGGTCACCCCGGCGTCGGGCTTCGTCGATCCCAACGGGGCCTTCATCATCGGCGTCGCCGCCGGCGTCGGCTGCTACCTGGGCGCGGTCTTCCTGAAGCGGGCTATGGGCTACGATGACAGCCTCGACGCCTTCGGGGTCCACGGCGTGGGCGGCTTCATCGGGGCTATCCTGACCGGCGTCTTCGCCGACGCGTCGATCAACTCGGCCGGCAAGGTGCACAGCGCGCTGACTCAGTTCTACGGCTGCCTCGGCACCATCGTCTGGTCGGGCGTGGTCACCTTCCTGATCCTGATGGTCTGCAAATACACGGTCGGCCTGCGGGTCACCGAGGAGCAGGAGCAAGAGGGCTTGGACATGGCCGTCCACGGCGAGGCTCTGCACGAAACTTGAGACCTCCCCCCGAGGGGCGGGCGCCGGCCCGCCCCGAACTTCTTCCCGACCTAACGCCTCATCCCCAGGACCCCGCCAGCATGACCACACCGGCCGACATTCACGCCCTGATCAAGGAGAAGGAGGTGAAGTACGTGGACGTCCGCTTCACCGACGTTCGTGGGAAGCTGCAGCATGTGACGTTCGACATTGATCTGGTCGACGAGGATTTTCTGAGCGACGGGACGATGTTTGACGGCTCGTCGATCGCGGGGTGGAAGGCGATCAACGAGTCGGACATGAAGCTGCGGCCGGACCTGGCGACGGCGGCGATCGATCCGTTCTACCAGCAGACCACGCTGACCCTGTTCTGCGATGTGCTCAACCCGGACACCAACGAGCCGTACAACCGCGATCCGCGCTCGGTGGCCCGCAAGGCCCTGACCTATGTGAAGGCGTCGGGGGTGGGGGACACGGTCTATTTCGGGCCGGAGGCGGAGTTCTTCATCTTCGATGACGTGCGCTGGAACACCGCCGCCCATGACACCCGCTATTCGTTCGATTCGGTGGAGCTGCCGGCCAACACCGGCCGGGCCTACGAGGAAGGCAACATGGGCCACCGGCCAGGGGCCAAGGGCGGCTACTTCCCGGTCAACCCGATCGATTCGGCCCAGGACCTGCGCGGCGAGATGCTGCAGGTGATGGGCGAGCTGGGCCTGGAGCCGGAGAAGCACCACCACGAGGTGGCGCCGGCCCAGCATGAGCTCGGCCTCAGGTTCGCCGACCTGCTGACCATGGCCGACCGCCTGCAGCTTTACAAATACGTCATCCACAACGTCGCCGCCGCCTACGGCAAGACCGCCACCTTCATGGCCAAGCCGTACTTCGGCGACAACGGCTCGGGGATGCACGTCCACCAATCGATCTGGGCCAAGGGCAAGCCGCTGTTCGCGGGGGACAAATACGCTGGTCTTTCCGACACTTGCCTCCATTACATCGGCGGCATCATGAAGCACGCGCGGGCGATCAACGCCTTCGCCAACTCCACCACCAACTCCTACAAGCGCCTGGTGCCCGGCTACGAAGCCCCGGTGAAGCTGGCCTATTCAGCCCGCAACCGCTCGGCCTCGATCCGCATCCCGCACGTGGAGAGCCCCAAGGCCAAGCGCATCGAGGTCCGCTTCCCCGACCCCATGGGCAACCCCTACCTGACCTTCGCCGCCCTCCTGATGGCCGGCCTCGACGGCATCGAGAACCGGATCGATCCCGGCGCGCCGATGGACAAGAACCTCTACGACCTCCCGCCCCGCGAGCAGAAGCGCGTCCCCGAGGTCTGCGGCTCGCTCAAGGAGGCGCTCGACCACCTCGACAAGGACAGAGCCTTCCTCAAGAAGGGCGGCGTCTTCGACGACGACTTCATCGACGCCTACATCGAGCTCAAGATGGAGGAGGTCTTCCGCCTCCAGCTCCACCCACACCCGGTCGAGTTCGATATGTACTTCAAATGCTGAGCACTAAAGACAGCAGATAAAAATCGGGCGGGAATACCTGACGAACGGCCATCTGCATTCAAAGTAAGAGGGGACAACACATGGCCATCCGTTCAAAACTGTCAGTCGCCGCGACCTTGGCGCTGCTGGCCGCGCCGGCGCTGGCCGACCCGCTGGCCCAGCCGAGCATGGGCGCCACCCTGGCGGGCGCCGCCAATCCGTTCAGCCTCGCCGCCGGGCCGCTGGGCAAGGTCTATGTCTCCGGGGTGGTGAGCGGCCTTGGCCTGGTGCAGGACAATCACTCGCCGTTCGACCGCTCGAACCTGGCCGATCTCGCCAACGGGCAGGTGTTCATCCAGACCACCTCGGGGCCGGTGCAGTTCTTCATCGACGCCGGCGTCTACGCCTTGCCGGCGCTTGGAACGGCGTACGTTCACGCCACCACCAACACCAGCGCCACCTACAGCGGCCTGCCGATGGCCTATCTGAAGCTGCAGCCGACGCCGGAGTTGTCGATCCAGATCGGCAAGCTGCCGACCCTGATCGGCGCCGAGGCGGCGTACACCTTCCAGAACATCAACATCGAGCGCGGCCTCCTGTGGAACCAGGAGCCGGTGTTCAGCGACGGCGTCCAGGTCAACTACGCCAAGGGCAAGATCGCCCTTTCGGTGTCGCTCAACGACGGCTTCTATTCCAACCGCTACAATTGGCTGAGCGGCTCGGCCGCCTACACCCTCAGCGCCAAGGATTCGCTCACGGTTTCGGGCGGCGCCAGCCTTTCCAGGTACGACCGCCAGACCACCGCCACGCCGGTGCTGCTCAACAACGGCGGCCTCGTCGATCTCATCTACACCCACACCGAGGGGCCGTGGATGATTTCCCCCTATCTTCAGTATACCCACTCCGAGCCGATACACGCGCTGGGGCAGGATTTCGCCGGCGCCGACACCTGGGGCGCGGCGGTGCTGGGCAAGGTGAGCTTCAATGCGCACTGGAGCCTGGCCGGACGGGCGGAATACATCGCCAGTTCCAGCGCCGCCTGCCCGCCCGGCGATCCGCTGTGCGCGCGGACCAGCCTGCTCTATGGGCCGGGCAGCAAAGCCCTCTCGCTCACCCTCACCCCGACCTTCCAGCAAGGCGCTTTCTTCGCCAGGGCCGAGGCGTCGTGGGTGGACGTGTTCAGCGGCGCGAGCGGGGCGATGTTCGGCCAGCTGGGCGATGCCCGCTCCCAGGTCCGCGGCCTGATCGAGACCGGATTCGTTTTTTGAGCCGCCCACCCTCCCCATCGAGGGGAAGGTGGGGGAGAAAGCCTACAGCGTCAGGCCGGGGTCGGTTTCGCTCGCGGCCGGGGCCGCCGCGCCGCTCAGCGCTTTCCCGTAGATGCGGTAGGTCTTGTAGATCTTCGCCCCGAAGCTCTCGAGGATGTGGCGCATGGGCAGGTTGTCCTCCAGGATCCACGAATATTCGGCCTGCGTGATGCCGATCCGGGGGGCCTCGCGACGGAAGGCCTCGAGGATCAGGAAGGGGGCGAAGGCGCCGCGGGCTTCGCGGGCGAACTTGCGCTTGACCCCCATCAGCGGCACCCGGCCGCGCTTCACGCCCCGGACCTTGAGCCGCCAGAGGAGCTTGGCCCAGCCGAACGGCGCCAGCTTGCCGCCCAGATCGAAGATGGCGTCGTTGAGATTGGGCAGCAGAGCCCCGAAGCCGGCCGCCTCGCCGTCGATCTCGATGAACCAGATCAGCCGTGGATGCAGAAGCAGCTTCAGCGATTCGCCCAGGTGCCGCGTCTCGGCCTCGGTGATCGGGGCGAAACCCCAGTTCTGCTCCCAGGCGTCGTTCCAGATCTCCACCAGGGTGCGAACCTCGCCGTCGAAATCCTTCATGTTGATCGGACGGAGGACCAGGCCGGGCGCCGGCGGGCGCTTGAGCCGCGCCTCGACCCCGGCGGTGAAGGTCGGGATGCCGGAATAGTAGGCGTAGAGGTCCTTCAGCTTGGCGTAGCCCTGCTCTTCGATGCGCCGGGCGGCGTAGGGCCGGTCGTGACCCATCATCAACATCGGCGGGGTCTCGAAGCCATCGATGAGCAGACCGACCTCCTCGTTGATGGAGAGATTGAAGGGGCCGATGGCGCGCGCGCGGCCGCGCTGGCGCAGCCAGTCCTCGGCGGTGGCGAGAAGGGCCTGGAACACCGCCGGATCGTCCTCGCCGGCGATCATGCCGAAGTAGCCGGCCGGCGCTTCGGCCTCGGTCCGCGCCAGATGGTCGATCTGGGCGCTGATGCGGCCGACATCGCGGCCATCCCTGACCGCCAGCCAGAACTGATGCTCGGCGTGAGCGAAGAACGGATTGTGCTTGGGCGAGAGGGCCTCGCGGCGCTCGAACATCAACGGTGCGATCCATTTCGGATCGCTCGCGTTCAGGCGCATCGGCACGCGGATGAAACGCTCGAGCTCGGCCTTGTCGGTGACCGGGATGACGGACAGGCCCATGGACCTCAGCCCTCGGCGTAGAGGAGCAAGGTGGCGGCGCCGGCGGCGAAGGCTACCGGCGCGCCCCAGGCGGCGGCCCACGGCGGCAGGACGCCGGTCTGGCCCATCGCGGTCAGCACCCCGTCGGCGACCAGGTAGAACAGGCCAAAGCAGAGGCCGAGGATCACCGGGATCGAGCGGTTCGAGCGGGCGTGGCCGAGGGCCGTGGGCAGGGCCAGAAGCAGCATGATGATCGGCGCGAGCGCCTCGGCCAGGGTGCGATAGAGGCGGGTCTGGAACTCGCTCGGGCTCTTGTCGACCGGTCCCTTGCCGAACAGCGAGCGATAGGCCGCTCCGGAGGTCATCTCCCACGAGCCGGCGAACAGCCGCGCGGTGTCCGCCGGCCGCAGGGTGGTCGGCCAGTCGGCGGCGCTGACGGTCATCTTGTCGGCGTGGTCCTGGTGCAGGTCGGTGATGGTGGCGTTGGTGAGCCGCCAGTCGTGGCCGGTCCAGGCCGCCTGACCGGCGGTGACGCGGCGCACCAGGTCCTTCTGCGGTCCGCGCTCGTAGACGGAGACGCCGCGCAAGACCCGGCCGTCCGGCGTGGCGGCGCGCACCATGACCACGTCGCCATCGATGCGGAACCAGCGCGGCGTCTGGGCCTGGGCGGTCGGTCCTGGGGCGCTGGACGCCCACCAGGTGGCCAGAGCCTGCTGCGCCCTGGGCGTCACCTGATCGGCGATGACCAGGTCCAGGGCCGCCACCGCCAGGGCCACCGGCAGGGTGCGGCGGAAGATTTGCAGCAGCGAGAGGCCGCTGATGCGCATCACCACCAGCTCGCTGTTACGGGCCAGCTGGCTGAAGGTGAACAGCGCCCCGGCGAGCACCGCGAACGGGGCCACCTGCTCGAACAGGTAGGGCAGGCGCAGGGCCATGTAGTGGGCGATGGCGACCGCGCCGCCCCTGACCAGCAGGTCGTTGGTGCGCTCCAGGAGGTCGATGAGCTGCAGCATGCCCATCAGGGCGGCGCCGGCGGCGATGGTGCGCACGGCCATGATCCGGGTCAGATAGGCCGAAAGGCTGAGCGCGCCTTTGGCGCGCATGGCCCCCACCCTGGCCTTGGGCCGGCGCTCGAACAGCTGCTCGATGCGCGTGAACAGGCCCGACAGCGGGGTCTCGCCGGGACGCCGGCGAGAGGAGAAAAACAGCCACACGGCGAACACCGCCTGGGCCAGGAACAGGCCGCCGATGGCGAGCAGCGGATCGACGGTCCCCGAATCGGCGAAGCCTTTGCACAGGGTGATGCCGTGGTGGAAGGCGACCAGGACCACGGCCCCCAGTATGATGCCGGGCGTGCGCCGACCGCGCTTGACCGCCATGGCCAGGGGCAGGGCCAGCAGCGGCAGGAACGGCACCCCGAACGAGCGCGCCAGGCGCGAGTAAAGCTCGCCTTCCAGCACCCGCTTGGGGATCACCGCGTCCGGCCGGCCGATCTCGCGCACCAACTCGGTGAGAGTCAGCTCCTGCTCATCGCCGCCGCGCGGCGCCAGGGTGGTGTCGTTGCTGAGGATCTGCTTGTCGTCGAATTCGCCGAAGCGCAGCAGCCGCTCGCCCTTGGCGTTGTCGGTGAGGATGAGCCCGCCGGTCAGATGCAGATCGGTGGTCTTGCGGTCGGGAGAGAGCGCCAGGGCCCCCTCGCCGGCGGTGACGATGGTTTCGCCGCCGGGAGCGGCGCGGCGGATGAACACGCCCTTGAGGCGCCGGCCGGTGGCGTCCACCTCGTCGGCGGTGATGGTGAAGTTGGGACCGGCGTTGATGAACTCCTGCGGATCGAGCTGGGCGGTCCAGCCGGCCTTGGTCGCCGCGTTCATCACCACCCGGTAGCCGAAGCGGCTGTAGGGCTGCAGAAAGCCGGCCAGGAGCAGGCTGCCCACACCCAGGATCACCCCCACGAACACCAGCGGGGCGGCGATGCGCTCGAACGACACGCCGCCGGCGAGGATGGCGTCGAGCTCCGAATCATCGCCCAGGCGGGCGATGACGATGAACATGGCGACGCAGAACGAGGCCGGCAACGCCAGGCCGAGCTGGTAGGGAATGAGGCTGGAGACGAGGCCGAACAGATAGCCCATCCGCGCCCCGTTGGATTCGAGCTGGTTGATCAGGCGCAGGGTCTGATCGAGCAGGAAGGCGACCAGGGTGACGCCGAGCACGCCCAGCGCCGGCATGGCCAGCAGGCGCAGCAGATAGCCGTCGAGGATCGATGGTCGCCAGGTGGTCTTGCGGGGAACCGGGGCGTCCAGCGCCAGGGATGTCACGTCTCTAGGCGACCCCGCCGGCGCGACGCTTGTCGGCACTCAAGAAACCCAGCCGCTCGCCGACATCGGCGAAGATCGCCAGCGCGGTGTCGATCTGCGCCGTGGTGTGGGCGGCGCTGACCGAGGTGCGCAGCAGGCAGACATCGGACGGCGTCGCCGGCGGAATGGCGAGGTTGAGATACAGGCCGGATTCGAGCAGCAGCTTCCAGAAGGCCACCGCCATCTCCTGGTTGGGCATGGCCACGGCGACGATGGGATTGGGCTCGGGTCCGGTCTGGAAGCCCATGGCCTCCAGGCCATGGTAGAGCCGATGGGCGTTGCGGATCAGGCTTGCGCGCAGCGCCGGCTCGCGGCGCAGGCGCCGGAGGGCCTCCAGGGTGGAAGCGACCACGCCGGGCGGCAGCGAGGCGGTGAACATGTACGGCCGGCAGACGATGCGCATGACATCGAAGTCGGGATCGTTGGAGACGCAGAATCCGCCGACGCTGCCGAGACTCTTGGAAAAGGTGCCGACGATGAAATCGACGTCGTCCTCGACCCCGGCGGCCTCGGCCAGGCCCCGACCCTTCTCGCCGAGCACGCCCATCGAATGGGCCTCGTCGACCAGCAGATAGGCGCCGGTTTCGCGCTTGACCGCGGCGATCTCCTTCAGGGGCGCGGTATCGCCGAGCATGGAGTAGATGCCCTCGACGACGATCAGCCGATCGCCGGGCGCGCCGGAAAGGCGCCGCAGGCGCTTGTAGAGATCGTCGGGGCTGTTGTGGCGGAAGCGGATCACCTCGCCGTGGCCGAGGCGTGAGCCGTCATAGATGCTGGCGTGGCTGTCGGCGTCCAGAAGCAGGTGATCCCCGCGCCCGACCAGGGCCGAAAGGATGCCGAGGTTGGCCTGGTAGCCGGTGCTGAACACCATGGCGTGCTCGCGGCCGTAGAAGTCGGCCAGGGCGTCCTCGAGCTTGACATGGCCGTCGTAGGTGCCGTTGGCGACCCGCGAGCCGGTGGTGCCGGTGCCCTGGCTGCGGGTGGCCTCGACCGCCTTGTCGATGCATGCGGCGTCGAAAGTCAGCCCCAGGTAGTTGTTGGTGCCAAGAAGAATGGTGCGCCGGCCGTTCAGCATCCCCTCGGTGGGCGAGAGCACCGAATCGAACCGCACATCGACGCCGTGGGAATGCAGGGCGTCATAGACGAGCCGCTGGGCGGCGTGTTTGGCGAGTATCGTCATTCTGGGGTCCCGCTGCGCAGGTCTTCGACCGCGTGAATGAGATCACTGACCGTCTGTATCTGAGCGATCCGATCGAGCGGGATCGAGATATCATAGAAGTCCTCGATCGCCATGACGAAATTCATCACCCCCAAAGAATCCATCCCCAGGTCTTCGACTATATCGGTGTGGTCGTTAATACGAACTGGATGACCTAGCACCTGTTCGAAGATGCTGGAAATGTCTCCAAGAACGACTGTCTCGGGCGCATCTGGCTTGTCTTCCACCAACGCTAACTGTCGGATTGGCCGCATGCCGCCGCTTAGCCCCCTCACGCCGGACCAGAGATCGACGCACCGTAACAGCTTTGCGACCGGGGCTTCAACTCCGGGCGAAAAGATCAAAGGCGTCCAAGGGTTGTCGTCTGGCGGCCTAGATCCAGCCGGCGCGCCGGTACCAGGCGAGCGCGTCGGCGAATCCGGTTTCGAGGGAAAATTTGGCCGCGGGGGCGTTCGGCGCCAGTTCGCTCTCCCCAACCGACCAGTCGTCGTGAAGCATCTCGCGCGCCTTGCCGCGGGTGAAGATCCTCGCCTGGCCGCAGAGAGACCCGGCGAGCTCGGAGGCCAGGCCAGCGATGCGGATGGCGCTCGCCGGCAGCGGTGCGAAGGGAACCCGTCGGCCGGCGGCCCCGAAGGCGGCGGAGATGATCTCGCGCCAGGCGTAGCCGGCCGGGCGCGCGCCGCCGACGGCGTAGACGCCGGTCAATTCGCCTCTTTCCATCAGATCGATGATGGCGGTGGCGACATCGTCGACGTGGGCCAGAGCCAGACGCGCCGCGGGCCTCGCCGGCGTCGGGGCGAGGGGGGCGCGGGCGGCCATCCGGAAGAGGCCAAGGGTGGCTGCATCGCCCGGTCCATAGATCACCGGCGGGCGGATAATCGCCAGCCGCTCGCCCGCCGCGGCGCGCGCCGCCGCCTCGCCGGCGCGCTTGCTGGCCGCGTAGGGCGAAAGCTCGGGGGCCCTGGCGGCGAGGCTGGAGACGTGGATGACTTGGCCGGGCGCGGCGGCGGCGAAACCGCCGGCGCCCTCGGCGTTGACGGTCAGAAATTCGGCCGCCGTCCTGGCCTTGGTGAGACCGGCGCAGTTGACCGCCGCCAGCGCGCCGGCGGTGAGCATCTCCAGCGCCGCCCGGTCGGCGAGATCGCCGCACACCGTTTCGGCCCCGAGCGCGGCCAGTCGCTCGGCGTCGGCGCGCCGGCGGACCAGGGCCCGCACCGTCCAGCCGTGCTCGATCAGGCGCGCCGCCAGCCGGGCGCCCAGAAACCCGCTGGCCCCGCTCAGGGCCGCGGTCCGGCTCACGCGCCGACCGGCTGGGCGGCCTCCTCGAAAGCTCCGGAAAGGTAAAGTGATCGGGCGCGCGAGCGGCTGAGCTTGCCGGACGAGGTTTGCGGGAGGCTGTGCGGCGGCGCCAGGACCACCTCGACGTCGAGGCCATGGGTGACCCGCAGCACCCCGGCGGCGGCGTCCTTGAGCGCCTGGCGGCGCTCCGGCTCACGGGTGCGGCACTGGACGAGGGCGATCACCCGCTCGCCGGCCGCCTCGGTGACCTGGAAGGCAGCCACATCGCCGCTGCGCAGGCCCTCGATTTGCCGCTCGGCGGTCCATTCCAGATCCTGCGGCCAAACGTTGCGGCCGTTGACGATGATCAGGTCCTTGGCCCGGCCAGTGATGACGATCTCCTCGCCGAGGAAGTAGCCAAGATCGCCGGTGTCCAGCCAGCCGTCGGCGCCCAGCACCTGGCTGGTCTCCTCGGGGGCGTTGAAATAGGCTCGCATCAAACTGGGTCCGGCGGCGAAGATGCGGCCGACGCGGCGCGCCGGCAGGACCTCCCCGGTTTCGCCCCGCACCTCCAGGCGATGGCCGGGCAGCACCTTGCCACAGAGGGCGAACTCGCGCGCGCGGCTCTCGCCCTTGGCCGGCGCGGCCAGGCCCTGGCGCTCGAGCTCGGCGACATCGGCGCCGTCGGTCTTGAGGCCCTGGCCGATCGGGCTGAGGCTGAGGGCCAGGGTGGCCTCGGCCATGCCGTAGCTGGCGACGAAGGCGCGCTGATCGAAGCCGGCCTCGCCATAGGCCTCGGCGAAGGCGCGCAGGGGCCCTGGCCGGATCATGTCGCCGCCGACCCCGGCGATCCGCCATGAGGACAGATCGAGGGTTTGGCCGCCGGCCGCCCCCGCTCGCCTGGCCGCCAGATCGTAGCCGAAGGTCGGGGCGTAGGAGATCGTGCCGCCGCGGCCGAGCAGATCGAGCCACAGACCCGGCCGGCGCACGAAGGCGGTGGTCGGCAGCAGGTCGATGGACACCTGGAAGGTGAGGCCCGTCAGCAGCATGCCGACCAGGCCCATGTCGTGGTAGAGCGGCAGCCAGCTCACCGCCCGGTCGGCCGGCCCCACCGCCAGGCCCTCCGGTCCGCCGATGGCGGCGATGTTGGCCATCAGCGCCCGCTGGGTGACCGCGACCCCGACCGGAAACCGGGTGCTGCCGGAGGAGTACTGCAGGTAGCAGAGGTCATCGGCCGCCGCCGGAACCGGTTCGAGCGCGCCGGCGTCGGGCAGCGAATCGAGGCTCCCGGCCGCCACCAGCGCCAGCCCCTCGCCGGCCTCGGCGAACCAGGCGGCCAGCTCGGGCGGGGCGAAGGCGGCGCGCACGTCGGCCGAAATCAGCATCCGGCGGATGTGCTCGACATAGACCTCCTTGCCGCCGAACGGCGCCGGCAACGGCGTCGGGACCGGCACCAGGCCGGCATACTGGCAGGCGAAAAAGGCGCGCAGGAAATCGCCGCTGCTCTCGGCGGCCAGGCCGACGCGGTCGCCCTTGCCGAGGCCAGCGGCCCGCAGCCGCCCGGCCACGGCCAGCGCCTGCTCGCGCAGCGCCGCGTAGGGCAGCACCTCGATGAGCTGGCCGCGCGGGGAATGCAGGTTGATTCCGGTCGGGCCGCGGGCGGCGGCGTCGAGCGCCTCGCTCAGGGTGGAGGTTTCGCCGCCGGTCACGGTGCGGTCGGGCGCGGTAGGCGTCGGGGTCAAATAGGGCCGTCCACTCGATAATCGTCTGCGATCACGCCGCGAATTGGCGCGCGAGGCGATGTCGCACCATTATGACAAGGCCCCAAGGTCTGATAGTCGATAACGGCGCCGCGCGTCGAGCGGGCTGGATGATGAAGCGGGAATGAGTCAGGCACGCTCGACCTCGAACGTCGCGCCCGAGGGGCTGCGCGCCGTGGTCACCGAGGCGCTGGCGACCGACGCCTGGCGCCGCCCGCTGGGCCGCGACCTCAAGCCGCTGGCCAGGCTCTGGCCCCTGGTCACCGCGCATTGGCTGGACGCCCTGTTGGGCATGCTGTTCCTGCTTCTCTCGACCGGCGCCCTGCTGGCGCTGACCGGCGGCCCGCGGATGGTCATCGATCAGGGCTTTCGGCTGCACACCCGCGCCGCGCTGGAACAGGTGTTCCTGATCCTGGGGGCGACGGCCGGCTTCCTGGCGGTGACCACGGGCCTGCGGCTCTACTTCACCTACAAGCTTGGCGAGCGGATCATCGCCGACCTGCGCCAGCAGGTGTTTCGTCACATCCTCGGCCTCGACATGGGCCATTTCACCGAGCTGCGCACCGGCGAGTTGCTCTCGCGCCTGACCACCGACATGACCATCGTCGAAGGCACGGTGGGGATCATCCTGCCAGGGGCTCTGCGCAACCTGCTCACCGTGGCCGGGGCGCTGATCTGGATGGTGCTGGTCAGTCCCAATTTCACCGGCCTGATCCTGGTGCTGATCCCCCTGCTGCTGACCCCGCTGTTCCTGGTCGGGCGGCGCATCCAGCGGCTGTCGACCCGGGCCCAGGACCGGTTCGCCGAGGCTGTCGGCCATGCCGGCGAGGGCCTCGAAGCGATCGACACCGTCCAGGCCTTTGGCCAGGAGGACTCCATCGCCGCCCGCTTCAACCTGGCCATCGAGCGCGCCTTCCTTGCCTCGCGCGCCCGCCTCAGGGTCAGCGGGCTGATGTCGGGTCTGATGATCAGCCTGATCTTCGCCGGCATGCTGATCCTGCTCTACGAATGCGCCCTTGCGGTGATCGTCCGTCATTCGATGCAGCCGGGGGCGTTGTTCCAGCTGCTGGTGCTGGCCTTCGTCGCCGCCACCGGGGTGCGCGATCTTTCCGAGGTCTGGAGCCAGATCCAGCGCGCCACCGGCGCGGCCGAACGCATCGTCGGCATGATGGAGACCCGGCCGGCGATCGCCGCTCCCGCCAGGCCGACGCCGATGCCCAGCCCGCCGCGCGGCGAAATCACCATGGACAACGTCAGCTTCGCCTATCCCCAGCGCGACGGCCTGGCCCTGGACGGGTTTTCGCTGGCGATCTCGCCCGGCGAGCGGGTGGCGCTGGTCGGCCCGTCCGGAGCCGGCAAGAGCACCGTCTTCCGTCTGCTGCTGCGCTTCTACGATCCGCACGCCGGCCAGGTGGCCATTGACGGCGTCGATCTGCGCAACGCCGATCCCAGGGCGGTGCGCGCCAGGGTGGCGTTCGTCGCCCAGGACGCGCCGCTGTTCTCCTCCACGGTGGCCGAAAACATCGCCTTCGGCGCCCGCGACGCCCAGCCGGCGGAGATCATGGCCGCCGCCATCGCCGCCCAGGTGGAGGGTTTCCTCACCCGTCTGCCGCACGGCATCGACACCCTGATCGGCGAGCGCGCCAAGCTGCTTTCCGGCGGCCAGCGGCAGCGGATCGCCATCGCCAGGGCCCTGGTGCGCAAGGCCCCGATCCTGCTCCTCGACGAGGCCACCAGCGCCCTCGACGCCGAGAGCGAGCAATTGGTCCAGAGCGCGCTGCACGTGGCCATGCAGGGGCGCACCACCCTGGTCATCGCCCACCGCCTGGCGACGGTGCTGGAGGCCGATCGCATCGTGGTCATGGACGCCGGCAAGGTGGTCGAGATCGGCCGCCACGGCGAGCTGATGGCCAGGGGCGGCCTCTACGCGCGCCTGGCGCGCCTGCAGTTCGGCGCGGCGGCGGCCTAGGCCGCCAAGGCCGCATTCGCGCGGGTGCGGAAGACGATCGACAGCGCCAGGGCGAGATTGAGCACGGTGAGCTCGAACACGAAGAACCACAGCGGATTGCCGGCGAGGACGGCCAGAAAGGCGACCAGGGTGCGGGTGTTGGAGTCCAGCACTCCGCTGGCCTTGACCAGGGGCGCGAAGCGACGGCGGTAGAGATCGCGGGTTTCCGCCGACATGACGGTTTCGGCGGCCGGCTCGCCAGGGCTGAGGGCGCTGGAGACGCCGATGTAGAATCGGGACAGCACCGCGCCCAGGCCCTCGCCGGCCCCGGTCTGGCGCATCCACGGCGCGCCATAGACGAAATGGCGATAGGCCTTGCGCCCGGTCTCGTAGGCGTTGGCCTGGACGAAGTGCGAGGCTCCGGCGGCGCTGGCCAAGACCCACACCCAGGGCCCGAAACGCGCCTGGGCGGCAATGGCGAAGGCGACGTAGATCAGCACCTGCGCGGCATGGTCGCACACCCCGTCGATGAGCTCGCCCAGCGGCGAGGCGCGTCCGGTGCGGCGGGCGAGATCGCCATCGGCGCCGTCGAGCACATGCCAGAGGTATTGCAGCGCCAGGCCAATGAGAGCGTTCGCCGGCCAGGCCAGGCCGACATAGGCCAGCGCCGCGCCGCCGGCGGCGACCACGCCTGCCACCGAGACCTGATTGGGGCTCACCGGCGTCCTGGCCAGCAGCCCGGCCAGGGCGCGGGAGGCCGGGTGCACCAGATAGAGGTTGCTGGCCGCTTCGATCTCGCGCGGGCGGCCAGGCGCCGGCGCCGGGGGCGGCGTCTCGATGGCGATTGCTGCGGCTGGCGCCTTGGTGTCCACGGGAGGGTCGTATATGGCAGTCTTGTGACGGTAGGCGAGACTGCGATAGCGTGAATCGCGCGGGGGACCGCCTGCTCCCAATCAATCACTCCCTCGAGGGGCTTCGAGTATGGCTAAGATTCGCGTGGCGATCGTCGGTGTCGGCAACTGCGCCAGTTCACTGGTCCAGGGCGTCGCCTATTATCGCGCCGCCAACGACAACAGCGCCGGGCTGATGCACTGGAGCCTGGGCGGCTTCGAGCCCAGCGACGTCGAGTTCGTCCTCGCCTACGACATCGACGAGCGCAAGGTCGGGCAAGACCTATCCCGGGCCATCTTCGCCAAGCCCAACTGCACGGCGGTGTTCGCCGAGGTGCCCGATTCGGGGCTCAACGTGCGCATGGGCAAGGTTCTGGACGGCATGGCCGACCACATGGAGACCATGCCCGCCGAGCGCAGCTTCGTGAAGGCCAAGGCGGCCGAGCCGGACAAGGCCGCGGTCATCGAGGCCCTGCGCGCATCGGGGACCGAAGTTCTGATCAACTTCCTCCCCGTCGGCTCGGAGGACGCGGTCAAATTCTACATGGACTGCGCTCTTAAGGCCGGCGTTGGGGTGGTCAATTGCATGCCGGTGTTCATCGCCTCCGATCCGGAATGGGAGGCGAAGTTCAAGGACGCCGGCCTGCCGATCGTCGGCGACGACATCAAGGCCCAGTTCGGGGCCACCATCGTCCACAGGGCGCTGACCAACCTGATGCGCCAGCGCGGCGTGCGCATGGATCGCACCTATCAGCTCAACACCGGCGGCAACACCGACTTCCTCAACATGATGGATCGCGGCCGCCTGCTGTCGAAGAAGATCTCCAAGACCGAGGCGGTGCAGTCGGTCATGGCCAAGCGCCTGGAGGACGAGAACATCCATGTCGGCCCGAGCGACTATGTGCCGTGGCTGAACGACAACAAGCTCTGCTTCCTGCGCCTCGAGGGGGCGCTGTTCGGCAATGTGCCGATGAACATAGAGGTCCGCCTGTCGGTGGAGGATTCGCCCAATTCAGCGGGGGTGGTGATCGACGCCATCCGCTGCTGCAAGCTGGCGCTAGACCGCGGCTACGCCGGGCCGCTGATCGGCCCCTCGGCCTTCTTCTGCAAGCATCCGCCGATCCAGTTCACCGACGATGAAGCCGAGCGGATGACCAACGCCTTCATCGATCGCGCCTCGCGGCCGGGGGCCAATCAATCGCTGGTCAGGGCGGCGGACGCCAATCCGGACGCGGCCGCTTCCGGGACCGGCATGCAAGGTCTGATCATCGCCGCCGGCCAGGGCATCCGCATGCGCGATGTGGCCCGTTCCAAGCCGCTGGCGCTGATCAATGGCGTGCCGCTGATCGAGCGGGTGATCGTTACCGCCCACAAGGCCGGCGTGTCCCGCTTCGTGGTCGTCACCGGCTATGAGGGCAAGCGCCTGGAGACCTTCCTCGTCGGCCTTTCCGCGCGGCTTTCGATTCCGATCCAGACGGTGCGCAATTTCGCCTGGAAGGGGGCCAACGGCCTTTCGGTGGCCGCCGCCGAGGCCCACCTCGACGACCGCTTCGTGCTGATGATGGCCGACCATCTCCTGGATCCGACCATCCTTGCCGATCTGATCGCCTCCGAGGCCGGGACCGAGGAGCTGGTGCTGGCGGTCGACCGCCGGCTGGGCAATCCGCTGGTCGACCTCGAGGATGTCACCCGGGTGGCCATCGACGAGCACGGCCGTATCGCCCGCATCGGCAAGCTGATGAGCGGCCATGACGCCTACGACACCGGGGTCTTTCTGGCCTCAAAGGCGCTGATCGCGGCGATCCGCGAGGATGTCGAGGCCGGCGGCCAAGGCGGCCTCAGCGATGGCGTGCGCTCCCTGGCGGCCAAGGGCCTGGCGCGCACGTTCGACATCGGCGACCGCTTCTGGCTCGATGTCGACGACGGCGTCGCCCACGGCCACGCCGAGCAGCTCTGCGCCTAAGAGGCCACCCCTGACCGCCGCCTGATCAAGCCGCCGCGGTCTGCGGCTCCAGCACCACCTGCGGGGCGCGGCGTCCGGCGCGGGCCAGGGCGGCCTGCTCGATGAACAGATGGCCGTAGGCCTCGACCATGCGTTCGATGTCGAACATCGCCGCCCGCGCCGGCCCGGCGGCGGCTAGGCGCGCGGTCAGCGCGGGTTGGCGGAGGAGATGGTCCATGGCCGCGGCGAAGGCTTCGGTGTCGTTCGGCGGCACGATCCAGCCGCTCTGGCCATGATCGACCACCTCGGCGGGGCCGAAGTCGCAGGCGGTGGCGAGCGCCGGGGCCCCGCAGGCCAGCGCCTCGACCAGTACGCTCGGGAAACCTTCCCAGCGCGAGGGCAGGACGAACAGGGCCGCCTTGGCCATCCACGCCCAGGGGTTGGTGGTGAAGTCGACGAACCTCACCCGCTCGCCGAGCCCGAGCGCGCCGGCCTGCGCTTTCAGCTGCGCCTCGCGCGAGCCTCGTCCGATGATGACCAGATCGAGGCCCCGCGCCGCTGAGCTGGCCGCGAACGCCGCCAGCAGCAGATCGTGGGCCTTCTGGTGCTCGAGCCGGCCGACGGCGAGCACGAACGGCCGCTCGGACGGCTGGTCGACGGGCGCGCCGGCGAGGCTCTGGATCCTGGCGATGTCGATGGGATTCTGCACCACCCGCATGCGGGCGTGATCCAGGCCCAGGCGCTGGCCGAGGCCGGCGGCCATCTCGTGCGAGTTGGCCAGAAAACAGTCGGCGTTGCGGTAGCAGCGCCGGGTCAGCCAGGCGATCAAGGTGCGGGCGGCGGGGCTGGCGAGCTCGTCCTCGATCACCGCGTCGGTGTTGTTGCCCTCGCGGGCGATCCATCTGGGCGCGCGCGCGCCCATGGCCCTGACCGCCGGCCAGGTCATCAGGCTGATGCCCTTGAGGAAGCTCATCACCACGTGCGGGCGGTGGGCGGCGATCATGCGCGAGATGTTGAGCGGCGCCAGGGTGGCCCCGAGGATCAGCTTGTGCGGCCGATAGAAGCTGGCGTTGGCCCCTTCGTAAGCCAGCCAGTCCTGGCCGATCGGCGAGGCCATCACCCGCTCGGGATCGGCGTCGGCGAGGAATGGTCCGGCGCGACGCAGCAGGCCGATGCGGATGTCGAACTGGTCGGGATCGCTGCGGTTCAGCAGGTGCACGGCCACCCGCTCGGCCCCGCCGCCATGCAGCGAGGAGAGCAGCAGCATGACGCGCAGCTTTCCGGTCATGCTATGCCCCGTCCTCTCCACCGACCCGCAAGCGGCTTCTAGCCGCCCCGGGCGCGGCGAGGCAACGACCTATCTGGCGGGGTGAGTTTTGACGGCGATGGAGTTGCTGGTCGGCGCCGACGCCTTCTGGGCCCGCGCCAGCGCCGATAGCGCCGCCGCCCGGCGCCGGCTGCTGGTGCAGGCGATGACCTTCGAGGGCGACGGGGTCGGCCAGGCCGTGGCTCGGGCGATCAGGGGAAGTCCGGCCGCCGATCGCCGGGTGCTGGTGGACGGATACACGCGGATGGTGGTCTCCGATCGCTGGGTCGCGGCGTCGTGGTTCAACCCGGCCCTGCGCGGCGAGGTGGCGGCGACGCGGGCGATGTTCGACCACCTGGCGGCGCAGGGCGTCGGCGTGCGGGTGACCAATCCGGTCAGTCCGCTGCTGACCAACTATCCGGCCCGCAACCACAAGAAGCTGATCGTCGCCGACGATGTCGCCTACATCGGCGGGATCAATTTCAGCGACCACAATTTCGCCTGGCGGGATTTCATGCTGCGCCTGGAGGGCCGGGCGACGGCGGACTTTCTGGCCGCCGATTTCGCCGCTACCTGGGCCGGCCGCCCCATGGCCGCCGACACCGCGCTCGACACTCTCGCTCTGATCAGTCTCGACGGGCGCACCAATCAACGCTTCTACGAGACCATGGCCGAGCGCATCGGGCGGGCGAGGCGCGAAGTCGTGGTGCTCTCCGCCTATCTGACCTTTCCCTTCACCGCGCCGCTGGCCGAGGCGGTGCGCCGCGGGGTCGAGGTGAGCCTGATCACCCCGTGGGCGAGCAACAAACGGCTGGTGCGCGACTATCTGCTGGATTTCGCCCGCCGCGCGGGCCTTCGCGTGCACCTGCTGCCCAAGATGAGCCATCTCAAGGGCATGCTGATCGACGGGACCGAGCTCATCGTTGGCTCGTGCAACTTCGATTTCGCCGGCCTTGCCGGCGAGGAGGAACTGGTGGCGGTGATCGACGAGCCGGCGCTGATCGCCGATTTTCGCGCCCGCATCATCGCCCCGGCGCTGGCCGCTGCCCTGACGGACGCCAGGCAGGTCTCGCCTCTGGCCGGCGCCCTGGCTCACGCCGGCTTGCGCATCGGCGATGCCGTGGCGAGGTTGGCGGGGACCTCCCGGCGGACGGCGGTGGACTGGCGCTAGGCCGCGGCCAGCCTCTGGCGGCCGCGCCAGGCGTCGAGGATGCTCGCTTGATGGACGCAGCTGACGGTGCAGAAGGGCGCGCAGGCCTTGGCGGTGTCGAACTCGCGCAGGATGTCGGCGCGGCCGTAATCGGCCAGCGGCACGCCAGGATGGCCGCGCTGCTGCGAGCAATAGTGCACCAGACCGTCCTCGCAGATGTAGAGATAGCGGGCCCCGGCCCGGCAATGCCAGCCGTTGGGCTTGCCGGCCATGAGATTCTTTTGGAACATCAAATAGTTGATTAGATGGGTGACCGACCCGGCGGCCATCAGCGAGGCATAGACGGCGCGTTGCGAGGCCGACAGTGGGGCCAGCGTTCCCTCGCCGTCGTGCAACACCCCTACGGTGTGCGAAAAGCCCATCGCCTTGGCGCTCCTGGCCACTTCCAGGGCGTCCCGGGTGCGCTCCTCGGAGATGCCGAGCACCGAGTTGATGTTGACCGGAAACTGGGCGTGCTTTTCCAGCAGGCGCAGCTTGCCGGCCAGGGATTTCAGGGTCTTCTTCGAAATCGCATCCGGCTTCACCCCGTCGATGGAGATCTGCAGGCCCTGCAGGCCGGCGGCGTTCATGCCGGCGATCTTGGCGGCGGTGAGCAGGAAGCCGTTGGTGATCGTCGTCGCCACCATGCCGTGGGCGCGGATGCGGCGCACGACCTCGTCATGGCCGGGATGCGATAGCGGCTCGCCGCCGGTCAGGGTGACGATCTGGGCGCCCAGCGCCGCCAGCGCGTCGACGCGGGCGGTAAGCTCAGCGACCGGGACCGGCTTGGAGACCTTGTCGTACTCGCTGCAATAGGCGCACTCGAGATTGCAGTAGCGGGTGATGACCAGGTGGGCGAGCAGCGGCCGGCCCTTGTCGGCCAGCACCCGCGCCGCCAGCTTCACACTGTCCCCAAGAGTGACGCCCGGCATATGGCTTCCTCTGCCTCCCCTTCAGCCGCACAATTAGGGGTAGCGCAGGCGAACGTGCAAGGTGGTCTCCGGTCCACGGGCCTCGAACTTGACCTGATCGTACTTGGGCGCGGCGAACATCAGGTGCGGATTGTCGGAAAAGCCGAAGCCATCGAAACGACCGAACAGGTTGTGGTGGAACACGCCGCTCGAATCCGGGTCGTGATAGACGGCGAAGGCGTAGGTCCCCGGTCCCCACTTCAGCCAGATGCACATGTGGGTGGTAGGACTGACCGCGGGCACGCTCCACACCTTGACCGCGCCGTCCTTGACCAGGAACTGGCTGCGGTCGCCCGGATAGAGCGAGCCGGTGATCAGGCCGCGCGAGGCGCGCACCCCCTCGATATCGATGTCGAGACGGGTCGGCCCCGGCTGGCCTTGGCAGGTGCTCTGGGCGTGGCCGGCCGAGGGGCAAAGGAGCGCCAACGGCGCCGCCAGAGCGGTGACGGAGGAACGAAGCTGCATGGTCCTTGCTGATTCTTGTGCGCGCCGGCGATGACGAGCGCCCGGCGCTGTTCGGCCGGCTTATGCCACGGCTGGAGCCGCCTGGCCATGCTGGACGATGTCGGCGTGGGTCCGCGCGATGATGTCGACGGAGTGTCGCCGCGCGGCGTGGTCGAAGATGCTGGAGGTGACCATGATCTCATCGGCCCCGGTGCGGGCGATGAAACTGGCCAGTTTTGCGCGCACCGTATCCGGCCCACCGACGATGGCTTCGGCGAGCGGGCCCTCCAGGCGCGCCTCGATGTCGTCCACCGGCGCTCGCAACGGACCGGGATGGCCGGCGCGCAGGGCGATGAAGGACTGAATGAGGGACGTGAACAGGCGCCGGGCCTCGGCGTCGGTGTCGGCGGCGACGATGGTGAGGCCAAGCAGGAGGCAGGGCTTGGCCAGCCGCTCGGAAGGCTGGAACTGGGCCCGGTAGATGGCGACCGCTTCGTCCAGCTGCGCCGGGGCGAAGTGCGAGGCGAAGGCGTAGGGCAGGCCAAGCACCGCCGCCAGCTGGGCGCCGAAGGTGCTCGAGCCCAGGATCCACACCTCCATCTCGGCCCCGGACCCCGGCACTGCGCGCACCATCTGGCCCTCCCGGACCGGGGCCAGGAAGCGCAGCAGCTCGACCACGTCGCTGGGGAAGCTCTCCGCGCCGCCGGCCAGATGGCGGCGGAGCGCGCGGGCGGTCATGGCGTCGGTCCCCGGCGCCCGGCCAAGACCCAGATCGACCCGGCCGGGATAGAGCGCCGCCAGGGTGCCGAACTGCTCGGCGATGATCAGCGGCGCGTGGTTGGGCAGCATCACCCCGCCGGCGCCGATGCGAATGCTGCTGGTGCCGGCGCCGACGAAAGCCAGGGCCACGGCGGTGGCGGCGCTGGCGATCCCCGGCATATTGTGGTGCTCGGCCATCCAGAAGCGATGGTAGCCGAGCGCCTCGGCGTGGCGGGCGAGATCGAGACTGCGGCGCAGCGCCTCGCCGGCGTCACCGCCCTCGACGATCGGGGCCAGATCGAGGAGCGAAAGCCTGGTCATGGCGCCAGATATAGGGGGCTCGGTGTCGGCGCGCATGGATAGCCGCGGCCGGCCCGGCTATGACGGTGGCGTGACTGTATGGGACATCAGCCAGACCTTGCGCCCGGGCCTGCCGGTGTGGCCGGGAGACACCGCCTTTTCCGGCGGCCGGCGCTGGGTCCAGGGCGATGGCTCGCCGGTGACCGTCTCGCACTTCGCCACCACGGTGCACGCCGGGACCCACGCCGACGCGCCGCTGCACTACGATCCGGCCGGGAGCGACGCCGCCGGCGTGCCGCTGGCGGCCTACATCGGCCACTGCCGGGTGGTCGACGCCAGGTCCGCCGGGCGGGTGATCGGGGCCGATTTCCTCGCCGCGCGCCTCACCGAGCCGCCACCCAGAGTGCTGTTCCGCACGTTCGAGCGCTTTCCGGCCGATGCGTGGCCAAGGGCTTTCACCGCTATCGCCGCCGAGGCTATCGCCGTCTTGGCCGCGCGCGGCGTCATTCTGGTGGGCATCGATTCGCCATCGCTGGATCCTGAGCGTTCCAAGACCATGGACGCCCACCGGGCGGTCCTGGCGGCCGACATGCGGGTGCTCGAGGGTGTGGTGCTGGATGAGGTCCCGGAGGGCGATTACGAGCTCATCGCCCTGCCGCTGAAGCTCGCCGGCCTCGACGCCTCGCCGGTGCGCGCGGTGTTGCGGTCCCGATGATCCCGGAGAGGATAAAGGCGCTCGACGCCGCCGATCCGTTGCGCCCCTTCCGAGGCCGCTTCGCCCTGCCGGCGGGGGTCATCTATCTCGATGGCAATTCGCTGGGCGCCCTGCCGCTCGCGGCCAGGGACGCTCTGCTGAAGACGGCGGCGACCGAGTGGGGCGAGGGGCTGATCCGCAGCTGGAACGACGCTGACTGGATCGGTGCGCCGCTGCGCGTCGGCGACAAGATCGCCCGGCTGATCGGCGCTTCGCCCGGCGAGGTGGCGGTGGCCGACTCGACCTCGGTCAACCTTTACAAGCTGCTGGCCGCGGGCCTCGCCGCCCGGCCCGGACGCCGGGTGATCCTCACCGAGACCGGCAACTTCCCCACCGATCTCTACATCGCCGGCGGCGCGGCGGGCGCAGTCGGAGCCAAGGTCAAGGCGGTCGCGCCCGAAGCGGTGGAGGCGGCGATCGACGAGGAGATCGCCATCGTCCTTCTGACCCACGTCCACTACAAGACCGCCGCGCGGCGCGACATGGCGCGGATCACCGCCGCCGCGCACGCCGCCGGGGCGCTGATGCTCTGGGATCTCAGCCACAGCGTCGGCGCGGTCGAGGTCGATCTGGACGCCTGCGGCGCGGATCTGGCGGTCGGCTGCGGCTACAAGTACCTGAACGGCGGGCCCGGCGCGCCGGCCTTCCTGTTCGTGGCCAAGGGTGTGCAGGATGAACTGGCCTCGCCGCTGACCGGCTGGATGGGTCACGCCGCGCCGTTCGCCTTCGATGACGCCTGGTCGCCCGCCGCCGGCATCAGGCGGTTCCTGACCGGGACGCCGCCGGTGCTCGGCCTGGCGGCGCTGGAGGCGGCGGTGGACCTGGCCCTTGAGGTCCCGCCGGCGGCGCTGGAGGCCAAGGCCCGGGCGCTGTGGTCGCTGTTCGCCGACACCATGGCCGAGCGACTGGGCGGCGAGGATTTCCGCCTGATCACGTCCGCCGACCCGGCCCGCCGCGGCAGCCACATCGCCTACGCCCACGCCGACGGCTTTGCGATCATGCAGGCCCTGATCGACCGCGGCGTGATCGGCGATTTCCGCGATCCCGACGTGATGCGCTTTGGCCTCACCCCGCTCTATCTCGGCTTCGAGGACGTCTGGCGCGCGGTGGATATCCTCAGCCAGATCATGGCCAGCGGGGCCTGGCGAGAGGCGCCCCCGCGCCGTCCGGGCCAAGTGACGTGACCCTCACGAGCAAGGTCCGCGTGGCGGTGGCGGCCGAGGATATTCTCGGCGAGGGACCGGTGTGGGACGCCGCCGCCGCCCGGCTCTATTGGGTCGACATCAAGGGCGGGCGCCTGCGCTGGCTGCATCCAGGGAGCGGGGAGACCGGGTGGGTCGGGGTGGAAAACCAGGTCAGCGCGGTGGCCCCCAGAGCCTGCGGCGAGGGCCTGCTGGCGGCGCGCAAGGACGGTCTTGGCATTCTCGATCCCAAGACCGGCAGCTTCACCCTGCGCTTCGATCCCGAGCCCGAACGGCCTCAGAACCGGGCCAACGACGGCAATGTCGATCTTGGCGGGCGGTTCTGGTTCGGCACCATGGACGATGGCGAAGCCGAGGCGAGCGGCGGGGTCTATCGCCTCGATCCGGATTGGACCTGCGAGCGGGTGCTGGATGGCCTTGGCATCGCCAACACTCTGGTCTGTGGCCCGGGGGGCGACAGGCTTTACGTCGCCGACTCCCTGGCGCGGATCATCGACATCCTGGAATTCGACCCCCTGACCGGCGCGCCCGGCGAGCGGCGGCCGTTCGCCCATACCCGCGGCGAAGTCTTCGGGCCGGATGGCTCGGCGGTCGATTGCGATGGCTACGTCTGGAACGCCCAGTGGGGGGCGGGCCGGCTGGTGCGCTACGCCCCGGACGGGGCCATTGATCGGATCGTCGATCTGCCGGTGGATCATCCGTCCAGCTGCGCCTTCGGGGGCGAGGATCTGGCCACCCTCTACATCACCACCGCCCGCTGGCTACTGAGCGAGGAGGCTTTGGCGCGTCAGCACTGGGCGGGGAGCCTGCTGGCCTTCGAGCCCGGCGTCACCGGCCTGCCGTTGCCACCGTTCGCGGGTTAATCGGCGCGCAAACCGAGCTGGTCGATCTGGGCGATGATCGCCGGATCCAGCGGCCCGGCGGCTTCGGCGGCCAGGCAATCGTCGAGCTCGGCCCGGTTTTTCACCCCGAGGATGACGGTGTCGACGCCAGCCATGGAAAGGGCATAGCGGTGGGCGATCACCGCCGGGTCGGCGCCGATCGCCCGGCACAGGGCGCGAAACGGCGCGGCGCGGCGGAAGTCGGCCGCCTCCGGGTGTTCGGCTCGCAGGTCGCGGTCGAACGCCGCCGTCAGGGCGCCGGCCTGGACGGCGCGGATGCCCATGACCCCAATCCTGCGCGCGTTGGCGGCGGCGATGATTTCGCGCGGCCGCGGGGCCTCGTCATAGCGCCGCATGCCGCCGGGACTGTCGAGCAGATTGGTCACCGCCTGCACGACGCCCGGCGCCGGATCGTGGGCCAGGGCCTGGATGATGGTCTCGGGAACGCCGACGCCGGTGATCCCCCAGGCGCCGATGCGGCCCTGCCGCGCGAGGCTCTCCATCGCCGGCGCGACCTCGGCGGCATAGAGGCTCCACGGGGTGGCGAAGCGATCCTGGCGCTCGGCATCCCGCGGATAGACGTAAGCGTCCGGGCGGATGTTGGAATGGAGGAAGAACACGTCCGCCCGCTCGATGCCCATGGCGGCCAGGCTGGCGGCCAGCGACGCCTCCAGCCGCGCGGCCGTTTCACCCGGAGGCGGCGCGCCCAGCTGATGCTTGGTGGTGATCCTGACGCCGCCGGGCAGGCGGCCGTTGAACGCCCGGCCGATCACCTGCTCGCAGTCGCGATACATCGGCGCGGTGTCGATGAGGGTGATGCCGCCCTCGATCGCCGCGTGCACGGTGGCGATCGCCTCGTCGATGGAGGTCTCGCCCCAGACGCGGCCCAGGCCACCACCGCCCAGGGTCAGGCGGCTGACACCCTCCAGCGGTCCAAGACGGGTCAGCTGCATCAGCGCCCACCATAGACCAGCGAGCGCCAGGCGACGAAGCGCGCTTCGGCTTCATCGGCGCCAATGCGCGGCTCGACGACCGCCTCGAAGCGGATGGCGGGGGCGGCCAAACCGGCGGCCATGGCGGCCCCGAGCGCGGTCGCCTCGGGCGTGGCGTGGCGGCGCACCGGCCAGGCGAGGAGGTCGGCCAAGGTTTGCAGGAATACCGGGCTGCGGCTCAGGCCGCCATCGACGCCAATCGCCGGCGGTCGTTCGAACGGGGTGGCGGCATAGAGGTGATCGACGATCTCGCGGGCGCGGAAGGCGAGGCCCTCGTAGGTCGCCCGCGCCAGATGCTCCCGGCCGACCGCCGAGGTTAGCCCGAACACCCCGCCGCGCCGGGCGGGATCGGGATACGGGCCGCCAAGGCCGTGCAGGGCCGGCAGAAAGGCGGCGCCAGCGGTGTCGGCGACGCCGCCCGCCAGGGCGTCGAAGGCGGCGTGATCGCCGAGTTCAAAGGCCGAGCGGGCCCAGTCGAGCGCCGCGCCGGCGGAAAGCACCATGCCTTCGACGCAGAAGCGGGTCTCGCCGCTGACCGACGAGACGATCAGCGGCGGCGTCCCGGGGCCGGGAAACAGGAACTGATCGCCGGTGGCCAGATCAAAGGCCCCGGCGGTGCCGAAGGTGATCTTGGCGGTTCCCGGCGCCTCGCCGTGGGCCAGCAGGGCGCTCTGCTGATCGGCGATGTCGGCGCGGATTGGGATTTCGGCGCCGAAGAGCGCCCCATCTGTTGCGCCGATCTCGCCCCAGGTGTCGATGAGGTTCGGGAACATGGCCGGATCGAGTTTCTGGTGCGCGATGAGAGTCTCGCTCCAGCCAAAGCCTGGCGGAGCCAGATAGCCGGTGGGCCAGGCCTGGCTGCGATCGGTGACGTGGCGGGCGCGGCCGGTCAGGCGGAAGATGAGATAGGAATCGATCGCTCCCCAGGCGATCCGCGCCGGGGCGGCGTCGAGCCCGGCCAGCATCGCCTCGAGCTTGGTCGCCGCCTGCTGCGGGGCGAGGGGAAAGCCGGCGGCTTGCAGTTCCACGGCCCGCGCGGCGCCGCGCAGGTCGTTCCACACCACCAGGGGCGAGAGGGGCGCGCCGTCGGTCTTGTCCCAGAGGACGGCGCTGGCCCGCTGGGTGGTGAGGCCGATGGCGGCGATGTCGCCGGCGGACCGGCCAGCCTCGGCCAGAGCCCGCTTCGCCGCCGCCACGGTGACCTGGAACACCGCCTCGGCGTCCTGCTCGACCAGGCCGGGCGCCGGCGTCGCCGAGGCGATGGGGCTCGCGGCCAAGCCGAGGAAACCGCCGTCCGGGCCGACCACCGCGGCGCGCGCCGAGGTGGTGCCGACATCAAGGGCCAGGACCAGTTCAGGCATCGGCGATGAGCACGCCCGGGTTCATCATCCCGGCTGGATCGAGCGATTGCTTGACCTGGCGCAGCAGGCGCACGCCGGCCGGGCCCAACTCGCGCTCCAGCCACGGCGCGCGCACCCGACCGATGCCGTGGTGGTGCGAAAGGCCGCCGCCATGCGCGTCGGTCGCTTCCATGATCGCCCGCCAGGCGGCGAAATAGGCGCCCTCCATGGCTTCCGGCGCTTCGGTGCGGATAGCGAAGCTGAAATAGAGATTGAGGCCGCTGCGGTAGGCGTGGGAGCTGTGGGCCGAGCCGTTCAGGCACCCGGGCAGGGCCTGCAGCGCCGCCGTCGCATCGGCGTAGATCCGGCCGATGGCGGTCCACGGGGCCGAGATCTCCACCGTATCGACGATCAGGTTGCGCTCGAGGAACGAACTCCAGTTGGGGACGATGTTGCGGTGTTCCAGCCAGTGGCGGGCGATATCCTCGGGCGCGGGCGCGAGACCGCGCCTGGCGGCGAGTTCGGATATCGCCGCCGTCTCCGCCGCCACCAGGCCGGCCGGTCCCTCGTGGATAATCAGCACCGCCGGCGCGGCGAGGCGGACGTCGAGCCTGGCCGCCTCGCGGGCGTCGTACTGGCGCATGACCGGTGGTCGCCAGCCGGCCTGGATCAGCTCGCGCTGGAAGCCGAAGCCGGCATCCATGGTCTCGGCGCCGAACACCGAAAACGCCTGCGCCTCGGGGGCCCGGCGCAAGGAAAAGGTGACGCCGGTGATGACGCCCAGGCATCCCTCGGAGCCCAGCAGCAGATGGCGCAGGTCCGGTCCGGCCGAGGCCCTGGGAGCCTTGCCGAGGGTGACCAGCTGGCCATCCGGCAGCACCGCCTCGATCGACCAGACGATATCCTCGATATTGCCGTGCAGGGTCGAGAACTGGCCGGAGGCGCGGGTGGCGATCCAGCCGCCGACGCTGCTGATGGCCACCGACTGCGGCCAATGACCGATGGTCAGTCCCGCGGCGGCCACCTCCGCCTCCGCCTCGCTGCCGCGCTTGCCGGCATCGAACCCGGCCAGGAGATTGGTCTCGTCGATGAACCGGGTGGCGTTCATCGCCCCCAGATCGAGGATGACCGCCTCGGGCGAAGCCATCACACCGCCGACCACGCCGCTGCCGAGGCCGAAGGGGATCACCGGCGCGCCGGCCTCGCTGGCTGCCTTCAGGCTCGCCTGCACATCGGCGACTGAGGTTGGCCGTACGACGCAGGCCGCGTTTGGCGCACCCTGGCCGAGATGGTCCTTCAGGTGGCTCAGCACCCAGTAGTCATGGCGGTAGGCGTGGAGCGCCGTCTCGGCGGTCTCGACCTTCTCCGGCCCGAGAACGGCGGTCAGGCGCTCGGCAATCGATCGGCTCATGGCCCCGTCCTTAAGCTGTGGACGAGGCCGGGCAAGCCTGCGTCAGTATTTCACCCGTAGGGTCAGACCGTAGAAGCGCGGCTGGCCGGGGAAGTAGTAGTAATTGTTCAGCGCCGCGTCGGAACCAGGCTGCGGAGCGCTGAAGGTCTGGACCACGCCATCGAAGATCGCCTGGCTGTAGTGGGTGTTGAAGATGTTGGTCGCCCAGGCCTCCAGCGACCAGTGGCCATTTTCCGAGCCGATGGCCAGGCGGCCGTTGAACAGCGCGTAGGCTGGCTGGGTCTTGACCGGATCGTGGTCGGAGCCGGTGTTGTACGCCGACTGGAACTTGCCATTGAAGTTGATCGTCGCCTTCAGGCCGTTCATCACCGGGTGGCTGTAGGTGACGCCGCCGACCACCGACCACACCGGCGCGAAGCTGGGGTGCGAGCCTGGCAGGCGGAACAGGGGCGTCGTCTGGAAGAAGGGCGAGCCGGGGATGTTGTTGCCGAGCGCGGCCTGGTTGGCGGCGCTCTTGCTGTAGACGGTGTTGGCGTAGGTGGCCCCGAAATTGAGGGTCAGATCGTCGGTGGCCCGCCAGTAGTCCTCGGTCTCGATGCCTTCGGACAGCGCGTCAGGAATGGTGCTCTCGACGAACTGGGTGCCGGTGAAGGCGTTCAGCTGGAAGTTCTGGTACTTCTGGTAGAAGGCCGCGGCGGTCAGCAACAGCCGGCGGCCGAGGAGTTCCGATTTCGCCCCGACCTCGAAGGCGTTGACGTATTCGGCCGGGAAGAAGGTGTCGGGATCGGGGGCCAGCGAGGCGTTGGGATTGTTGCCCACCGCCGTGGTCACTTCGGCCAGATTGTAGCCGGCCACGAGACTGCCTCTGGAGTAGGAAGCGTAAGCCATCGTCTCATTGGTGAAATGATAGGTCAGCTTGGCGGTGCCGGTGACGTCGTTTTCGGTGAACGACTGGTGGGTGTTGAGACCAAAGAAGGCCGGATTATCCAGGCAGGGGATGCCGAGGACGGCCTTGGTCAGCGGCAGGCCGAGGCCGGCGGCGATGGCGGTGAAATGGGCGCAGGTGCCGGCGGTGTCGGTGTTGTTGTAGTTGCTGAGCAGTGACTTGTGCTCGCTGGTGAAGCGGATGCCGCCGGTGAAGATCAGCTTGTCGGTGATCTTGAAGTCGTCCTGGGTGTAGACCGACAGGCTGTGCTCGGCCTGGTGATAGGCGTCGCGGGCGCCCACGCCGGCCGGGAAGGCGCCGCCGGGCGGGTTGTAGGTCCCGGTCGCCAGCGGTCCTGCGCCTGAGGTCAGGACGGCGAGATATTCGTTGATGTCGGTCCCGAAGCTCAACGGGGCGAAGACGTCGAGATCCTCGTGGCTGTAGAAGGCGCCGACTTGCCAGGCGATGCGCCCGGTGTCGCCATTGAGCCTGATCTCCTCGGAGAACTGCTTGAATTCCTGGACGTTGTCGGGAACCGTATTGATCAGATCGGCCTGGGTGTAGTCGCTGTCGGTGATGCCCTTGTCGCGCCAGTCGCGCAGGGCGGTGATCGAGGTCAGGTGAGCGCCGCCGAGCCAGGGCGTTTTCCAGTCCATTTGCGCCGAGATGCCTTCGTCGCGGATGTGCTCCTGGGGTCCGACATTGATCGAGGCGGTGACATTGCTGCGGGTGATCGGATTGAGGATCGATCCCGGGAAGAAGGTGTTCTGCAGGGTGGCCGGAAAGCCGTTCTGGAAGTCGACCGCGACGCAGCAGTGGTCGTCGCGCCGGGTGTAGTCGCCGATGATGTTGAGCTTGAAATCGTCGGTGGGCGCGATCAGCAGCTGCCCGCGCAGCGTGTACATGTGCTCGTCGTCCTGCGCCGGAATGGTGCTTCCCGGCGGCTGGGCGACGGGCAGGTAGCCGTCGCGCTGGTGGGTGGCGAAGTAGAGCCGTCCGGCGACGACATCGCCGATGATCGGCCCGGTGACGCCGGTATCGAACCCCCAGCCATTGTAGTTCTGGACTTCCCCGTCGGCGAAGGCGCCGAAGGTGAACGACGGCCGCTGGGTGTTGATCTGGACCACGCCGGCGACAGTGTTCTTGCCGAACAGCGTGCCCTGTGGCCCTTTCAGGATCTCGACGTCGGAGAGCTCGCCAAGGTCGTTGTAGCTGACCCCGTTGCGCGGCCGATAGACGCCGTCGATGTAGACCCCAACCGCGTCTTCCAGACCGGCGTTGTCGGCCACGCTGCCGATGCCGCGGATGCGCACCGTGGTGGTGGACTCGCCGGCGTTGGTGGTGGCGTTGAAGCCCGGCGTCAGCAGGGTGATGTCCTTGATGCTGCGGGCGCCGAGATTTTCGAGCTGCTGGGCGTTGATCACCGAGACCGCCACCGGCACGTCCTGCAGGCGCTGCTCTCGCTTCTGGGCGGTGACGATCACCTCCGAGACGGCGACCGGGCCCGCCGCGGCGGCGTTGGCCGCCAGCGCCGCAGGCGCGCTCATGCACAGTGAAACAGCCGCGGCCGAGGCGCCGCACAGCAGCTTGGCGTTCATAGTTCGACTCCCCGTTGACCTAGACGCGCTCTTCAACGGCGGCCTAAGGTTCGCGACCAATGCTGGGGCCGAACTTCCCCATGGTCAAGGCTGAGAGTGCGCCGCCTCCAAATCGATGGCCTGGCGATGCTGGCAAGCCACAATCTGCGCGGCGGTCTGCGCGTCCGTCCAGCCGAGCAACGGGGCCATGGCCAGCGCCGCCGGCTGCAGCGAGGCGATCCCGCCGTCGGCATCGAACCAGGCCCGCGCGCCGCGCCTGACCCAATAGTCCTCGAGGGTGAGCGCCCCCTCGCTCAGCACCGCCCGCTCCGCTTCCATCGCCGGACCGCCGGCGACCAATGGCGCCGCCGCCCCGTAGAGACCGACCAGACGCTCGGCCGCCAGAGCCTCGAGGCCAAGCCCGGCGAGCTGCGCGCCCACCGTTCGCGTCGGCGTCTCGCCGCCCGGCAGCGGCTCACTGGCGGTGCGGCAGCGGCTGGGCTTGCGGCCGAGTTCAGTTTCGACCCGATCGACCACCCGTTGGGCCATGCGCCGGTAGGCGGTGAGCTTGCCGCCGGCGATCGACAGCATGCCGCCAGGGCCCTGCCAGATCTCGTCCCGGCGTGAGGTTTCCGAGGCGCCCTTGCCGGGCTCGGCCACCAGCGGCCTCGCCCCCGCCCAGGCGGCGGTGATCTGGCGGGCGTGGAGCGGGCGCCCCGCAAGGGCGGCGTTGGTCGCGCTCAGCAGGTAGTCGATGTCCTCCCGTCCGATCGCCGGCCAGGTCTCGGCCCCGTCGTGGAAGGCGTCGGTGGTGCCGATGTAGGTCACCGCCCCCTTGGGGACGATGAAGATGCTGCGCCGGTTACCCGCCGGCACGATCAAGGTCCTGGTCACCGGGGCCAGGGCGCGCGGAAAGACGATGTGGATGCCGCGGGAGAGGGCCAGTTTCGGAGCCGCCGCCGCGGACTCGAGCGCGCGGATGGCGTCCACCCACGGCCCGGCGGCGTTGACGAACACCTTGGCGGCGATCCGCGTCCGCCGTCCCGGCTCGTCGGCGTCGGCGATGTCGGCGCTGGCCAGCGGTTCTCCGGTCAGCCGCTCGGCGCTGGCGTAGTTGACGATGACGGCGCCGTGTTCGGCGGCGCTCTGCAGATTGGCCAGGGTGAGGCGCGCGTCGTTGGTCAGAAATTCGGGATAGACCACCGCGCCGGCCTGACCCGCGGCGGCAAGCGCCGGCTCGCGCTCGGCCAGTTCGGCCGTCGACCACACCTGGTGCGCGTGGTCCTTGGCGACCCCACCCAGTTTCTCGAAGGTCCATAACCCCGCGCGTAGCTTGGCGATCGCCGCGGCCGAGCGGGCGGGAATGACGAACGGTGTCTCCACCGCCAAGTGCGGGGCGATGGCCTGGACGATCTTGCGCTCGCTGGCCGCCTCGCGCACCAGCGCCAGGTCGCCCTGGGCCAGATAGCGCAGGCCGCCGTGAATCATCTTCGAGGATCGGCTGGAGGTGCCGCTGGCGAAATCGCCGGCTTCGACAAGGGCGACGGAAAGGCCGCGCAGGGCCGCGTCGCGGGCGATTCCCCCCCCAGTGATGCCGCCGCCGATGATCGCGACATCGAAGGTCTTCGCCCCCAGGGCGTCGAACAGGGCGGCGCGGTCGCGCATGTCGAGGCTGGCCATTCCCCTAGCGGCCGGTGAAATTGGCCGGCCGGCGTCGACCCGATAGCGGATGTGATCGGCGCTCATGACTGCCCCAGCCGCCAGCCGGCTTCCGTGGCCATATGGGCGAAGAAGTCGGGTTCGTAGGCATGCTCGGGATCGGCCCGCACCAGGGTGTCGATGACCTCGGCGTCGTGGCCGACCAGAATCCGCCAGCGATCGGTCCTCACCCCGTCGAGAATGACGGTGGCGGCCCGCGCCGCGGTGGTCGGGGCCTCGTCGCGAAAACGCCTGGCCTGCTCGGCGGCCATGGCGTTGATCTCGGCGTCGGAGACGGTGTCGATCTCCATGCCCATCGCTCTCAGGCGCGCGCGGGTGAGCGCGATCTGGCGTGGCGAAAGGCTGTCGGACGCATCGCCGGTCAGCACCTTGCGGGAGTTGCTGACGATCTCGGTGCCGATGTGGCCGGGCATGACCACCGAGCACTTCACGTGCGGGGCGTTGACCGCCAGATCGGTCATCAAGGCTTCGCTGAAGCCCTTCACGGCGAACTTGGCGGCCACATAGGCGGTGTGGGGAATGCCGGGGCCGAGGGAGCCCCAGAAGCCATTGACGCTGCTGGTGTTGACGATGTGCGCCTCGCTCGCCGCCACGAGCATGGGCAGGAACACCCGGGTGCAGGCGTAAACCCCGCCCCAGCAGACGTTGAACGTCCGCTCCCATTCGGCGCGCTCGCCGGCGACGAAGCTGCCGCCGCCGCCGATGCCGGCGTTGTTGAACAGCAGGTGGATCCTGTCGGTGTCAAACGCGCGGGCGATCTCGTCGCGGAAGCGGCCGACCTGGGCTTCGTCGCCGACGTCGGCGACGAAGCCCGCCACCTTGGTTCCCTGGGGCGCGTCGGCCGCGCACAGAGCCTTGGTGGCGGCCATGGTGTCAGCCGAGACATCGCACATGGCGACGTTGCACCCCTCGGCGGTCAGCTGCCGGGCCAACTCGCGCCCCATGCCGGTCCCGCCGCCGGTGATCACCGCGATCTTGCCGTTGAAATCCTTCATCGCGTTCTCCGCTTTCCGATGCCGACCACCGTTTAGGACAAATTGGCCACAGAGCGAGGCCCGATTGGGGCTTTGCGCCAAGCGGCGCCTTGACGATCGCCGGCGCAGGCGCGAGATCAGCACATCAAGGCTAAATGCCCGGGGGAATACCATCATGAAGACCGCGCTCATGTCGCGTTTCGTGGGTGTCGCGCCCGCGGGCGTCGCGATGCTGCTTGCCTCCACCTGCCTGACCGCCGGCGCTGCCCGCGCCGCCGAGGCGAGCACCGACACTGTCGGCCCCACCGCGGTGGGCGAGGTCATCGTCACCGCCACCAAGCGCGCCGAGAATATCCAGAAGGTGCCGATGAGCATCACCGCCATCGACGCCAGGCGGCTGAGCGAACTCAACGTGACCAACTTCCAGGACTATGTGAAGTTCGTGCCGACGATCCAGTACGAGACCTTCGCCCCCAGCGTCACCACCATCTACATGCGCGGCGTGGCCGACGGCGGCAACGGCAACCACTCGGGCCCGCTGCCCAGCGTCGGCGCCTATCTCGACGAGCTGCCGATCACCACCATCGGCGGCACCATCGACGTCCACGTTTATGACCTGGCTCGTGTGGAAGTGTTGCCGGGACCGCAAGGCACGCTCTATGGCGCCAGCTCCGAATCCGGCACCCTCCGCCTGATCACCAACACGCCCGACACCTCGCACCTCTATGGCGCCCTCAACGCTGAGGGGAACTGGGTCGATCACGGCTCGGAGGGTTATGTCGTCGAGGGCTTCGTCAACGTACCGGTGACCGACCACATCGCCGTGCGCCTGGTGGCGTTCGACGAGCGCGATGCCGGCTTCATCGATAACGTGCTGGGCGAGCGGGCGTTCGTCGAAGTATCGCACGGAGTGCCCGGACCGGTGGACGGCATCATCAACAACGCCGGTCGGGTGAAGAGCAACTTCAATCCGGTCGAGACCTACGGCGGTCGGCTCGCGGTCAAATTCGACCTCGGCGACAACTGGACGATCACCCCACAGGTCATCGCCCAGGATATGCGGGCCGACGGCATTTTCGGCTTCAACCCGGCGATCGGCGATCTGAAGGTCAATCGCTTCCAGCCCGACAGCGACCACGACCGCTGGGTGCAGGCGGGCCTGACCATAAACGGCAAGATCGGCAAGTACGACCTGACCTACGCCGGCGGCTACTTCAAGCGCTGGATCAATTCCAATTCGGACTACACCGACTACTCGGTCGCCTATGATCAGGCCTCCGGCTACGGATCCTACTGGACGGACGCCAACGGCGTTCCGCTGTCGAACCCGGCGCAGTTCATCGTCGGCCGGGACCGGTTCGAAAAGGGCAGTAACGAACTGCGGCTTGCTTCGCCTGCTACTGACCGGTTCCGCTTTCTTGTCGGCCTGTTCCAGGAACGCCAGACCCACTGGATCATCCAGGACTATCTGATCCAGGGCCTCGGCCCGCAAATCTCCGTCCCGGGCTGGCCCCACACCTGGTGGCTGACCGACCAGGACCGGGTCGACAGCGACAGGGCGGTGTTCGGCGAAGTGTCGTTTGACGTCACGCCCAGGCTGACCATCACCGCCGGCGCCCGCTATTATGGCTTTACCAATTCGCTCTATGGCTTCTTCGGATTCAACGATCCGGCCTTCAGCTCGACCGGCACCTCCCACTGCATCGCCGGCCTGCAGTTTCGCGATGCGCCGTGCGTCGACTTGAACGGCGTCCTGAAAGGGACCGGCGAGACGCACAAGGTCAACGCCACCTACCACCTCGACGACACCAAGCTGGTCTATTTCACCTATTCGACCGGCTACCGGCCGGGCGGATTCAACCGCAACTCCCAGTTCGGCGCCTACAATACCGACAACCTGTCCAACTACGAGATCGGCTGGAAAACGAGCTGGTTCGACCGCTCCCTGGTCTGGAACGGCGCCGCCTATTACGAGGACTGGAGCAACTTCCAGTTCGCCTATCTAGGCACCAACAGCCTTACCGTCGTGGTCAATGCGCCGTCGGCCCGGATTCTCGGCGTCGAGTCCAACGTCGAATGGCGCGCGACCGAGCACCTGACCCTGGCGGCCGCCATGGCCTACAACGACGCCGTGCTGGCCCAGGACTTCTGCACCGACGCCCACGGCACGGTGGCGGCCTGCGAGGGCAATTTCCTTAGGGCGCCGAAGGGTCAGCAACTGCCCTACACGCCGAAATTCAACGGCAATTTCACCGCCCGCTACACTTTCCCGTTCATGGGTTGGAACGCCCACGCCCAGGTGGCGGTGGCCTATCAGTCGTCACGGCTTCCGGCGGTGTTTTCGGTGGCGTCGGACGCCTTCGCCAGCGATGTCGCCAACCTCGGCAAGATGCCCGGCTATGCGACCGTCGACTTCTCGATCGGCGCCGAACACGACAAGAGCTCGGTCGAGCTGTTCGTGAAGAACGCCTTCGACGAGCGCGGCCAGATCAACCGCTATACGCCGTGCACGACCTCGATCTGCGCGCCCGGCTATCCGGCCGGCGTGGGCTCCGACGGAACGCCTTACCCGGCGACCCCGCCGGCGGTCTATGTGGTGCCCATTCAACCGCTGACCATCGGCATCCGGCTCGGCCAGAAGTTCTGATCCCGACCGCGCCACCGCCCGGCGTGCTATAGCCGCGGCATGAGCGAAGCCAGGACGGCGTCCTTCGACGAGGCGGTGGCGCACGCCCGCAAGATGCTGGACCGGCGGCCGGACCTGGCCGAACAACAGGCGCGCGCCATCCTGGGCCAGGCTCCAGCCGAGCCGCGCACACGCCTGATCCTGGGGGCCGCCCTTCGCCGGCAGGGCCGACCCGACGCAGCGCGCGACACGCTCTCAAGTCTCGCCCGCGAGCAGCCTCGATCGGCTGAGACGCGGCTGGAGCTGGCCATGGCCCTGGCCGCCCTCGGCGAGGACGAAGCGTCGTTTGCGAGCCTGCGTGAAGCGGTGCGGCTGAAGCCCGCCATGCCGGAGGCCTGGCGGCTGATCGCCGAGCATCTGCATCTGCGCGGCGACGCGGCCGGCGCCGACGCCGCCTATGCCCGGTACATCCAGGCCGGGATCGAGGATCCGGCCCTGCGCGCCGCCGCCGAGGCGATGGTGGATGATGCGCTTCCGACGGCCGAACGCCTGCTGCGCGAGCGGCTCAGGACCCACCCCTCGGACGTCGCCGCGATGCGGATGCTGGCCGAGATCGGCACCCGGCTCGGACGCTACGCCGACGCCCAGGGCCTGCTGGAGATGTGCCTGGAGCTGGCCCCCAGCTTCCAGCCGGCGCGGCACAACCTGGCCCTCGTCCTGTTCCGCCAGCAGAAGGCGATGGACGCCCTGCCGCACGTCGAGGCGCTGCGCGCGCTGGACCCGGCCGAACCCAATTGGCGCCTGCTGCATGCCAGCTGTCTCAGTCTGGTGGGCGACTACGCTGGGGCCGTGGCCATCTTCGAGGAGGCGCTGGCCAAGGCGCCGCGCCAGCCGCGCGTCTGGCTCAGCCTCGGCCATGCTCTGCGCACTGAGGGCCGCCGGGCGCAGGCCGTCGCGGCCTACAAGCAAGCCCTCGCCTACGAACCCAGTCTCGGCGATGCCTACTGGAGCCTGGCCAACCTGAAGACCGAGCCGTTCACTGATGAAGAGGTGACTGCGATCGAAACCCAGCTGGCCCTCGACAGGGTGGTCGGCGAAGATCGACTCCACCTCAATTTCGCGCTGGGCAAGGCGCTGGAGGACCGGCGGGACTTCGCCCGATCGTTCGAGAACTATGAGCAAGGCGCGCGGTTGCGGCGCGATTTGACACCTTATGACGGGGACGAATTCGAAGCGCTCGTGGCCCGCTCGAAGGCGATGTTCACCGACCAATTCTTTATGGCGCGCCGAGACTGGGGCTCGGCCTCCGACGCGCCGATCTTCATCGTCGGCCTGCCAAGGTCCGGCTCTACGTTGATCGAACAGATCCTCGCCAGCCATTCTCAAATCGAGGGAACCATGGAGCTGCCGGAGATCGGCGCCATCGCACGGCGCTTCGTCCGCGACGCCATGCGCGGACGCGGCGATCCCTATCCGGAGGTGATCTCCAGCCTGGACCCAGGATCGGTCTCAGCACTCGGCGATGAATTCCTGGAACGGACGAAGGTCCAGCGGAAGCTGGGCGCGGCGTTCTTCATCGACAAGATGCCGAATAATTTCCACCACCTGGGCCTTATCGCGCTGATCCTGCCGAAGGCCAGGGTGATCGACGCGCGGCGTCACCCGATGGCCGCCGGATTCTCGGCCTTCAAGCAGCACTTCGCCCAGGGGCATAACTTCTCGTACGATTTGTCCGATATCGGACGATATTACCGGGGCTATGTCGAGCTGATGGCCCATTTCGACGCTGTGCTGCCCGGACGCGTCCACCGGGTGATTCACGAGGCGCTTGTCGACGATCTCGAAGGCGAGGCGCGCCGGCTCCTGGCCTATCTCCGCCTGCCGTTCGAGCCGGGCTGCCTCGAATTTCACCGCACCGAGCGGGCGGTGCGCACCGCCAGCTCCGAGCAGGTGCGCCGGCCGATCTTCCGCGAAGGCCTGGAGCACTGGCGCAACTTCGAGCCATGGCTGTTTCCGCTGGCCGAGGCGCTCGGCCCGGCGCTTCAGACCTGGCGCGACTGATGGTCTCGCCCCTGAAAACGCCCGAAGGCGCGCCGGTCGATCTCGGCCTGATCGAAGGGTTCTATGGCCGGCCATGGACGTGGGAAGAGCGGGCCGAGACCATCGGTTTCCTGGCCCGCCACGGCTACGGCTTCTACTGGTATGCGCCCAAGGCCGACGCCTTCCTTCGCCGCCGATGGCGCGAGCCGTGGCCGGCCGAGACCGCCGCCGCCGTCAAGGGTCTGGCCGCTCGTTGCGCCGCCAACGGCGTGCGTTTCGGCGTTGGCCTGAGCCCGTTCGAAATCTACCGCGCCTTCGACGATGCCGCCAAGGCCGACCTCGCCAGCAAGCTGGCCGAATTGGACGCGGTCGGCGTCTGGGACCTCGCCATCCTGTTCGACGACATGCGCGGGGACCTTCCGGACCTCGCCGCCTCGCAGATCGAGATCGTGCACTGGGCGGCCGAACATTCGCATGCGCGGCGGATCCTCTTCTGCCCGACCTACTACAGCGACGATCCGGTGCTCGACCGGGCGTTCGGCAATCGGCCAGAAGGATACCTGGAGGCGCTGGGGGTGGGTCTGGATCCGGCGATCGAGGTGTTCTGGACCGGCGAGGAGGTGTGCTCGCGGGCCTACGGCCGCGCCTCCCTGGCGCGGGTGGCCGAGGCCCTGCGTCGCCCGCCGGTGATCTGGGACAACTATCCGGTCAACGACGGGCCGGTGATGGGCCAGTCGCTGCACCTGCGCGCGGTCACCGGCCGGCCAGCGGCGATGGCCAGCGTCACCCGGGCGCACGCGGTCAACCCGGCCTCGCAGACGGTGCTGTCGCGCATTCCCGCGCTCAGCCTGGCGAGGAGCTATCGCCTCGGCGAGGCCTACGACTACGGCGCCGCCTTCGATTCCGCCGCGCTCGAGGTGTTGGGCGCGGACCTGGCCGCGCAGTTGCGCGCCAACCTTTCCCAGTTCCAGGACACCGGCCTCGACCGCCTCGGGGCGGAAACCAAAGCCAAGCTGCGCGAGCGCTATGCGGCGTTCGATCACCCGGGGGCCAGGGAAGTGGTCGCCTGGCTGGACGGCGCCTGGCAGATCAGCCGGGCCGAGATCGAGGCGTCGTGAGCCAGCGGCGCCGTCCGCTGGGCTTCTGGCATCTGAGCCTTTATGCGGTGGCGCTCGGTTTCAGCATCCGCTGGATACCCTATGCCGCCGCGGCGGGTCCGGCCTCGCTCCCGCTGTGGCTGCTGGCCCTGATCGGCTTTCTGGTTCCCTTGGCGGCGGCCACCGCCGAGTTGGTCGGCCGGTTTCCGGGCGAGGGCGGCCTCTACGGCTGGGCGCGCGAAATGCTGGGACCGTTCGCCGGTTTCATCGCCGGCTGGCTCTACTGGACGTGCAATCTGCCGTTCTTTTCCGGCCTGCTGTATTTCATTCTGACCTCGCTGGCGGCGGCTTTCGGGCCGGCGGCGACGCGCGCTATCGCCGATCCGTGGGTGCTGGCGGCGCTGGCCAGCGGCATGGCGGTGCTGGTGGGCCTGTTGCACCTCGCCGGTCTGGGGACCGGCAAGTGGTTGACCAGCTTCGGTTCGATCGCTGTCGGCCTGCTGACCGTGACCCTCCTCGCCCTCGGCCTGATCTTGGCGCTGCGATCCGGACCGGCGAGCGATTTCACCCACGTCAGCTACGCGCCCCCGTTGGACGCCAACGGCGCGGCGCTGTGGGCGATCATGGTGTTCGCCTATGGCGGCCCCGAAGCCCTGGCGTTCCTGCGCGGCGACGTCGACGGCGGCGTGCGCCAGATCCTGCGTGTGCTGGCCGTGGTCGGGGCGGCGGTGTTCATCGCCTACACCGCCGCCTCGCTGGCGATGATGGCCATCGTTCGGCCAGTGGAGGCCTCGCGCCTGGCCGGCCTGCCCGAGGCGTTCGCGGCCGGCTTCGCGCGCCTCGGCCAACCGGGTCTGGCGTTCCTGCCCTCGCTGCTGCTCGGCGTCGCGATGCTGGGCAGCTACAGCGCCTGGTTCGGGGTCGCCGCCCGCCTGCCGTTCGCCATCGGCGTCGATCGCTACTTTCCGCCCGGGTTCGCCCGCCGCAATCCCCGCACCGGAGCGCCGACCATCGCCATCGTGGTCCAGGCGGCGGCGGTGGTGGCCCTGGTGGTGCTTGGCCAGGCGGGGACCAGCGTCAAGGCCGCCTACGACTTCCTGGTGTCGATGAGCGTGATCTCCTACACCCTGCCGTTCGTGTTCCTGTTCCTGAGCTATTTCAGAGTGCGCGGCGCGGCCGAAGCCGGGGTGTGGACCGCGCCGGGCGGGGATCGCGGACGCAGGATACTGGCCCTCGTCGGCCTAGCGGTAACCGCGAGCGCCATCGCCTGCACCCTGGTCCCCAGTCCGGACGCCACCGACAAGGCCTGGGCGGTGGCCAAGCTGGTGATCGCCTCGGTGGTTCTGATCGCGATCGGGGCCCTGATCTACGCGCGCGCGGTCAATAAAGCCCAAGGGCGATCAGCGTACGCGCCGCCAGGACCCACATGAGATCGGTGCGCGTAACCTTGCCGGTCAGGGCGTAGGCGAGCCGGCTGCGCAGCGAGCGCCGCGAGGCGACGAAGGTTTCGGCCAGGGCCCGGTCGGCGGGCTTCAGCGCCTCGCCCCGCAGTCGCAGCAGCTCGGCCGCCTGGGCGCGCACCGGCCAGAAGCGTTTGGGGGCGCGCAGGAACATGCGGGTGAGGCGGACGATCTCTCCCGCCTTGCCAATCGTCTGGCCGATCTGGTTGCCGCCGTGCTGGCGGTAGAGGACGCCGGGCTCGGGGTCGTAGGTCACCCGACCGAGAGCGGAAATGACCAGGGCGCACCACCAGTCGTGCATGATGATCGCGCCGCGGGCGGGAAGCCGCTCGCGGACCAGGCCGGCCGCGGCCGGGTTCATCACCACGGTGACGCCGAAGGCGATGTTCTCGAACAGCAAGGCCTCGAAGCGGGTGTCGTTCTTTATCGGCGCCGGGCCAATCGCTCGCAGGGCGGTGTCGACGCACATCACCCGCGAGCAATAGAGGGCCGCACCCGGGATTTCGGCCAAATGCTGGGCGGCCCTGGCCAGCTTGTCCGGCAGCCAGACATCGTCCTGGTCGCAAAAGGCGTAGGCGTCGAAATCACCCGGAACGGCGGCCAGGAGGGTCAGAAAGCTGGCGGCCGGGCCGAGATTGTCGCCGGTGAGCGGCGCGGCCAGGGCCGGCCAGTGGCGGGCGTAGCCGGCCAGGATGGCGAGGGTGCCGTCACTGGAGCCATCGTCTCTGGCGAACACCTCCAGGCTCACCCCACGCTGGGCGAGAAGACTGTCGAGTTGGGCCGCCAGCCACGCCTCGCCGTTGAAGGTCGAGATCAGAACCGCGATCCTGGGGCTCAACGGCGCGCCCGAAGGTTGGCCAGGCCGTGGGCGGCCCACGCCCTCAGCTCGGGCGAGAGGGCGGCGGTGAGGACCATGGTCGCCAGGCTGGTCAGCGCCAGGGCCACGAACGCCGCCGGCCTGGCCAGGGGCGGTAGGGGAATGAGCCGGCTGGCGGCCAGCAGGGCGGCGACGAAGCCGCCGCGGATCCACAGCGCGGCGTCGAGGCCGGCGCGCTCGGGGCGGCTCAGCCGCCGATCATGGATCACCGGCACCCAGAGGATCAGATAGGCGAGGTTGCCGGCCAGCCAGACCGCCCCGGTCCCGACCGCGCCCCAGGCGAACGCCGCCCACACCGCCAAGGGAATGCCGATCGCCGCCCAGACGCTGGTCCCGATCACGTGCAGGCGCACGCGCCCTTGGGCGTACTGCAACAGGTAGGGCACGAACAGGTAGGAGGCGATGGCCGAGCCGGCGGCGTAGAGGCACAGCGCCGGGGCGAGCTCAGCGGCCAGATCGGCGCGCCCGGTCCAGGCCCAGATCACCCACTCCGGCCGGGCGGCGATGACCCCGGCCAGACCCGCCGCCAGCGCCACGATGATCGCCGCCGCCAGGCGGTAGACGTGGACGAACGCCTCGCCGTGGCCCTGGGCGAGCAGGGTGGTGAGCCGGGGCTGGAAGACCTGGACGAACGGCGGCACGATCATGGCGATGCCGCCGACGATGGAGACGATCAGCCCGAAGACGCCGAACTGTTCGAGGGCCAGGGTGTGCGAAAGGGTCAGCTTGTCGGCCTGATTGATGAGCACGCCCGCCGCCGCGGCCACGGTGAGGCCAAGGGCGAAACGGAACTCGCGGCGCAGCAGGCGCCAGCCGTTCGGCCACGCCCTGGCCCCGGCGTGCCTGGGCAGCACCGCGCTCAGCATCACCCGGCAGGCGAGCGCCTCGGCCAGGGTGAACACCACCTGGACAACGAAGAACGCCACCGGCGAGGCCGATACCGTGACCAGGACGACCAGTCCCCCGCCATAGCGGCCGATGGCCCCGATCAGGGCGACGATATTGGTCCGGTTCTGCCGTTCCAGGCCCACCAGAGCCGATTGATAGAGCGTCGTCAGCCAGCGCAGCACCAAAAGCGCGCCCATCAGGCGCAGGGAGCGATCGAGAACCTCGGGGGCCAGGCTCGATCCGCCCAGCCAGCGCGAGCCGATCCACGGCGCGCCGAAGACGAACACCAGGCCGGCGATCAGCCCGGCGGTGACGAACAGGCTCTCGGCGGCGCGCATCAGGCTGGCGGCTTCCTCGGCGGCCACCGCTCCGGCCCGGTAGCGGGAGAGCTGGCGGGCCAGGGTCGGCGAGACGCCCAGATCCATCAGCGCCATCCACGCCTGCAACACGAGGGAGAAGGTCACCAGCCCATAGCCCTGCGCGCCCAGCAGCTTGAGGAACAGCGGGACGGCGAGGAGGTTGATCAGGGCAATCAGGAAGTGGACGCTGAAGCCGACGCCGAGGGTGCCGCCGATGCCCCGCCGGTGGTCATTTGGCGCCCGCCCCCCGTCCAGGGCCAAGTCGAACTCCAGCAGTTCAGCCAACGGCTTTGAAACGCACGCCGCCTATGCGCGCCTCGCGACCGCCGAGGCTGGCGTCGGCGAGCGTCAGCTCGATGGCGCTGAGCGAGGTGCGCGGCTCATCCCCAGCAACGAAGCGCAGCTCGCCGCGGTCCAGCGGCAGGCGCAAGGCATCGCTCGCGTCGAGCGGCCGATCCAGCAACGCCGAGAAGCGGCTGGCGAGGGCGGCCGGATCGGGCGAAGCGAGAACCGCCGCCTTCAGGCCGGTGACCTCTCCGGAGCCGGTGTCGCGCCAGCTCCGCCCGGCCGGCTGCCAATCGCCATAGGGGTCGAGGTGGTCGCGCACCGTGCGCTGCTGGTCGACCGAGCACAGGATGCCGCCGAAGTCCTTGGGGTGGAAGTGAGCGGCCCGATAGCTTGGCCGGTCTAGGTCGTCGACCACCCGCACGCCCATGGCCGCGATCCGCGCGCGCTCCCGCTCGGCGTCGCCCACCTGGAAGATCAGCATGTAGCCGGCATCGCCATGGCGAGCCAGGAAGCGGGCGGCGGTGACATCGTCGCGCACCGGGGTCAGGACCTCGATGAATTCCCCGCCTACCGGCAGCAGCGCATTGGCGAGGCCATAATGGATAATCGCCGGATCGCGATAGGCGATGCCAAGGCCGAAGGCGGTGTTCAACGCCTTCGCGGTCGATTCCAAGTCGCTCACCGCGAGCGCGATCTGCCTCAGGCGCATGCCGGTCCTTCCGCTGATGGGGCCCAGAGCGCGGTCCGAAAAGTGGGCGCTGGTGTTTCGATAAGAACGCGCTCAACTCTCGAGTCACGAGCACGATTCAACGATCGGGCGGTTCGCTGATCGCATCGGGCTCTAAGCGAGCTTAGGCCGCGCCGGGCGGCGGACAAAGCGGTGGTTCTCGCGCGGTTGTGATTGAGCGTGGCCATGGCCGAGGGCTAGGCTCGGCGGGTGATGGTGAATCGCCGCGTGTTCGTCGCCCTCGCCGGCAGTGCGCTGGCCGGCGCCGCCAAGGGCCAGACGTATCTGGCGCCGAACCCGTTGTCGGCCAGCGAAGGCTATTTCGTCGACTGGCTGAACGGCTTCTTCGCCAAGGCCCTGGCGGCGGGCCTGCCGCACCCCTTGCTGGCCAGGGAGCTCTCCGGGCTGTCGCCCGATCCGCGGGTCAGCGTGCTCGACGCCCGTCAGCCGGAGTTCGCCCGCCCGGTCAGCGCCTATGTCAGCGGCTGCATCAGTCCCCAGCGGGTGGCCACCGGGCGCGCCAAGCGGACCGAGATCGCCGCCTTCCCGGAGATCGAGCGCGCCTGGGGCACGCCGCGCGATGTGCTGATCGCCCTGTGGGCGATGGAGTCGAACTTCGGGACCCATCAGGGGGACATGGACGTCGTCCGCTCCCTGGCCACCCTGGCGCAAGGGCGCCGCCGCGCCTGGGCCGAAGACCAGCTGATCGCCGCCCTGCGCATGATCGCCGGGGGGGCGGTGAGCCGACCGCGCCTTACCGGCTCGTGGGCCGGCGCCATGGGCCAGACTCAGATCCTGCCCAGCGTCTATCTGACCGACGGGGTTACCGCCGGCGGCGGCTCACAGCCGGATATCTGGGGATCGGCCCCCGACGCCCTGGCCACCGCCGCCCATCTGCTGGCCAAGATCGGCTGGCGGCGCGGCGAGGGCTGGGCGGTGGAGGCGATCCTGCCGCCAAGGTTCGATTATGGTCTCAGCGAAGGGCCGCGCGAGCCCTTCTCCTGGTGGTCGGCCAAGGGGGTTCGACTGGCCCCGGGTTCCGCCTGGACGAGCGCCGATGCCGACGCGCCGGCGGTCATGCTGCTGCCGGCAGGGGCCGCCGGACCGGCCATCCTGGCGCTGCCCAACCACTTCGCCATCCGCGGCTACAACAACTCCATCGCCTACGCCCTGGCGGTCGGGCTGCTGGCCGACCGCTTCGCCGGCGGCGCCGGCCTGCGCGCCGCCTGGCCGGTGGAGACGCCGCTCTCGCTCGACCAGCGCATGGCCGCGCAGAGCGCGCTCATCCGCCTGGGATACGATCCCGGTCCGCCCGATGGCATGATCGGCGCCGGCACCCGCCAGGCGCTGCGCGCCTGGCAGAAGCAGCAGGGCCTGCCGGCCGACGGCTATCTCTCGCCGCAGATGCTGGCCAGGCTCAGCGCCGCGACGCGG
>NZ_DATBQF010000027.1:0-3377 GCF_036560965.1 Methylosinus sp. | reverse complement strand
CCGCGATCTTGTCGCGCCTCTGGTCGGGCTATGCCCTCCCGACGCCGCGACAAAATCGCGAAAGCCCCGCGTTCAGTAAACCCCGGCAGTGATCCACCTTATTTCCGCGGGGCGCTGTCCAAATAAGCGAGGCCAGCTCTGCCTTCACCAAATGGATACTCGAAAACCTCATCGAGCTCATTAAAATCCACAAAGAGATGAAGTCGCCTCAAGAGCGCTGACGCGACGGTCCTGCGGCCCACGGCGAATGCTTACGAACTGTTCCGCACGTTCGTCGATCAGGTGACGCTCGTGCCGGACGCAGACAAGCTGGCGATCGTAATCCGTGGGGACTTGGCCGCGATGCTTCGATTTGCAGCGGACAAGAAAAACCCCGCCCTGGGCGAGGGCGGGGTTTTTGATAGTTTGCGATCGCGAGAATCGTTGGTTGCGGGGACTCGCTGCGACCGCTGGCATGAATTTCGTTCCCGGTTGGTTTTCATCGGCTTTGATGAAGTCCAGGATGCCGAACAACTCGCCGCGTAGCTCGGCGTGAACCTCGCCACGCTTCTGTCCGGGCGTCAGCACGATTTCGCCGATGAGCGAGCGTAATGCTTCCGCCGCCTGCCTGCCGTCGTCTGTATCATCGAGCGATTCCGTGAAGCGGTCGATGCGAAGCCGATAGGCGTTGGCGATGTTGGGATGCACGTCCGGAATATCGGTCGGAGCCTGCGACAAGCGCGCGACGATGTCCGCCTTCTGCCGTTCGAGGTCTTCCATCCGCGCCTTCATGGTTGGTTGGTACATACCGTCCTCGATCGCCGTCATGATGCCGGCTATCCCCTGTTCGATCTTCTGAAGCGTCCGGCGGTCGACCTCAGCCTGCGCCCGGCGTTCATGATTCAGCCGGTTCATCTCTTCGGCGTAGGCGCGCACAGCCTCCGCAACCGCGTCGGAGGAAACAAGGCGGTCCTTCAGCCCCGCCAGCACCCGCCCCTCGATCTTCTCGCGCGGGATGGTGCGGTTGTTGTCGCACGTCCCGCGACGATGATGGTTGAGGCAGCCGTAGCGGCCGGGAGTCAGGATGCCGATCTTGCCGCCACAACATCCGCAGGTGAGAAGGCCGGAAAGAAGGGAGACGGGTCGGTTGGCCAGATGTAATCTCTTGGCTCGACCTTGCCGCGTGGTCGCCGGATTGGGGCCGAAGATCGCCGAGATTTGCTGCTGTCGATTCCGCGCCGCCTGCCACAGATCGTCGTCCACGACCCTGAGATGCGGCACGTCGGTCCTGATCCACTGATTTTCCGGATTCGGACGCGAGACACGCTTGCCGGTGGCTGGGTCTTTGACGAAACGCTGCCGGTTCCACACCAGCACGCCGGCATAGAGTTCATTGTTGATGATGCCGGAGCCGCGCGAGACGTGGCCCCGAATGCTCGTGTCGCCCCAGGCGCGGCCCAACGGGCCGGGAATCTCCTCCTTGTTCAGTTCGACCGCGATGACCTTCGGGCTCTTGCCGGCGGCGAAGGCGCGGAAGATGCGCCGGACGATCTCCGCCTCTTCCGCGATGATCTCACGATCGCCTCGGATCGGCTCGCCGTTGGCGTCGAGTTTCTTGGCCACGCGATAGCCGTAGCAGAGGCCGCCGCCCGCCTTGCCCTTCTCCACTCGGCCGCGCAGACCGCGATGGGTCTTCATGGCGAGGTCCTTCAGGAACAGGGCGTTCATCGTGCCCTTGAGGCCGACGTGAAGCTCGCTGATCTCGCCCTCGGCGAGGGTGACGGTGGAGACGCCCGCGAAGCGCAGATGCTTGAACAACGTGGCGATATCCGCCTGATCGCGGGAAATCCGGTCCAGCGCCTCGGCCAGCACGGCGTCAAACTGGCCGCGCTGCGCATCCTGCAACAGCGACTGGATGCCGGGCCGCAGGATCATGCTCGAACCCGAGAGAGCGGCGTCGTGATAGGCGCCCGCGATCTTCCATCGCTCGCGCCCGGCATGTTCCCGGCAAAGGCGAAACTGGTCCTCGATCGAGCTTTCGCTCTGGGTGTCGGACGAATAGCGGGCATAGAGCGCGACGCGGGTCATGGACAGTCTCCGTTCCTTCTATTATTCCTCGTCCTCGGCGTTCTGTGCGTTTTTGGGCCTATTGTCGTTCGCGGCGCCGAGCGCCGCGAACTGATCTCGTGCGATCCGTCGTCCGATCAGCCGCGCGATGGTCAGCGCCACCTGCGCCAACTGTCGCCGCGTCTCCCGGTCCGGTTCATCCCGTTTACCGTCCGGGCCTCGATTGTCGTTGGCCGGTATGAGGTCGCCCGGCTCGGATTCCGTGTCATCCGCCATGCCGTCGCTCGCTTTCTTTCCGACGTCAAACGGGCATGAAGCAGCGGCAAGTCGAGCATGAGAAGATGGAAAACCCGTTCGTCGTATGGCGGCGCAAAAATACTCGCGAACGGCGATTCTGGCGTAGGCGCCCAAAACACTCTACACGCATCATACGGCCCGCAAAGCCTTCTGGACGGCCTTGGGCGCGCGCTCGATCACCAGAAGATAGGCTCTGGTCGGTCCTTCCGGCTGTCGCGAGCCTTGTTCCCAATGACGCAGCGTGTTGACGCTGAATCCGAACCGGCCCGCGAACTCTTCCTGCGTCATGTCCAGGCGTGTGCGGATCGCCTTGACGTCGATCTTCTCCGGCACATGGACCCGATAGGCGCTCTCGTCCGCCCTGCCCTCGGCATAGGTCACCGCTTCCTCGAGCCCGCGCCGGATGCTGTCGGCAACCTTGCTCATGGCGTTCTCCTCTTGAATGCCTCGACCAGCAGCGTCGTAAGCTGCCGGAAGTCATTGCGGTCCTGCTGGCTCAAATCGGCCCGCTCATTCTTGGCGAAGGCCGTCAGCGCGAAGAGCGGCATGCCAGCGTCGTGGTGGAAATAGATCACCCGCGCGCCGCCTCGCTTGCCGCTGCCTTCCAATCCCCAGCGCAGCTTCCGCACGCCGCCCGTTCCGGGGATCAGATCGCCGGCCGTCGGATTATAGGCGAGATAATCCACGAGAAGCGCCCGTTCCTCGTCGCTCATGAGCTTGCGGGTCGCCGACAGGAATTCCGGCGTTTCGACGACGCTGATCGGAGCGGTTCGAGCCATGAAGGATGCTACTCCAATGAGTCAGTCAAAGCAACTGGAAAATATGATCCAATGAGTCAGACGTGCGCCACCGAATGTTAGGGTGGGTCAGTTTGAATTCGGCTATGCGCCATAGAACTAAACCGCTCTCGCGGTAGTTTGCGGCCGGCGTTTCGGGCGGGCTGCGGGTAACGGGTGGTCGGCGAACTGTCTGAAGATCGTGGGGTTAGCAACCTCGCTTCAGACAGGAGCAACGCATGACAATGGAGTGCGTCA
>NZ_DATBQF010000026.1:0-20251 GCF_036560965.1 Methylosinus sp. | reverse complement strand
ACGAATTCTTTCGAAATCGCCGCGCGAAACGAAAACCCCGAACGCCCTCGCGCCTCCCAGCGCCAAACCATCCGAAACGCCCTCGTTCGGCGAGGCGCAACCATTTCCGTTCCGCCCAATAATGACAATATCCAATAGGGTAGTATATGGCAATCTATTGACGGGTATTGGAAACTTCTATGGGCAGGAACATCTCCCCCTACGCAATCATACTACCCACCCGTAAGCGCATTGATAGATTTTTTCGATCAATTCATATATCGAATAAACTCAATCAGTTATTCGATTTTTTTCCGGCCGATCGGGTTCCCCGCCCATATGGGCCATATGACTGCCCTTTCGGACTGTGGCGTCATGGCTCATCGGGCGTCGGTGGACTTTTCCTCCCAAATTCCGATCCCATCCGCGGCGGTTTCGGCGGCGGCGCGCGCGATCGACATGCCGTCCAGCGTCAGATCGGCTCCGATCTCGGCCAGCGGCTTCAGCACGAAGGCTCGCGAGAACAATTCCTTGTGCGGCAGAGTGAGCTCTGGATCGTCCATTGTGTGGTCGCCGAGAAACAGAATGTCGACGTCGATGAGCCGCGGTCCCCAGCGCCGCGTCGGGGTGCGGCCCATTTCCGCCTCTATGGTCTTGACCGCGGCCAGCAGCTCATAGGGCGAGAGGCTGGTCCAGCCGAGCGCGCAGGCGTTGGCGAAATCGCCCTGGTCGAGATCGCCCCAGGGCGGCGTTCGGTAGATGCGCGACACGGCGTCGAGACGGGCCGTCCCGCGCTCCGCGAGGAGCGCGATCGCCCGCCTTATATTGGCCGGCCTATCCCCGAGATTGCTGCCGATACCGAAGCCGACGCGTGTCTCAGCCGTCGTCATGAGCGTCTTTGTCCCTTGGTGAGAGTGTCGAGCACGGCGAAGGCCGCCCTATGCTCGGCCGCGTCATGGACGCGAAAAATCCGCGCGCCCTCCATCGCCGCGATGAGATTCGCCGCCACGGTGGCGATGAGGCGCGCATCGACCTCCGCGCCGAGCAGCGCGCCGAAAAGGCGCTTGCGCGACACGCCGATCAGCACCGGCCGCCCGAATCGCAACAAATCCGGCACAGCGCGCAAGGCCGCGAAATCCTGCTCGCGCGTCTTGCCGAAGCCGACGCCGGGATCGAGAATCACGCGGGACTCGGGCACGCCCGCCGCCGCGGCGATCTCCAGGGAGCGCTCGAAAAAGGCGAGCATGTCCGAAACGATGTCGATTTCCGGCGCGACCTCGGCGCGATTATGCATGGCGACGACGCCGGCGCCGGCCTCGGCGATCGCCGGCGCCATATCGGGATCGCGGTGCAAGCCCCAGATATCATTGACGATCGCGACGCCCGCGGCGAGCGCCCGGCGGGCTGTCTGCGCCTTGTAGGTGTCGATCGAGACCGGGACGCCGCATTGCGAGACGAGCGCTTCGAGCAGCGGCGCGAGCCGTGTCCATTCTTCCTCGGCCGTGAGGGGCGTATGGCCGGGCCGCGTCGATTCGGCGCCGACGTCGACAATGTCGGCGCCGTCGGCGGCGAGCTTCTTCGCCTGCGCCAGCGCCGCCTCGGCCGCGAAGAAACGGCCTCCGTCAGAAAAGGAATCGGGCGTCACATTGACGATGCCCATGATGACCGGCCGTGTCTCGACGAGCGAAAAGAACCGCTCGCGCGACGTCTCTCGAGTCGTCGTCACTCTCGTCTCCAAGGGGAAGAAATGTCCGTCAGTCGTATTTGATATAGGCGAAGCGCTGATCGGTCTCGGGCGTTCCCTCGAGCGCGCCGCCCTCCTTGCCCGGCCGCCAGGAGACGACCTCCTCGATCTTGCGGGCGAGCTCGAAATCCTTGTCGGTCACGCCCTTGGCCGTATGCGTCATCAGCTTCACCTCGACAAAAGCATAGGAGGCGGCGATGTCCGGATGGTGCCAGGCGGCCTCGGCGAGATGGCCGACCGTATTGACGACCATCAATGTGCCCTTCCAGCCGTGGGTCTTGAATTTGCGACGAATCCAGCCGTTCTCGAACCGCCAGTGCGGCAGCTCGGCGGCGAGACGGGCGGCGATCTCCTCTTGCGAATACACGCGCTCCGCGGCGGTCATGGCGTCTCCCCTCTCTCGCTCGTCTTCCCGGACGAGCTCTCGATCTCCAGACGAGCATCGGCGGACGAACGTCTCTCGACGAACATCGCCAGACGAACTCTCCAGACGAACATCTCCAGACGAACTCTTGCCTTCGCACGCGCGGCGCCTTACTCGGCCTAGTCGAACGCGCGCGAGCCCCGTCGACGACCGCGCCGGGCAGCGAGATATAGCGGATATTCCGCACAAAGTCCGAAAATGAGGCTCCATGCGTATCAGCGTGAGCGTCGTCGCCGCGGCGAGACTGCATCTCGGCTTCCTGGACATGAATGGCGCGCTCGGCCGCAAATTCGGCGGCCTCGGCCTCTCGATCGACGCTCCGGCGACGCGCCTCACGCTGCGGCCGGCCGAAGCGATGGAGGCCACGGGCCCCGACGCCGAGCGCGCCCGCGCGCTGCTCGAGAACGCCGTCGCCGCGCTCGCGCCCGGCAAGCGCTATAGGCTGACCATGGAGCAGGCGATCCCGCCGCATTCGGGCCTCGGCTCGGGCACGCAGCTGGCGTTGGCGATCACGGCCGCGCTGCGCCGCATCGAAGATTTGCCGCAGCATGTGGAGGCCGACGCGGCTCTGCTGCAACGCGGCGCGCGCTCCGGGCTCGGCGCCGGGCTGTTCACCCGCGGCGGCCTCGTCGTGGACGGCGGCCGCGGCGCCGATACGACGACGCCGCCCGTTATCTCCCGCCTCGCCTTCCCGGAGACGTGGCGCATTCTTCTCGTGTCCGACCCCGCCGCGATCGGCCTGCATGGCGCGGAGGAGCGCAAGGCCTTCGCCGAGCTGCCGCCTTTCTCGGAGGCGGACGCCGGGAAATTGTGCCGGCTCGTGCTGATGCAGGCGCTGCCGGCGGCGGCGGAGGAGGATTTCGTCGCTTTCGGCGCCGCGGTCACGGCGATACAGTCGATCGTCGGAGATTATTTCGCGCCGGCGCAGGGCGGGCGGCGCTTCACCAGCGCGGCCGTCGAAAATCTGCTGGCCCGGCTGGCGGAGGCCGGCGCGACCGGAGTCGGCCAGACCTCCTGGGGGCCGACGGGCTTCGCCTTCGCGCCGAATGAGGCCGAGGCCCGCCGCCTCGAGGCGCGCGTGCGCGGCGCCGCCGAGGCCAGCGGCTTGTCGCTCGCCGTCGTCGCGGGCGCGGACCGGGGCGCGCGCATCGACGCAGTCTACGCCGAAATCGCCTGAGCCCCGCCGCTCTCACGAGCGTCCGAGGACGAGCTCCAGCAGGCCCTTCATATCCGGCACGGTTTTGTCGGGCGCGAGTCCGAGCTTTTCGGCCGGCAGGCCGAAGCGGTTCACCCAAATGGTCGGATAGCCGAAGGCCTTGGCCCCATAGGCGTCCCAGCTGCCGAAGGCCGCGAAGAGAATCTCCTCCTTGGCGAGCTTCAGCCGCTGCGGCCCGAGCGCATAGGCCGCAGGATCGGGCTTATAGGTCTTATTGACCTCCGTGCTCAGCAATTCATCGAAATAGCCGCCGAGCCCGGCGCGCTCCGCATTGGCCTGCAGCATTCGGCCGCTGAAATTCGCCAGGGTGATGACGCGCACGCCGGCGGCTTTCAGCCGGCGCAGCGCATCCAGCGTATCGGGCCAGGGTGTGAGCGTCAGATAGGCGCTCAGCAGCCGGTCGCGCTTTTCCGGCGGAAGATCGAGCTTCATCGCCTCGGCCGCATAGGCGAGCGCATCCCCCGTCACCTCGAAAAAATCGGCGTGTCGGCCGGTGAGCGAACGCAGGAAGCAATATTCGAACTGCTTGGCGCGCCAGAGCTTGGTAAATTCCGCGCCCTTGCCCGGATAGGCCGCCTCGACCGCCGGAATCACCGAATTGGCGTCGAACAGCACGAAATAGTCGAAAGCCACCGCCTTGAAGCGCGGCGTCGACGGCGCCTCCGCACGGGCGAGCCCGAAAGGCGTCGCACAGACGACGAGGAGGAAAAACACCCTGGCCAAATTCATGACGGACTCTCCTGACGCGCCGATGCGCGGCGCTCTCGAGGTTCGGCGGCGGCCCCTCCCCTGTTTCATCGGGTCGCGAGAAATTTTCGCGGGGCGCGCGCGAAAGAGCAAGATCGGTCGAGCGCGCCGCTGGCGTCGCCCTTTAGATGACTGCGCCACGGAGGACGCAATGACGAAAGCGGCGCTCGAGAATTACCACGCGAGGATGCGACGGGTGCTGGATCATATCGACCGGCATCTCGACGCGGATCTCGACCTTTCGACTCTCAGCGGCGTGGCGGCTTTCTCGAAGCATCACTTCCACCGGCAATTCGGTGCGACCTACGGCCTCTCGGCGCATCGCTATATCCAGCTCGCCCGCATGAAGCGCGCGTCCTATCGGCTGGCCTTTCGCGATGACGCCAATGTGACCGAGATCGCCTCGGACGCCGGCTATGAGGCGCCGGACTCTTTCGCCCGCGCCTTTCGGGACTGCGTCGGGCAAGCGCCCTCGGCGTTCCGCAAATCTCCCGATTGGGAGCCGTGGCTCGCGGCCTTGGAGCCGCTCGACCGAGCCAGGAGCGCAAATATGACCTTTTCTCCGAATGATGTCGTGGTGAGGGATTTTCCGGCGACGCCCGTCGCCGTCCTGACCCATAGAGGCGATCCGGCGCTCGTCTATGAGACGGTGCGGCGCTTCATCGATTGGCGCAGAGCCGCAGGGCTCGGGCGCGATATCGCCGCAACCTATACAATATTCCCTTGCGATCCCCGCACGACGCCGCCCGACGCGTTCCATCTCGACCTCTGCGCCGCCACGATTCGTCCGATCGAAGCCAATGCGCAGGGCGTCGTCGCCGGCATGATTCCCGGCGGACGCTGCGCGGTTCTGCGCGTCATCGGCTCGAGCGAAAATCTGGAACGGCCGGCGCTGCTCCTGTATCGCGACTGGCTGCCTTCGAGCGGCCGAGAGGCCCGCGATTTTCCGCTATTCTGTCAGCGGATCAGCTTCTATCCAGACGTCCCCGAGCATGAGACGATCACCGATCTGCTCCTGCCGATCGAATGACCGCGGGCGGCGGGTTTAAAGCGGCGAAGCCGTCATCGCGCCGACAAAGAGTTTCGAGTAGAAAGCGGCGACCTGAACGCGCGGCCGGGCGGCCCGGGAACCGCGCGCGACACGCAATGACGGCCGCCGGGACCAGACCACATGAAGAAGACAGCCGCGACATTCTTGGTTCTCGCTCTGCTCTGCGCGCCCGCCGCCGCGCGCGACGCGGGCTTCGTCACGCCGGAGCAGAGCCATCCGCTCGAAATACTGGCGACCCCGCCGGCGCCTCATTCCGAGAAGAGCGACGCCGAGCTCGCCGAGCTGCATCGCATCGAGGACGCGCGCACGGCCGAGCAGGTCGCGCACGCCAAGGCGGATGACGAGAATCAGACGATTTTCCTGTTCAAGACCGTTTTCGGCGACAAATTCACCAAAGAGAATTTGCCGGCCGTCGATGCGCTGGGCGCGCGACTGAAGGCGGATGAATCGGCCAATACGGGCGCCGCCAAGGAGGCCTTCCACCGCATCCGCCCCTATAATGTCGACAAGACGCTGCATCCCGTGTGCAAGACCAAGGCGAAAGACGATTCCTATCCGAGCGGCCATACGACGGTCGGCTATCTGATGGGTCTCGCGCTGATCGACCTCGCGCCGGAGCGACGTGACGACATTCTCGCGCGGGCCGATGATTACGCCCACAATCGTCTCGTCTGCGGCGTGCATTTCCCGACCGACTTGGCCGCGGCCCGTCTGGTCGCCTATGCGGTGCATGCGATCACGGAGCTCGATCCGGACTATCGGAAAGCGATGGCGGCGGCGCGCGCCGAGCTGCGCAACGCGCTCGGCCTCGCCCGCGCCGATTGACGCTGCGGGACGCCCGCGAGAAAAGGCGGGCGCGGAGCCGAACGCTCCGCGCCCTTTCCGGCTCAATAGTTGTAGTAGGCGACGCAGACGCGATTGCCGTAGTAATCCCAGCCCCAGCGGGCGCATTGCTGCGGCGGGGCCGTGGCCGCGCCGACGACGGCGCCCGTCGCCGCGCCGATCGCCGCTCCGGCCAGCGTGCCGCCCGCGCGGCCGCCGGAGGCCGCGGCGCCGATCGCCGCTCCACCCGCGCCGCCGATCAAGGCGCCGCCCGCGGCGCGCTCGCCGGGCGAGTTGCAGCCGGCGAGTGGCGCGGCCATGGCCAGCGCCGCAGCCAGAACAAAAATTTTCTTCATGGAGTGTCCCTCCCTCCGTGTGAGCCCATGCGAGCCGCCCGGCCGGCGGCAATTTCTTCGATGCGTCGATCCTATTGCTACGGCCACGCCTGAAACAACTTACCGAAACCGGCGAAAAGATGACCCCTGTCGACGCAACGTCCTATAAATCCCACGCTTTGAAAGCGAATGACAGAAGAGAATCGCGTCGCTCGACCGCGCTCGCCGTTCTTGTCCTTCTCCTCGTCGCGGCGTCATTCGCTGTCCGGGCGCACGCCGGCGACTCCTATCGCTGGCTGCAGGCTGCGACCGATGGCTGGCAGGCCCGCGCGATCACGCAGAACGACTCCTGTCCGACGGCCACGATCGACGGCCGCGCCGTCGTCATGACGCCGCGCGCACGGCCGAGCGACGGGTTTGCCGTCACCATTTGCGCCGTGACTGTTCCGAAGGGCGCGACGAGCGTCTCCATCGATGGCGCGCCGCTCGCGCCGCCGCCGACCCGCGTCGACAAGATTCTGGTGTTCGGCGACACCGGCTGCCGGCTCAAAGGCATGTTCCTGCAGGATTGCAATTCGATCCGCGCCTGGCCCTTCCGCCTCACTGCCGATATGGCCGCCGAGATCGCGCCCGATCTCGTCATTCATGTCGGCGACTATCATTATCGCGAAACCGCCTGCCCGACTGGCGTGAAGGGCTGCGCCGGCTCGCCGCATGGCGACAATTGGGAGACGTGGAACGCCGATTTCTTCGAGCCCGGAGCCGCTCTGCTCCGCACGGCGCCCTGGGTGATGGTGCGCGGCAATCATGAAATCTGCGCGCGCGCCGGCAAGGGCTGGACTCGCGCCCTCTCGCCGCTGCCGCCCGCCGAGTCCGGAGCCTGCGTCGAGCGGGAGGAGGCTTATCGCGTCGATCTCGACAATCCGACGCTCTTCGTCCTAGACACGACCGAGGCGGAGGAACGCACCGTCATCGGCCAGCAGGCCGCCTTTTTGCGCAAGCAGCTTGCGGCGGCGAAGGATATGCCCGGGCCGGTCTGGTATGCGTTCCATAAGCCGATATTTTCGCTGTTCCAGTCGAAGAAGGGCGAAAAGCTCGGCGTGAACGAGACGCTCGCCGCCGCGGCGCAGGATGGCCTGCCGAGCGGCGTGCAGGCGATCCTGTCCGGCCATCTGCACGCATTCGAGGCCTTGAGCTTTCGCGAGGATCGTCCGGCGCAATTCGTCGTCGGCGTCGGCGGGACGGCGATGGACCCGCGTATTCCCGCCAATTTCGATGGAGCGACCATAGGCGAGGCGACCGTCGAGCACGGCCGCGGCGTCGCCGCGACTTTCGGCTTCGCGATCTTCGAGCGGGGCGACGGCGAGTGGATCGTCACCAATTACGACGCCCACGCCGCGCCGCTGCTTCGCTGCCATTTGCGTGGGCGAAAGATCGATTGCGAGTGAAGACCCTTCGGCTGCGAGGCGAACCTCGTGGCTCGCTCCCGAGCCGCCCGCGGGCCGCGCGCGCCGTCAGGCCCGCGTCGCGATCGCTCTCGACGTCAAGCCGAGAGCGCCTGCTCGATCGCCGCGCTGACAGAGTCGACCGGCTCCATGCCGTCGACCTGCTTCAGCTCGCCCTTGCCGGCGTAATAATCGGAAACCGGCGCCGTCTGGTTGCGATAGGCCTCGAGCCGCGTCTTGAAGGCTTGCGGATTATCGTCGGCGCGAACATCGCCGCCGCGGGCGAGCGTCTCGTCGACGCGCTTCTGCATGCGGGCGAGGAGCGCGTTCTCGTCGACGCTGAGCTCTATGACCGCGTCGAGCCTCAGCCCTTCCCGATCGAGCAGATCGTCGAGCGCGCGCGCCTGGGCCACCGTGCGCGGAAAGCCGTCGAGGATGAAGCCGCCCTCGGCGTCCTTCTGCTTGATGCGCTGGCCGATGATGCCGACCACCACCGCATCCGGCACCAGCGCGCCGCGATCCATGATCTCCTTGGCCTCCAAGCCGATCGGCGACCTCGCCTCGACCGCCGCGCGCAGCATGTCGCCGGTCGAGAGCTGAGGGATCGCATATTTGGCGACGAGCCGAGCCGATTGCGTGCCCTTGCCCGCGCCCGGCGGTCCGAGCAGCACCAGCCTCATTTGCGTCGTCCACGCAGCTTGGTCTTGCGGATCATGCCCTCATATTGATGGGCCTGCAGATGGCCGTGAATCTGCGCCACCGTATCCATGGTCACGCTCACCACGATGAGCAGCGAGGTGCCGCCGAAATAGAAGGGCAGATTGGCGTAGGAGATCAGCATCTCCGGCAGCAGGCAGATGATCGCCAGATAGGCGGCGCCGAGAACCGTGATGCGCATCAGCACGTCGTCGATGAATTTCGCCGTGCGCTCGCCCGGGCGAATGCCGGGGATGAAGCCGCCATGCTTCTTCAGATTGTCGGCCGTCTCCATCGGATTGAAGACGATCGCCGTATAGAAGAAGGCGAAGAACACGATCAGCCCGACATAGGACAGCATGTAGAGCGGCCGTCCATGCCCGAAATAGGCGGAGATGGTCGCGAAAATATTATCCGTGCCCTGCGTCTGGTAGAAATTGGCGATCGTCGTCGGCAGCAGCAGCAGCGAAGAGGCGAAGATCGGCGGAATGACGCCGGAAGTGTTGAGCTTCAGCGGCAGGAAGGACGTCTGCCCCTCATAGACGCGATTGCCGTGCTGCCGTTTGGGATAGGTGATCAACAATCGTCGTTGCGCCCGTTCCATATAGACGATGAAGGCGATGACGAAGAACGACATGGCGATCACGCCGAGAATGACGCCGGTCGAGATCGCGCCCTGCTTGCCGAGCTCCAACGTGCTGAGAATCGCCGCCGGAAAGGCCGCGACAATGCCCGCGAAGATAATCAGCGAGGAGCCGTTGCCGATTCCGCGCGAGGTGATCTGCTCGCCTAGCCACATAAGGAACATGGTGCCGCCGACCAGCGTGCAGACGGTCGTCAGGCGGAAAAACAGGCCCGGCTCGGTGACCACGCCCTGCTGGCCCTCGAGGCCGATCGCCATGCCATAGGCCTGGAAGGTCGCCAGAATGACGGTGAGATAGCGCGTGTATTGGTTGAGGACCTTGCGGCCCTGCTCGCCTTCCTTCTTCACCTGCTCGAGCGACGGTATGACCGTGGTCAGCAGCTGAATGATGATGGAGGCGGAGATATAGGGCATGATGTTCAGCGCGAAGATCGCGCTGCGCTGAACGGCGCCGCCGGCGAACATGTTGAACAGCTCGAGCACGCCCTTCGACTGGCCGAAAAAGCTCTTGGCGAAGGCGTCCGGGTCGATGCCCGGCAGCGGCACATAAGTGCCGAGACGATAGACGATCAGCGCGCCGAGCGTGAACCAGATGCGTTTCTTGAGCTCATCCGCCTTGCCGAAAGCGGAAAAATTGACGTTGGCCGCAAGCTGTTCGGCTGCCGATGCCATGGGCGAGGCTCCCTCGTCGCGCGCCGCGCGGTTTTTTTAAGCGAGCGTCGAAGCGACGCAGCGCTGCCCGCCGCGACGCCGCGCTCCGTTTTCGGCCCAGCCCTTTCGAGGGGCGGGACCCGGCGCATGTCTATCGCACGATGTCGGCGAAAAAAAAGTCTAGCCACTTTTCGCCGGCTCGCACAGGCGACTCCGTATCACGACGGATGGGCGGATCGCCAGTTTTTTGGTCGATACGACTAACTTCGAGGCGGCGAAAAAACGCCGCCTCGCGTTATCGCTCGGTTATCGCAAGGCGAGCCGAGCCTCGACGTCAGGCGGAGGCCGGCTCCGCCGCGACCAGAAGCTTGATCGAGCCGCCAAGGCTCTCGATCGCCGCAACGGCCGATTTCGAAGCCGCGGCGACCTCGAAGGCGAGCTTCGCCTCGAGCTTGCCATTGCCGAGAATTTTCACCCCGTCGCGCGGCTTGGACACCACCCCCGCGGCGATCAGCGCCTCGATGGTGACGGGCGCGGCCACGTCGAGCTTGCCCGCTTCGACCGCCTGCTGAATGCGGCCGAGATTGACCTCATTATAGTCGGTCGAGAAGGGATTGTAGAATCCGCGCTTGGGCAGACGACGATGCAGCGGCATCTGGCCGCCCTCGAAGCCTTTCACGGCGACGCCGGTGCGGGCCTTCTGACCCTTCACGCCGCGTCCCGCGGTCTTGCCCTTGCCGGAGCCTATGCCGCGGCCGACGCGCATGCGATTCTTGCTGGCGCCGGGATTGTCGGAGAGATCGTTGAGCTTCACCATGTCCCGGCCCTCACTTCTCGTCGACGATTTTGACGAGATGCGCGACTTTCGCGATCATCCCGCGAACCGCGGGCGTGTCCTCGAGCGTGCGACGACGACCGATGCGCGTGAGGCCGAGTCCGGTGAGCGTCCTGCTCTGACGCTCCGGACGGCCGATGGCGCTGCCGGTCTGTTCGACGGTAATCTTCTTATCGCTCATCGCAAGCCCTCCCTCAGGCGTCGACGGCTTCGGCTTCGGCGCCCTGACGGCGCGCCTGAAGCGCAGAAACCTTGAGAGAACGGCGAGCCGCCACCGAGCGCGGCGAATCCTCGCGCTCCAGCGCATCGAACGTCGCGCGAATCATGTTGTACGGATTGGACGAGCCCTGGCTCTTGGCCACGACGTCGTGAACCCCGAGCGTCTCGAACACGGCGCGCATCGGGCCGCCGGCGATGATGCCGGTGCCGGGAGGCGCGGCGCGCAGCACGACGCGGCCGGCGCCATGGCGGCCGTTGACGTCGTGATGCAGCGTGCGGCCCTCGCGCAGCGGCACGCGGATCAGCGCGCGCTTGGCTGCTTCCGTCGCCTTGCGGATCGCCTCAGGCACCTCGCGCGCCTTGCCATGGCCATAGCCGACGCGGCCCTTCTGGTCGCCGACCACGACGAGCGCGGCGAAACCGAAGCGCCGGCCGCCCTTCACCACTTTGGCGACGCGGTTGATATGGACGAGACGGTCCACGAACTCATTGTCGCGGTCATCCCGGTCCCGGTCGCGGCCGCGGCCGCCTTCTGGTTCACGAGCCATTTTCTCTTCCGTCACTTACGCGGCAATATCGCCGCTCGCTTGGGTCCGCTTCCCTCTCCCGCGGGAGAGGCTGGGTTCGGGACGCACGATCGGGCGAGGCCGACGCCCCGAAAACCCGAACCCGCATCCACGGCCCTGATCCGATCCGGCCATCGTCCGTCGCGCGCGACGGATGTCCTTTCGGACCCCTTTGGCCGGGACGCCTTCTCCCGCAGAACGGGAGAAGAGCTCAAAATTGCAGGCCGCCCTCGCGGGCGCCCTCGGCCAGCGCCTGCACGCGGCCGTGGTAAATATAAGCGCCGCGGTCGAACACCACTTCCGTGACGCCCTTGGCGACAGCGCGCTCGGCGAGCTGCTTGCCGACGATATGCGCCGCTTCCTTGTTGGCGCCCGTCTTCAACGCTTCCCGATTGGCCTTTTCGAGCGAGGAGGCGGACACGATGGTCACTCCATTCTCGTCGTCGATGATCTGCGCATAGATCTGCTCCGAGGAGCGGAACACAGACAGACGCGGCCGGCCAAAGGCGCGCGCGCGAATGCTGCGACGGACCCTGGCCTTGCGGCGGGCGACTGCATCTACGTCCTTTGCCATGGCTGGCGTCCTTACTTCTTCTTGCCTTCCTTGCGGAAGATGAATTCGCCGGCGTATTTCACGCCCTTGCCCTTATAGGGCTCGGGGCCGCGCAGCGAGCGGATTTCGGCGGCGACCTGCCCCACCTGGCGCTTGTCGATGCCGGTGATGGTGATCTCCGTCGGCTTCGGCGTCACGATCGCGATGCCGGCGGGAATCGGATAGCTCACGTCGTGCGAATAGCCGAGCGCGAGCTGAAGATTCTTGCCGGCGACCGCGGCGCGATAACCGACGCCGTTGATCTCGAGCTTCTTCTCGAAGCCGGCGGTCACGCCGACGACGAGATTATTGACCTGAGCGCGCGAGGTGCCCCACAGCGCGCGGGCGCGCTTGCTGGTCGAGCGCGGGTCGACCTTGATCGAATTGCCGTCCTGGGTCACCGCGACATCGTCGGGAACCCGGAACTGCAGCTCGCCTTTCGCGCCCTTCACTTGGACGAGCTGGCCGTCGACCGTGGCGGTCACGCCGGCCGGCACGATGACGGGCTTCTTGCCGATACGAGACATGGTTGAAGTCCTATCCAAAACTTTCGGACGCAGGTCAGAAGACCTTCGCCAGCACCTCGCCGCCGACATTGTTCTCGCGGGCCTTGTGATCGGCCATGACGCCCTTCGGCGTCGACACGATCGTGATGCCGAGGCCATTGGCCACGCGCGGCGTCTTGTCGACGCCCGCATAGACGCGCCGGCCCGGACGCGAGACGCGCTCGATCGTCTTGATGACCGGATCGCCGTCGAAATATTTCAGCTCGACCTCGAACTCGGTGCGGCCATTGCCGAAATCCGTGGTCGTATAGCCGCGGATGTAGCCTTCTTCCTTCAACACGTCGAGAACATGGCCGCGCAGGCGCGAGCCCGGCGTCGAGACCTTGTCCTTGCGGCGCATCTGCGCATTGCGGATGCGGGTGAGCAGATCGCCCAACGGATCGCTGATCGACATTTGCTCTGCTCCCTTACCAGCTGGACTTCACGAGACCGGGGATGAGGCCGCGCGAGCCGAGCTCACGCAGCGCGACGCGCGACAGCTTCAGCTTGCGGTAGAAAGCGCGCGGGCGCCCCGAGACCTCGCAGCGGTTGCGATAGCGAATCGCCGCGGAATTGCGCGGCAGCTCGGCGAGCTTGAGACGCGCCTCGAACCGCTCTTCCGCCGTCAACGCCTCGTCATTCGCCTTGGCCTTCAGCCGCGCCCGGCGGCCGGCGTAAGCCTTGACGAGCTTAGCCCTGCGCTTGTTGTTCTCGATCGAACTCTTCTTGGCCATGTTTTATGCCTTCGGTTTCCGCGTTTGAGACTACGCTCGTCTCACTGCCGGAACGGGAAATTGAACGCGCGCAGGAGCGCACGCGCCTCGTCGTCGGTCTTGGCCGTGGTCACGACGATCACGTCCATGCCGAGAATCGACTCGGCCTTGTCATAGTCGATCTCCGGAAACACGATATGCTCCTTTATGCCGAGGGCGTAGGAGCCGCGTCCGTCGAAGGACTTCGGATTCAGGCCGCGGAAGTCGCGAACGCGCGGCAGCGCGATCGTGATCAGGCGGTCCAGAAATTCATACATGCGCGTCTTGCGCAGCGTCACCTTGGCGCCGATCGGCATGTTCTCGCGGACCTTGAAGGTCGAGATCGCCTTGCGCGCCCGCGTCACCACCGGCCTCTGGCCGGCGATCAGCGCGAGATCGGCCGCAGCCGCCGTCACCTTCTTGGTGTCGTTGACGGCTTCGCCGACGCCCATGTTCAGCACGATCTTCTCGATCGCCGGCACTTCGAAAGCGTTCTTATAGCCGAACTCTTCCATGAGCTTGGCGCGAACCACTTCCTCATAGTGCTTTTTCAGCCGGACCTCGTAGGGGCCCTCGGGAAGCGACTTGACGCCGGAGGCCCGGCGCTCGTCGCCGTCCTCGTGAGCGGACGACTTCGGCGCAGCCTTCGATTTCGCCGCCTTCTTGGCGTCGCCATCCGCCTTCGGAGCCTTGCCGGCCTTCGGCTTCTTTTCCTCAGCCATCGATCTGTTCTCCGGAACGCTTGGCGATGCGGACCTTGCGGCCGTCATCGAGAATCTTGAATCCGACGCGCGTCGGCTTGCCGTCCTTGGGATCGGCGATCGCGAGATTGGAGAGGTCGAGCGACGCCGGCTTGGTGATGATGCCCGCCTCCTGCGTCCGCGACTGGCGCTGGTGGCGCTTGACGAGATTGACGCCCTCGACGAATGCGCGACCATCGGTCGGCAGCACCTGAATCACCTGACCCGTGCGGCCCTTGTCACGGCCGGCGAGAACGACGACCTTGTCGCCTTTCTTGATTTTCGCGGCCATTACAGCACCTCCGGCGCGAGCGAAATGATCTTCATATGGTTCTTGGCGCGCAGCTCGCGCGGCACGGGTCCGAAGATACGCGTGCCGATCGGCTCTTTCTGATTGTTGATCAGAACCGCAGCGTTGGAGTCGAAGCGGATCACCGAGCCATCGGCGCGCTTGATGTCCTTCGCGGTGCGGACCACGACCGCTTTCAGCACGTCGCCCTTCTTCACGCGACCGCGCGGAATCGCCTCTTTGATCGAGACGACGATAATGTCGCCGACGCCGGCGTATTTGCGCTTGGAGCCGCCCAGCACCTTGATGCACATGACGCGGCGGGCGCCCGAGTTGTCGGCGACATCGAGATTTGTCTGCATCTGTATCATGGCTTATCCCGCCCTTCGTCTCGGTCTGGTTTCGGTTCCCCGACTTCGCCCGAGAAAACCATTCCACTAGTCTCGTCTTTTCGAGGCGTTACGCCTTGCTGTCGGCTTCGACGACACGCCAGCGCTTCAGCCGTGAGATCGGCGCCGTCTCTTCGATCGTCACCTCGTCGCCGACCTTGAACGTCTGCGCTTCGTCATGCGCATGATAGTTCTTGGTGCGACGCACCGTCTTCTTGAACAGCGGATGGGTGAAGCGGCGCTCCACCTTCACCACCACGGTCTTGTTCTGCTTGTCGCTGACCACGACGCCCTGGAGAATCCGCTTCGGCATTGGCGCTCTCTCAACTCTGTTGTTCAGCGCGCTTCTGCGCGGCGATGGATTTGGCGCGGGCGATGTCGCGACGAACGACGCGCACGCGCGCCGTGTTCTCGAGCTGGCCCGTCGCCCGCTGGAAGCGCAGATTGAACTGCTCTTTCTTCAGCTTCAGCACTTCCTCGTCCAGCAGATCGAGAGAGAGCGTGCGAAGATCGGAGACGCGTTGCTTGTTCGTGCTCATGGTCGCAATCCTCACTCGGCGATGCGCTCGATGAAGCGCGTCTTGATCGGCAGCTTCGCGGCGGCGAGCGTCAGAGCTTCGCGCGCGAGCTCGCCGGACACTCCGTCGACCTCGAACATGATGCGGCCCGGCGCGACGCGCACGGCCCAGAGCTCCGGCGCGCCCTTGCCTTTACCCATGCGCACCTCGGTCGGCTTTTTGGAGACCGGCACGTCGGGGAAGATGCGGATCCACACGCGGCCGGCGCGCTTCATATGGCGCGTCATGGCGCGGCGAGCCGCCTCGATCTGGCGCGCGGTGATGCGCTCCGGCTCGAGGGCCTTGAGGCCGAACTGCCCGAAGTTCAGCGAAAAGCCGCCCTTGGCGTTTCCGTGGATACGGCCTTTGAAGGCCTTGCGGAACCTGGTGCGTTTGGGTTGCAACATGATGTCGAACTCTCGAAATTAGGCCGCGTCGCGGGGTTCGCGCGGCTCGCGGCGACGACGCTCGCCATGGTGTTCGCGCTCACCGCCGCCGGCAGCCTGCTCGGCCAGGCGCTTGTCCTGCGCCATCGGATCATGCTCCAGGATCTCGCCCTTGAAGATCCAGACCTTGATGCCGCAGGCGCCATAGGCGGTATGCGCGGTGGCGACGCCGTAATCCACATCGGCGCGCAGCGTATGCAGCGGCACGCGGCCCTCGCGATACCATTCCAGGCGCGCGATTTCGGCGCCGCCGAGACGGCCCGAGCAATTGATGCGAATGCCCTGCGCGCCGAGACGCATCGCCGACTGCACCGCGCGCTTCATGGCGCGGCGGAAGGCGACGCGACGCTCGAGCTGCTGCGCGATCGAATCGGCGACCAGCGTCGCCTCGACCTCGGGCTTCCTCACCTCGACGATATTGATCACCACTTCGCTGCCGGTGAGCTTGCCGACGAGCTTGCGGATCTTGTCGATATCCGCGCCCTTCTTGCCGATGACCACGCCCGGACGCGCCGAGTGAATGGTCACGCGGCACTTCTTGTGCGGGCGCTCGATGATGATGCGCGACACCGCCGCCTGCTTGAGATTCTTCGCCACCGCAGCGCGAATGGCGAGATCCTCGTGCAAAAGCTTGGCGTATTCGCCTTTGCTGGCGAACCAGCGCGAATCCCAGGTGCGGTTGACGCCGAGGCGCAGCCCGATAGGATTGACCTTCTGACCCATGGTTGCTCCCTTCAGGCTTTCGCCGGCGCTTCGACTTCGCGAACGATGATCGTCAGATTCGCGAAAGGCTTCTCGATGCGGCTGGAGCGACCGCGCGCTCTCGCCGCGAACCGCTTCATGACGAGCGACTTGCCCACGAAGGCCTGCGCGACGATCAGATCGTCGACGTCGAGACCGTGATTGTTCTCGGCGTTGGCGATGGCGCTCTCCAAGGTCTTCTTCACCTCGTGAGCGATACGCTTGCGCGAGAACTCGAGATCGGCGAGCGCGCGATCGACCTTCTTGCCGCGAATGAGCTGGGCGAGAAGATTGAGCTTCTGCGGGGATACGCGCAGCGTGTTGGCGACGGCTTTCGCCTCATTGTCGGCCAGCGCGCGCGGATTGCTCGGCTTGGACATTCGATCAGCCCCTCTTCGACTTCTTGTCCGCCGCGTGACCATGGAAGGTGCGCGTCGGAGAGAATTCGCCGAACTTGTGCCCGATCATGTCTTCGCTGACTGCCACCGGCACATGCTTGTGGCCATTGTGCACGCCGAAGGTCAGACCGACGAACTGCGGCAGAATGGTGGAGCGACGGCTCCAGATCTTGATGATGTCACTGCGTCCCGAGCCACGCGCGGTCTCCGCCTTTTTCAGCAGATAGCCGTCGACGAACGGGCCCTTCCAGATCGAGCGAGCCATGGATCAGCCCTTCTTCTTCTTGGCGTGCCGCGAGGACACGATGAATTTGTCGGTCTTCTTGTTCGTGCGGGTCTTCTTGCCCTTGGTCGGCTTGCCCCAGGGCGTCACCGGATGCCGGCCGCCCGAGGTGCGGCCTTCGCCGCCGCCGTGCGGATGGTCGACCGGGTTCATGGTGACGCCGCGATTGTGCGGGCGACGGCCGAGCCAGCGCGAACGACCCGCCTTGCCGAGCGAGATGTTCATGTGATCGGGATTCGACACGGCCCCGATGGTCGCGAAGCACTGGCCATGCACGAGACGCTGCTCGCCGGAATTGAGACGCAGGATCACATAACCCTGATCGCGACCGACGATCTGCGCATAATTGCCAGCCGAGCGCGCGATCGCGCCGCCCTTGCCGATCTTCATCTCGACATTGTGGACGATCGTGCCGACCGGAATATTGCCGATCGGCATGGCGTTGCCGGGCTTCACATCGACCTGGGCGCCCGACACCACCGCGTCGCCGACCGAAAGCCGCTGCGGCGCGAGAATATAAGCGAGCTCGTCATCCGCATAACGGATGAGCGCGATGAAGGCGGTGCGGTTCGGATCATATTCGATCCGCTCCACCTTGGCGACGACATCCAGCTTGCGGCGCTTGAAGTCGACGATTCGATAGGCCTGCTTGTGGCCGCCGCCGCGGAAACGCACGGTGACGCGCCCATTGTTGTTGCGGCCGCCCTTGGACGACTGCCCCTCGGTCAGCGTCTTGACCGGCTTGCCCTTGTAGAGATCGCTTCGGTCGACGATGACGAGCTGGCGAAGGCTCGGCGTGACCGGCTTGAATGTCTTCAGCGCCATGGTTTTGTCCTCGAGCCTGCCTTTAGAGTCCCGTCGTCACGTCGATCTTGTGGCCTTCGGCCAGCGTGACGACCGCCTTCTTCACATCCGACTGCCGGCCGCGCACGCCTCGGAAGGCGCGCACCTTGCCTTTGCGCAGCAGCGTGTTGACCGCCTCGACCTTCACGTCGAACAGGCCCTCCACCGCCGCTTTGATCTGCGGCTTGGTGGCGGTCCGCGCGACATTGAAGACCACCTTGTTCTGCTCCGAGGCGATCGTCGCCTTCTCGGTGATGACCGGCGAGACGATCACGTCGTAATGGCGCACATCCTTGCTCATTTCAGGCGCGCCTCCAGCGCATCGATCGCGGCGCGGGTCAGCACCAGCTTCTCACGGCGCAGAATGTCGTAGACATTGACGCCCTGAACCGGCAGCACGTCGATCCTCGGCAGATTGCGCGCAGCGAGCGCAAAATTCGCCTGCGGCTCGGCGCCGTCGATGATGAGCGCGCTGGTGAGCCCGGTCTTGTCGAAACCCGCTTTCAGCAGCTTCGTCTTGGGCTCGGCCAGATCGGCGTTCTCCCAAATGACGATCGCGCCATCTTTCGCCTTGGCCGAAAGCGCGTGCTTCAGAGCGAGAACGCGCACCTTCTTGGGCAGGTCGTGCTCATGACTGCGCACCACCGGGCCGAAGGCGCGGCCGCCGCCGATGAATTGCGGCGCGCGCCGCGATCCGTGACGGGCGCCGCCGGTGCCCTTCTGCTTATGCAGCTTCTTGCCGGTGCGGGCGATGTCCGCACGGTTCTTCACGGCATGCGTCCCCGCACGCCGCTTGGCGAGCTGCCAGCGGATAATGCGGAAGATGAGATCCTGGCGCGGTTCGAGCCCGAAAATCTCGTCCGCCAGCTCGATCGAGCCGGCTTCCTGGCCGTCGTACGACGTGACGCTGATCTGCACCACGGCTCAGTCCTCCTTCTTGTCTTCTTGCGCGGCGGGGGCTTCCGCCAGACGATATTTGCCGGGCTGCGGCGCTTCCGCCGGCAGCGCCCGCTTCACCGCGTCGCGCACAAAAATCCAACCGCCGGCATGTCCGGGCACAGAGCCCTCCACCAGCAGCAGGCCGCGCTCGACGTCCGTCAGCACGACCCGCAGATTCTGCGTGGTCACGCGGTCGACGCCCATATGGCCGGCCATTTTCTTGTTCTTGAAGGTCTTGCCCGGATCCTGACGGCCGCCGGTCGAACCATGCGAACGATGCGACAACGACACGCCGTGAGTGGCGCGCAGACCGCCGAAGTTCCAGCGCTTCATCGGGCCGGCGAAGCCCTTGCCGATCGTCGTGCCGGTCACGTCGACGAACTGGCCGACGACGAAATGATCGGCCGTGATCTCGGCCCCGACCGGAAGCAGCTCCGTCTCCTCGACGCGGAACTCGGCCAGCTTCAGCTTCGGCTCGACCTTGGCGACGGCGAAACGGCCGCGCTCCGCCTTGGAGACATTCTTCACCTTGGCGCGGCCGATGCCGAGCTGCACGGCGGTGTAGCCGTTCTGCTCCATGGTCCGATGGGCGACGACTTGGCAGCCGTCGAGCTTCAGCACCGTGACCGGCACATGCTCGCCCGCTTCGGTGAAGACGCGGGTCATTCCGACCTTTTGCGCGATGACGCCAGACCGCATGATCTCTTCCTTCGAAAGGCGCATCGCTCTCATGGCGAGAGGCGCCCGGTTCATTTCTCTTCTTACAGCTTGATCTCGACGTCGACGCCCGCGGCGAGATCGAGCTTCATCAGCGCGTCCACCGTCTGCGGGGTCGGATCGACGATATCGAGCACGCGCTTATGAGTCCGGATCTCGAACTGCTCGCGCGATTTCTTGTCGATATGCGGCGAACGGTTCACCGTGAATTTCTCGATCTTGGTCGGCAGCGGAATCGGTCCCCGCACCTGCGCGCCCGTGCGCTTGGCGGTGGAGACGATCTCCTTCGTCGACGTGTCGAGAATCCGGTGATCGAACGCCTTCAGGCGAATCCGGATATTCTGTCCGTTCATCAGCGTCTTCCTCTTGGACCGCGGGCCGCGCGGCTCGCCCTGGACCGCGAGCCTGCGAGGCTCGCGATCGCCCTTCGTGAATGCGAGCCCATCAGGCTCGCGGTCCAAATTCCTTATTCGATGATCGAGGCGACGACGCCGGCCCCGACGGTGCGACCGCCTTCGCGAATGGCGAAGCGCAGCTTCTCCTCCATGGCGATCGGAACGATGAGGTTCACCTCCATCGCCACATTGTCGCCCGGCATCACCATCTCGACGCCCTCGGGGAGCGTCACGATGCCCGTCACATCCGTC